>NZ_SDKK01000001.1:156247-183302 GCF_008107625.1 Zoogloea oleivorans
CGTCGGCTCGACGACCTGCTGCCGGCCGGCTTGCGGCCACGCCTGGCGGCGGTATTGGGTCAGGTCGGTGTGCCGGCTGAGGCGGCCCAGCATCTGCAGCCGTGGATGGTCAGCACGCTGCTGACCTTGCGGGCGGCGCAGATTGCCGGCTATGGCACCGAGCAGGGCGTTGATCTGTGGCTGGCGCGCAAGGCACGCTCGCGCGGCCTGCCCCTGTGGGCACTGGAAACCGTGGGCCGGCAGATCGAGGCGTTGGGGGCCGGCGGAGAGGCGGCCCAGGTGGCAAGCCTGGTCGAAGTGGTCGAGCTGATCGAACGCAACGAGGCCGAGCCGTACTTTCGCAGCATGCTGGACGCCTGGCGGCGCGGCGATGCGGAAGAACTCGACCGGCTGATGCGCGAGGAAGCGACCAGCGAGGCCATGGCGCCGATGCTGGCCGAACTGCTCGACCGCCGTAACCGGGAGATGGTGGACACCATCGTGGCCGCCCTGCAGCCCGGCAAACGGCCTTTCATTGCCGTGGGTGCCGGCCACTTCGGCGGGGCCAAGGGTTTGCTGGCGATGTTCGCCGACAAGGGTTTCCGGATACGGCAGGTAGAGGACAAGGCCGAATGAGGCGCTGGACCGGCATGGTCGGGCTGACGTGGGCGTCGCTGGCGTGGGCCACGCCGCCGGTGGCCATCGACGTGGGTCATTACCTGGCCCGTTCGGGGGCGACCAGCGCCTACGGGGTGGCCGAGTTCGAGTACAACCATTCCCTGGCGGCGGTGATCGCCGCGCGGCTGGCGGCCGATGGCGTGCCGGTGCGCCTGATCGGCCACCGTGGCGAGATGGCCGATCTGCAGGCCCGGCCGCAGCAGGCCGAGGATGCAGGGGCGGGTTTCTTCCTGTCGATTCACCATGACTCGGTGAAGGAAAGCCATCTGCAACCGTGGGTCTGGAACGGGCAGCCCCGGCGGTATGCCGACGACTTTGCGGGCTTCTCCCTGTTCGTGTCGCGCCTCAACCCGCGGCTGGCCGAGAGCCTGGCCTGCGCCAGTGCCATCGGTGGCGCTCTGCGCGAGGCCGGCCTGAAGGTCGCGACCCATCATGTGGGGCGGGCAGAGGACGGGCGGGCGTGGGCCGACGAGGCCAACGGCGTGTATTTCTACGACAATCTGGTGGTGCTCAAGCGTGCCAGCGTGCCGGCGGTGCTGCTGGAGGCGGGTGTCATCGTCAACCGCGACGAGGAGCGTCAGCTTGCCGGTGCCGAACGGCGCGCACTGACCGCCGCCGCGGTGGAAACCGGCCTGCGCGCCTGCGGCTTCGCTCCCGCCGTGGCGAACCAATCCGCCAGTGCAGGTTCTGAAACGCGGTAGCGCGCAATGCGCCAGAATGCCCCTGTTGCCAAGAAGGATATCCAGCCAATAATGAAAACCGTCCTGCTCTCCTACTTTTCTGCCGCCCGCAGCCTCAGCCGGCCGGGCATCTTGTGGCACCTGATGTGGCCGACCCTTGCGGCAGCGATACTGTGGACCGGCCTGCTGGTGATGAACTGGGCCACCCTGGTGGCCCTCGGCGCCAGCCTGATTACCGCCATGCCGCTGGTCGGCGGCTGGCTGGCCTCGTCGGAAGGGGCGCTGCTGGTGGCGCTGGTGATGTTCAAGATCGGCCTGGTGGTGCTGGCCCTGCCGATCATCTACGTGACGGCGGCCTTCCTGGTGGCGGCCATTGCGTTGCCGCTGATGGCCGAGAAGGTGGCCGCTACCGATTACGCCGATATTGCCCGGCGTGGCGGCGGCAGCCAGGTGGGCAGCGTGTGGAACGCGCTGACCTCGGTGCTGCAATTTCTCGTGTTGCTGGTGCTGAGCCTGCCCCTGTGGCTGATTCCCGGCGTTGGCCTGATCATCTCGCTGCTGCTTACCGCCTGGCTCAACCAGCGCGCCTTTCGCTACGACGCGCTGATGGCCCACGCCGACAAGCGCGAGTTGAAGGTCCTGCCGACGGAGCAGGCCAGTGGTTTGTTTGGCGTCGGCCTGCTGGGTGCGGTGATGGCCCATGTGCCGCTGATCAACCTGTTTGCGCCGGCGCTGTCGGGCCTGGCCTTCGTGCATTACCTGCTGTCGGCCCTGCGAGTGGCGCGGCACAACGACAACATCATCGAGGTGAAGTGAATGGCTGCAGATACCACGCCGGCTTTCGGCGCAATCATCATTGGCGATGAACTCCTTTCCGGCCGCCGGGAAGACAAGCACCTGGGCAAGGTGCTGGAACTCCTCAAGGCCCGCGGCCTGCGTCTGGCCTCGGTGCGCTACGTCGGCGACGAGCGCCCGCGCCTGGTGCAGACCCTGAAAGAGAGCTTCGCCACCGGCGACATCGTGTTCAGCTTCGGCGGCATCGGCGCCACGCCCGATGACCACACCCGCCAGGCCGCCGCCGAAGCCCTCGGCCTGCCGCTGGTCCTGCACCCCGAAGCCGAGGCCGAGATCCGCGCCCGCTTTGGCGACGAGACCACGCCCCAGCGCCTGCAGATGGGCGTCTATCCTGAGGGCAGCGAGATCATCCCCAACCCCTACAACCAGATTCCGGGCTTCTCGATCCGCAATCACTTCTTTGTGCCGGGGTTTCCGGTGATGGCCTGGCCGATGGTCGAGTGGGTGCTCGACACGCGCTTCAAGCATCTGCACCACCAGGCCGACTACGTCGAGACTTCGGTGATCGTGTGGGAGGCGATGGAAGGCAAGCTGATCGACCTGATGGAGCAGATCACCGCCGACTTTCCCGATGCCAGCCTGTTCAGCCTGCCGAGTGTGGGCGGCGAAGGCGGGCGGCGCCACATCGAACTGGGCATGAAGGGCCCGGCGGCGCAGGTCGCCGAAGCGATGGCCATCATCACTGCCGAGATCACCCGGCGCGGCTATGCCTGGGAGCCCCACGCGGGCCTTTAAGGAGCGAGCGTGGCTTCGTGCGGGTATCGGGATTTTCCGGGGCGGCGCTGGCTGGTGGTGTTCCTGCGCGCCGGGCACATTGCCGGCGTGGTGGGTGTCGGGGCCGGCCTGCTGGGCGGGGCGGCCGTGCCGGCAACGGCCTTTGTGCTGCTGATGGTGCTGTCCGGCGTGGCGATGGCGCTGCTCGACGCCTGGTCCAATTCCACCTGGCTGGCCGAGCTGGCCGGTGTTTCGCTGCTGGTGAAGTTTGCCCTGCTTGGCTGGTTTCTGGCCGATGCGGCGGCGCGGCCGATTCTGTTCTGGCTGATCCTGGTTTTTTCGGTGGTTTTTGCCCACGCGCCGGCGAGTTTCCGGCATCGCCGGCTGGGCCGGCAGGCGTCCGGCGACGTGTGACTTATGTCACATAGCTGAAGTGTTCATACCGTATTCTCGGGGCCTGATGTTGTAGCAGGCAAGGGGAAGCGGAATGAACAATGACTGGATTCTGGCCAAGACGTCGGCCGGGTTAGAGGAGGTCGCTACCCGCGGCCGGCGCGTGCCGACCCGTCTGAGGACGGTACTCATCATTGTGGATGGGCGGCGCAGCGTAAAACATCTGAGCGAATCGGCTGCCGCCCTCGGCAACATCCGCGCAGCCCTGGCCGAACTGCGGGACATGGGGCTGGTTGCCCCGGTGGAGAGCAGCGCACATGCCACCCCGGCGGTCGAGCCCGCCAGCCGCGCTTCCGTGTCGCCTGCCGCGCGGCCGCAGAGTGTGGCCCATGGCCGCCCCGCGCCCCAGCCCGTGCGTCGGCGCTCTCTCGCGCTGGCCAGGCTCTATCTCTTCAACGCCATGGAACAGAGTTTGCGCCAGGCCGACCAGCCCGTGCGCGAACACCTGCGCACCGCCACGTCGCGCGCCGAATTGCTGATGGCTTTCGAGATGTGCCGGGACATTGCCAGCGAGCTGGGCGTCGGCCACATCGACACCATCGAGGAGCAGTTCATGGGGATGCTCCCCGAAGAAAACTGAGCGCCTGAAAAACAAACCTTGCCTTAGTCCCGGGCAGCTTCTATATTTGGGATGTCCCAAGGGGGAGTAGCTCCACGTCGGTGGGCCGTCAATACGAAGAAAGCTGAGATGCACCAGTGCTTTCTTCCGGCTACCGGGCAGTTGTCGCGATGTTGCGCTGGCTGTGAGCAAGACCTTTGCCGCAATGGCAATGTGTCTTTCGATAACCCGGCTCCCCTGCCGGACCAAGAAAAAGGCCTTTCGCCGTTGCCGGACGAAAGGCCTTTTTCTTTGGTTCCGTTCTGGGAGATGCATCGTGGAAAGTATTGGTAGCGTGGGAATGTGGGCGGGCTTTGCGGCCGTCGTCCTGGTCATGCTGGCCATCGACCTGTTTGTGGTTGGTGGCGGCAAGGAACACAAGGTGTCCCTGAAGGAGGCGGGCATCTGGTCCGTGGTGTGGGTGAGCGTGTCGATGCTCTTTGCCGCCGCGCTGTGGTGGCATCTGGATGGGAGCATGGGGCGTGAGGTTGCCAACGCCAAGGCGCTGGAGTTTGTCACCGGCTACGTCATCGAAAAGGCCCTGGCCGTCGATAACGTGTTCATCTGGCTGATGCTGTTTTCCTACTTCGCGGTGCCGCCCGAGCTGCAGAAGCGGGTCTTGATCTACGGCGTGCTCGGCGCCATTGTCATGCGCACCGGCATGATCTTCGCCGGCGCCTGGCTGATCAGCCAGTTCCACTGGGTGCTCTACCTGTTTGGCGCCTTCCTGCTCATCACCGGCATCAAGATGTTCTGGTTTGCCGAGCATGCCGCCGACCTGGAGAAGAACCCGCTGCTCAAGTGGCTGCGCGGGCACATGAAGATCACCACCACCTTTCACCATGAGCACTTCTTCATCCACCGGGAGGAGGGCGGCAAGCTGGTGCGCTACGCCACGCCGCTGTTCCTGGCACTGGTGCTGGTGGAAGTGTCGGACGTGATCTTCGCGGTGGATTCGATTCCGGCAATCTTCGCGATCACCACCGATCCGTTCATCGTGCTGACCTCCAACGTCTTTGCGATTCTCGGTTTGCGGGCGATGTACTTCCTGCTGGCTGACTTTGCGCACCGCTTCTCGCTGCTCAAATATGGCCTGGCCGTGGTGCTGATGTTCATCGGCGGGAAGATGCTGGTCATGGACTGGGTGAAGATTCCGGTGGGCATTTCGCTGGGCGTGGTGGCGCTGGTGATTGCCACCTCGGTGATCCTGTCGCTGCGCAAGGAGCGCCTCGAAACGGTGTAGGCTGAAGGCTGACCCGTTCAAGGAGACCCGGCCGCCGTGCTGATCCGCAATGAAACCCCGGCCGACGAGGCCGCCGTACGCACGGTAAACCTCGCGGCCTTCGACACGCCCGCCGAGGCACAACTGGTCGATGCCCTGCGCGGCGCGACTTTTCCGTATGTGTCGCTGGTGGCCGACGACAAGGGGCAGATTGTCGGCCATATCCTGTTTACCCCGGTGCTGCTGCCGGGCCATCCGCGGGCGCGGCTGATGGGGCTGGCGCCGATGGCGGTGCTGCCCGACTATCAGCGCAGCGGCGTGGGCACCGCCCTGATCGCGGAAGGCCTGCGGCAAAGCCGCGAGGCCGGCGCCGGCGCAGTGGTGGTGCTCGGCCACCCGGACTACTACCCGCGCTTCGGCTTTGTGCCCGCGTCGCGCCACGGCATTGGCTGCGACTACGTGGCCGCTGGCGACGCCCCCGACGACGCCTTCATGATCCTCGAACTACAGCCTGGCCACCTTGACGGCCTCGGCGGCACGGTGGAATACCACGCCGCCTTCGCGGCACTGTAATCACCCCGCCGGCCCGGCCCGCAGGCGACGCAGCATGGGCAACCACGTCTCGCCCTGATGCACGGTGAGCCCGAGCAGGATCAAACTGGTGCCCGCCCACAGGCGCAGGCCAATGGCCTCGCCGTTGAGCACATTGCCCAGCAGCAGGGCCAGCACCGGCGTAATCAGCGTGATGAGGGCCACCTTGCCGGTGTCGAGATGCTTGATCACGTAGTAATACAGCGCAAAGCCGATCACCGAGCCGAACACGCCCAGGTAGGCGATGGCGGCGCCCGAGCGCGCCGGCATGGCCTGCGGCAATTGCCCGTCGCTCATCAGCCAGACCAGCGCAAAGAGCGGAAGCGACACAGTGAGGCTGCCCACCGTGGTGGCCAGCGGCGGGCTGTCATCGCCGATGCGCTTGAGTGACACCAGGCTGCCCGAGTAGATGAACACCGCCGCCAGCAAGGCGGCCAGCCCGGCCAGCGCATGCTCGCCGCCCAGGGCACTGCCGTGCACAAAGATCACCGCCAGCCCGCCGGCGCCAAGCAGCGTGCCGGCCACCTTGGCGCGGGTCAGGGACTTTTCGCCCAGCCACACCGCCGCCAGCACGCCGGCCATCAGCGGCGACAGCCCGAACAGCACCGACACCAGCCCGGAGTTCACGTAGCGGGCCCCCCAGTAAGTCAGCGCCATCGCCCCGAACAGCCCGACACCGCCCACCAGGTAGGCCCGGCGCGCCCGGGCGTGTAGCGGAAAGCGGATGCGCCACACCAGCACCAGCAGGGCCGCCACAACGGTACCAATCAACATGCGGGCCAGCACGGCAAAGGCGAAACCGGTGCCTTGCGTGCTCCACTGGATAGCCAGCGGCGTGGTAGACCAGATGAGGACAATAGCCAGATAGGCAACAGGTACAGACATGGAACGCTCCCTTGTGGGTCGGACTTCAGTCCGACTCGCGTCACCGAGCCCGTGCTGTCGGACTGAAGTCCGACCCACAGGTGAGTCGACGGTGACAAAAACAAAAAGGCCGCGGAGGTGAGTCCGCGGCCTTCAATGAAATCGGTATGAATGTTTCGACTAACCCGATCCCGGCCCCGGATGAACGGCAGCACGCCATACGCGCAGGGCGCGGCGGCGGGCAGACAGGGAAATCACGACAAGCGTGGAAAGCGGGTAGTTCATGGGCCTATGATGGCTGGCTCTTGTGCGGCGCGTCAAGTGCGAATGGCGGCCAAACTCCTTTTCTTCAACGAACCC
Source organism: Zoogloea oleivorans (assembly GCF_008107625.1). Taxonomy (GTDB): domain Bacteria; phylum Pseudomonadota; class Gammaproteobacteria; order Burkholderiales; family Rhodocyclaceae; genus Zoogloea; species Zoogloea oleivorans. The sequence continues at coordinate 163,242 of NZ_SDKK01000001.1, forward strand.
GGAAAATAGTGATGGATGAACGTTCCCGTTTTGTCGAACTGGTCAGGGATCTGCCCCTGATCTCTGTGGACCTGGTGCTGGTGCGCGATGGCCGCGAAGTGCTGCTCGGCCTGCGCACCAACCGCCCGGCGCAGGGCAGCTGGTTCGTGCCCGGCGGGCGCGTCCTCAAGAACGAGAAGCGCGCCGATGCGCTCGCACGGGTGGCCGCGCGGGAACTGGGCATCCCCGACATCCATGCCCTGAACCCGGTGTTCCTCGGTCCCTTCGAGCACTTCTACCCGGACTGCTTCGCTGGTGACATGGGCGTGTCCACCCATTACGTCGTCCTCGCCCACCGCATCAACGTGCCCGCCGGCTTCGAGATTCCGGGCCAGGACGATCAACACGAGGCGCTGCGCTGGTGGGCGCTGGACGCGGCAGCTGAGAGCGAATCCGTGCATGCCTATACGCGGGATTACCTCCCGCTTCTTTAGCGCACGCGGCCGGATACGCAATGTCCACCGCGTGATAGCGACTATCGATGCCCGCGTAGTCACTATCATCGCGGTCATAGTGACTATCGGCCGCCGCGTAAGCACTACGCGCCGCGTGAGAGTCACTATCCGCACGGGCGTAGTCGCTATCCGCGCCGCGATAGCGAGTATCCAGGCCGGCGTAGTCACTACGCTGACGCCGGTAGTGACTACGCCGGCCTGCGCACTGACTATCGTCCGGCATAAACTGACTATCACGCAGCGCGCAGTCGCTATCCATCGATAGCGATACTGAAAGCACCCGGATTATCCCGGATAAATGCCATTGTGCTTGAACGAAAGGCGCGGCCGCGGTAGCATCGGCACCCGTAATATTTCTGCCACATTGCATAAACTTACGGAGAAGCCATGACCAACGTCAGTGAAAATACCCGCGTCAATCCCAAGCAAGTCCAGAAAGACATCGAGTCCTACCACGCCTTCGGCAGCATGACCGACTACCGGGCCAACAACACCGCCCACAGCCGCGAAGCCGCCGACGCCGCCTACGAAACCCTGCGAGCCGCCGAACAGCACGCCGTCACCACCCAGGCCGCCGCCAGCGCTGCCGCAGACGCCCTCACCGCCGCCCGCCGCGACTTCCACGGCATCATCCTCGGCATCAAGAACGAAGCCCGCGCCCTCTACGGCCCCAGCTCCGATCAGGTGGCGGCGCTCGGGTTGAAGAAGAAGTCGGAACAGACGAAGCGTGTTCGGGTGAAGAAGGAGGTGGTGGCGGAGTAAGCACTATGACCGCCTGTCGTGCAGGGGAGACGGGCGGCAATGCGGGAAGACGGCGGCTGGGAGGCCGCTGTTGTCTTTGGGGGGCGTGGTCTGAAGATGGCTGGGATGTTTGTATGACTGCTGCTCGGCCAAAGCTGCCGTTTAGCTGTCGTTCTGTCTGTGGCTGATTTAGGTCGCGCAACAGACGTTCAGAACTGTCCACAGAAGTCGGGGCGATTCAGGCGCACGCCCTCTATGACCCGCATTCCGGCCCCACAGAGAAGCCGCACCAGTATCGGCGACCACATTGACGCTGCGCATAGCCCAATAGCATGTACTCCCTGTATAATTAGCCACCTGGGATTGCATTTTCACCATTCAGCAACCGGACTGGGTTGCAACCGATGACAAGAGGGCTCTGCTCATGAAGATCGATGGAGTGTTTTACCAGTCATTCCTTTCCCAAATGGATCGTTACTCGGAAGAGGATAAACGCTGCATTGAGTCTGTCGTGAAGCGCCTATCGAAGAAAGACAGCACCTGCGAAGAGCGGCCGGGAATGCTTCTCGGAAAAATTCAGTCCGGAAAAACAAAGACGTTCATGGCAATCATCGGCCTGGCGTTTGACAACCAGTTTGACATCACCGTCATTCTGACCAAGGGCACCAAGGCGCTTGCGAAGCAGACTTATGCGCGGGTGAAGCAAGAATTCTCCAGCCACGTCAAAGAAGACCGCTTGCAGGTGTTCGACATCATGACCGTGCCGAGCGGCCTAACCAAGTACGAGCTGAATCAGAAACTCATTTTTATTGCCAAGAAACAGGTCGATAACATTGACCGATTGATCGCACTGCTGGGAGAAAAGTATCCGGATCTGAAGGATAAGGGGATTCTGGTTGTCGATGATGAGGCCGACTATGCCAGTGTTGGCTTCAAGAAGAGTGAAGGCGAGGTCTTGAGCAACAGAACGACTGAGCAATTGGAGCAATTGCGCACCTTGGCCGAGCATGCTGCATTCTTACAGGTTACCGCCACGCCTTACGCGCTGTATCTGCAACCAGCGGACATTGAAATCCAGGGGAAGGCCTTCAAGCCGATTCGTCCGGCATTCACCGAATTAGTCCCGGTTCATGCTGACTACGTTGGAGGCGACTATTACTTCGATGAAAGCCAAGAGGAAGGCGCCTTGGCATCCTTTCTTTACTACCCGCTCACGGCTGAAGAACTGACAGTCCTGAAAAAGCAGGATGGACGCAAAGTAAAGTTGGACAATGTCCTGAACGCCAAAGCGATCACCGGACTTCGGTCAGCAGTCTGCAACTTTCTGGTCGGCGCATGTATTCGCCGTTTGCAAGACGAAGACTATGGGAAGACGCCTAAAAAATTCAGCTTCTTGTTTCACACAGAAGCGGGCAAAGAAGCCCATGCCTGGCAAGAAAAAATCGTCGATACCCTTGTGTCAAGCCTGGCGAAGGCCGGAGCTGAATCGCCAACTCTGATCGAGCCCTTCCTCCAAGAAGCCTATGAGGAAATGAAGCCGTCGGTGACGACGCTGCAACAGCATTTACCCACCTACGCGAAGGTCCGTTCGGCAGCCTTGCAGATGTTAGCTGACGGGTCCGTGATGATCACCAAGGTCAACTCGGAAAAGCAGATTGAAGAGCTACTGGATGACGATGGTCAGCTCAAGCTTCGCACACCGCTGAATATCTTCATCGGCGGGCAGATTCTTGACCGTGGCATCACCATTGCGAACCTGATTGGCTTCTATTACGGCCGCAAGCCCAATGTGTACCAACAAGACACGGTACTCCAACACTCACGCATGTTTGGCTTCCGCCCCAAGGCAGACTTAGCTGTCACCCGGTTCTATACCGAGCCCACCATCTATGCAGCGATGAAGCGCATGCATGAGTGTGACGTTGCGCTTCGAGCCGAAATCGCGAAGAACCCTGAGCAGGCCGTGGTATTTATCCAGAAGGACAAGTCGGGCAAAGTGATTCCGTGCAGCCCCAACAAGATCATGTTGTCGAACACGACCACATTGAAACCGTTCAAGCGGATGCTGCCTGTCGGTTTTCAGACCTTGTCGAAGACGAAACTTACACCGATCACAGCCAAGATCGACAGTCGCCTGGACAGTCTCAATCCCAACGAGGGCTTTGAAGCCCCTTTTCTGATTGAACTTGATGTGGCCTTGGCTTTGCTCGATCAAGTACAGCCTTCGTTAGAAATGTTTGAAGACGAGGGCTACACCTTCGATTGGGATGCGGCAAAGGCAGCGCTGACTTACCTGGCCGGTCTTTCGAAGAAAGCTGAAAATCGCAACAAGGTTTGGTGTCTGGTGCGCAAGAATCGTAACCTCAAACGTACTGTGTCGGTCGGTAGTCACGCACAATACGCGGATGCTCCGGACTCGACCAAGACGGAAGGCCGGCTCCGCCAGCAATACTCAATCGATCAACCCATGCTCATCCTGATCCGCCAAAATGGATCAGAAGAAGACGAATGGCGAGGCGCCCCGTTTTACTGGCCAATCATCTCTGCTCAAGAAAATGCTCAGACGACCATTTTCTCGCATGAGACACAGAAGAATGCCGATGTACAAGAGAATGACGAATAAGTAAGCCAACCAATTCGAGTGAGACTCAGCGATGCACCATAAGACAAAAGAAATGCTCCGCAACGCCTTGTTGGCGCAGTTGAAGGAGTCAGGCGGTTCTGCAGGCAACAAGGCATTGCGCGAGGCAATGGAGGCCGCGCTGGGGCGCGAAGTGCCTCAGGAGGACTACGACGAAGTGAAGGAAGAGCTTGTCGCAGAAGGCCTGCTTGGCCGTGGCAAGGGCAAAGGCGGTTCTGTGTATCTCGCAGCGGCAGGTGACGATGAGGAAGAAGGCGACGACTTCTCGCTGGCGGTGCAGGAAGCGCCGGAGCCAAGCGAAGCCAAACCGCGCAAGGCCAAGGCCAGCGCCCCGCGTGGGGCGGCCAACCAGCCGAGTCAGGTGCTGGCTTATCGCTACGACGAAAAGCGCAAAAACAACCCGCATGTGGGCATGGTCGACGTGGCGAGCGACCACGAAGAAAGCGAAACGACCTGGGCCTACGACCCGCACATTGACCCGGCACTGCAATTCGACCCGCAACGCGCGGGCATCGAGACGCTGATCGACGACGCGCTGGCCTCTGGCGATGCTGCGCAGATGCGCGCCGCGCTGGAAGAACTCAAGCGCATGCAGTCGCCTTATCTCAACTGGGCGGGCAAGGCCGAGCGCACCAGCTTTGAGGTCGACACCGTTTCGCTGCATGTGCATGAGCGCATCGACCCCGCCACCATCCTCGCAGCGGTGCAAAAGCGCATCAAGGACAGCAAGGGCAAGACCGTGGGCGGCTTCCAGCCGGACATGTTCCACGCCCCCTTCGAAAACCTGCCGCTGTCGCAGGCCATCGACTTCTACAAGCACGATCGCGACTGGGCCAACCGCCTGATCGCTGGCGACTCACTGCTGGTGATGAACTCCCTGCTGCAGAAGGAAGGCATGGCCGGGCAGGTGCAGATGATCTACATCGACCCGCCTTACGGCATCAAGTACGGCTCCAACTTCCAGCCCTTCACCAACAAGCGCGACGTGAAAGACCGCAAGGACGAAGATCTCACCCAGGAACCGGAAATGATCAAGGCATTCAGGGACACCTGGGAGCTGGGTATTCACTCCTACCTGACCTATCTGCGCGACCGGCTGCTGCTGGCGAAGGAGTTGCTGCATGAGTCGGGGAGCGTGTTCGTGCAAATTGGAGATGAAAACGTCCATCTGGCTCGAAATGTAATGGACGAAGTTCTTGGCGCAGAGAACTTCATTTCGTTGATTACGTTCCGAAAGAAGGGAATGACATTAGGTTCGGATAACCTAGAAGGCACTGTTGACTATCTGATCTGGTACGCGCGCAGTAAATCGAATGGCGCGCTCTAGACTGAAGTGCAACACCCCGATTTGGTAGGGTGTATGCATGGGAACTCACTACAGCCAGTTGTCGATGGACGAACGTAATCAGATTCATCGGTGCAGCAATGAGGGATTGAGTCTTCGGGCAATTGCCCGAAGACTCAATCGGCCGACCTCCGCAGTGTCGCGCGAAGTGGCGCGGAACACGGTGGGCAAGAGCTACGATGCCGCCCGTGCCGAGCGCGCGACGCTGGCGCGCAGGCGGCGCGGAACGATCAAGCTGAAGAGCGGTTCTGTGCTGCTCAACCGGGTTCGCGCGCTGATGGCCGAGGGCTGGTCGCCGGAGCAGGTTGCGGGCAGACTGCGCCGGATGAACCCTGATGATCCTGCTCTGCACGTCTCGCACGAAACGATCTACTGCGCCATCTACGCCGTGCCACGGGGCGAGCTGCGCAACGAACTCATCGCCCAGCTGCGTTTCTCCCACAAGGCACGCATGCCTCGCGCACGGGGCCAGGACCGGCGCGGCACGCTGCCGAACATGACCTCCATTCACCAGCGCCCGATTGAGGTGGCGGCCCGCCTCGTGGCCGGGCACTGGGAAGGCGATCACATCAAGGGGCCGGGCAACCGCAGTTCGGTGGGCACCCTGGTCGAGCGCAAGAGCCGCTACCTGATGCTGGTCAAGCTGCGTGACGGCTCGGCCGAGGCCACGCTGGAAGGCTTCACGCGCAAGTTCCGCCATGTCCCGCTCGCCATGAAAAAGTCGCTGACTTACGATCAGGGCAGGGAGATGGCCCGCCACGAGATTCTCGCCAAGCGGGTCAAGATCGACGTCTATTTCGCCGACCCGCACAGCCCCTGGCAGCGGCCGACCAACGAGAATACCAACGGCTTGATCCGCGAGTATCTTCCCAAGGGCCTGGATTTGGCGCCGATCTCCCAAGGCTACCTCAACGCAATTGCCCGACAATTAAACAACCGCCCGCGCAAATGCCTCGACTTTGAAACCCCAGCAGAGGTCTTTGCGAGGGAAATCATGAACTTTCAACCCGGTGTTGCACTTCAGAGTTGAAACCGCCAATACTAAGTACAACCCTCTATTCCAATTCAAATCTGTTGAGGGGGACTCGCACTGGGATAGGACTATTGACCCACACGGTAGACGACGGAAGCTCTCACAAGCAGAGCTTGCTTCGCATAAAGCTCTCCCCGCGGGATCGCAGGTATATCAATTGCACGTGTTATATCCTGCGGGGGTGAACCAAAGTGGACTGTTCCCACTTGATTTTTGTGGACGTACCTACACCCCGCCAAGTGGAAGAAGTTGGAAGACAAATGCTAATAGCATGAAGCGTCTTACAAAGGTCGGTCGCATTGAGCCGTACGCCGATGGGGATACTCTACGATATGTACTAAAGCTCGCTGACTATCCTGTTTCGCCTTTCAATAATCTTTGGGCTGACGTTGCAGCACCACCTGAAGCACTTTATGTTGTCCAAACGAATCCGAAAGTCATTGAGCGCTGCTTGCTTATGACCACCGAACCCGGTGACCTCGTGTTTGATCCAACATGCGGTTCAGGCACCACAGCTTTCGTCGCCGAAAAATGGGGGCGTCGCTGGATCACCTGCGACACCTCGCGCGTTGCCGTTACCCTCGCCAAGCAACGCTTGGCCACAGCGAGCTTCGACTACCTTGAACTCAAGTATCCGCATGAGGGGTTGCGCGGCGGCTTCATCTACAAGACGGTGCCGCACGTCACGCTGAAGTCCATCGCTCAAAATCCGGAGGTCGACGAGATTTACGACAGCCTGCACCCGGCCATCGAATCTGCATTGACAAAATTGAATGCGACGCTGAAGGGTCAGGCCATTTCCTTCGTGGTGAGCGAGGGCGGGCGCAAGGGTGAAGAAGTCGATTTCGCGGCTGCCGCCAGCAAGACCTTCACCCTGCCAACGGGTGACAAGGCGCCGGTGAATGCCTTGCTGGAGTGGGAAGTGCCTTTCGACTTTCCGGAGGACTGGCCGGTTTCGGCACGGAAAGCATTTGATGCCTTCCACACGGCACGGCAGGCAATGCAGAAGAAGATGGATGAGAGCATCGCCTCGCATGCCGGGCAGGAAATTCTTTACGACCAGCCCGAGGTGTGCCGCAACAAGCTGCGCATCACCGGCCCTTTCACGGTGGAGGCCGTGCCATTCGCCACGGTGCTGGCGCTGGACGAGGCCGAGCAGCCGGTGGAGGCGGATATTGCGGTGGCGCGTTCAGGTGAGACCTCGCGCCAGAGCCAGTGGCGCGATGAGTTGCTGAAGGCCGGTATTCGCGGCAAGGGCGGGCAGAAGCTGCGTCTGCTCGATCTGGAGCCCCTGCCCGGTGCGCGCTACATCCACGCGGTGGGCACGGTGGCCGAGACGAACGAGCGCGTGGCGGTGAGTTTCGGCCCCGAGCATGCAGCGCTGGAGCAACGCCAGGTGGAAATCGCCAAGCAGGAGGCGGGCGATCTGTTCCCCCTGCCCAAGCTGCTGGTGTTCTGCGCCTTCACCTTCGACCCCGAAGCGGCGAAGGACATTGATGCAGTGCGCGGCATCACGGCATTGAAAGTGCAGATGAATACCGACTTGCTGACCGAAGACCTGAAGAAGGGCCGCGCGAGCAATGAATCTTTCTGGCTGATGGGGCAGCCGGAAGTTGCAGTCAAGCGACTCAAGAATGATCTATTCCAGGTGGAAGTGAAGGGCTTCGATTACTTCGATACCAAGACGGGTGAGTTGAAAAGCGGTGGCAAGAAGAACATCGCCCTCTGGTCGCTGGATACGGATTACGACAATCGCTCGGTGTTTCCGCGCCAGGTCTTCTTCCCGATGGCAGGTGGCAAGGAGGGTTGGTACAAGCTGAAGAAGGACATTCGTGCCGAGCTGGATGAAAGCCTGCTGGAGAAATTCCACGGCACGGTTTCGCTGCCGTTTGAAGCGGGCGACAACCAGTGCATTGCGGTAAAGATCGTTGATGACCGTGGGATTGAGTCGCTGAAAGTAATCCGGCTGGATCAGGTGTGAGGGCGGCGCGATGAGTGACAAAAATAAAGCGCTGCAATCGCTGATCATCAACTCGCCTTTCGAGGCGCCTGCGCAGCATTGGGAGCAAGCCGCTGCCGGGAAGGGGCTCATGTTGCAGCAAGGGCGACGCCCGGCTGGCTACGAGCTCTACGACACGCGCAACAACACACGCCGGGTAGTGCCGCTGAACATGGTGAACCAGATTCGCACGCGCGTGGATGACTGGCGGGCGGCGGGCTACATTGGCGTGACCAGCATTAGCCGCCAGCTGCTGGAGCATTGGCATGCGCGTGGCGAGTGGGTGCCGGAGGAAACGCGTTGGGTGGGCGGGCCGCGCCAGAACCCCTTCTACTTCTGCCAGCTCGAAGCCATCGAGACTCTGATCTGGTGGGTGGAGGGCAGCGCGGAGTTCAAGCAGGGCATCAATGTTCCAGGAGATGGTGGTGCCTGGGAGCGCTTGTGCAACAAGATGGCTACCGGCTCAGGCAAGACGGCGCTGATAGGCATGATCATCACCTGGCAGACGCTGAACGCGATCAGCTACCCCAAGGACGGCCGCTTCTCGCGCGCCATCTTCATTGTGGCGCCGGGCCTGACGGTGAAGAGCCGCTTGCAGACGCTCAATCCAGGCGATGAGAAGAACGTCTACGACCAGTTCAACCTGTGCCCTAACGAAGCACTGCGCACGCGCCTGAACCAGGCGGAACTGCTGATCGAGAACTGGCACACGCTGATGCCGCTGAAAAATCAGGAACGCTCGGTGGTGAAGAAGGGCAAGGAAAGCGATGAGGCTTTCACGCGCCGTGTGCTGGGTAAACTGGCTGCATATAAGGATCTTGTGATCATCAATGATGAGGCACACCACGCCTATCGCCAGCGCGCCGAAATGAAGGTGAGCAAGAAAGATGCTGAAGAGTTCGGCATCGACCTTGACGAGGCCACGCGCTGGATCGAAGGGCTGGACCGCATCCACAAGACGCGGCGCATCCGGCGCTGCTTTGATCTCTCGGCCACGCCGTTTGCGCCGACCGGCAAGACCAATACCGAGGCCGGGCTGTTCGAGTGGGTGATTTCAGATTTCGGCCTGAACGATGCGATTGAAGCCGGGCTGGTGAAAACGCCGCGCGTGGTAATCCGCGACGATGCACTGGCGAACGCCAAGAGCTATCGCAGCAAGCTCTACCATCTGTACCGTGAAGATGAGGTCAAGGAGGACCTGAACCGCAAAGCGGAAACCCACGAGCCCTTGCCTGATCTGGTGCAGAAGGCTTACGCCCTACTGGCCTATGACTGGCACGAGACTACAAAGGCTTGGCAGGCCGGGGGGCATGTGATCCCGCCCGTCATGCTGACTGTTTGTAACCGCACCGAGACTGCCGCAAGGGTTGAGTATTTCTTCAATGGTGGTGATTGCTTGATTCAAGCAACCCACGCACCGACCCGCACCTTGCGTGTTGATTCGCGAGTGTTGGAAAAAGCCGAGCGTGGCGAGACCATCACCAAGGACAAGGATTATGCCATCCGCCTGCAAGAAATCATCGAAGCCAGCGGCTTGCCTGCCGATCGCGTCAAAGCCTTGCTGGAGCTGAAACAGGAAGAACAGTTGCGCGAGCTAGTCGACACTGTCGGCAAACGTGGCAAGGCCGGGCAGAAACTGCAGAACGTCACCTCGGTAGCGATGCTCTCGGAAGGTTGGGATGCCGCCAACGTGACCCACATCATGGGCCTGCGCGCCTTCACCAGCCAGTTGTTGTGCGAGCAGGTGATAGGCCGGGGCTTGCGCCGGGTGGCACACGACATGGACGAAAACGGCTTGTTCCTGCCGGAGTACGTCAACGTGTTTGGCGTACCGCTGTCGATTTTCCAGGATGTGGGTGAAGAAGGCGTAGCCCCGCCACCGCCCAAGCCCAGTGTGCGTATCGAAGTGGAGCCAAACCGCAACCAGTATGAAATTCGCTGGCCGAATGTCCTGCGCATTGAATCCGTGCTCAAGCGCGAACTGGTGATGGACTGGACCAAGGTCGATGTGCTCACGCTAGACCCGATGAATACACCACTCAGTGCAGACGTTGCGCCCTCACTGACCAGCGCACCGAATCTGGCAATGGTGTCGGAAATCGATCTTGAGAAAGCGACGGAAGATTTCCGCCTGCAGAACCTGATCTTCCGCGCAGCGCGCAAGCTATACCTGCAGAGCGCTAGCAGCTTTGGCGGCGACAGGCAGTACCTGGCTGTGCAACTCATCCGGTTGGTTGAGCAGTTCCTAGCGAGCGACAAGCTGGATATTCCCAGCCTGTGGCACCAGGATGAAAAACGCCGTCGCCTGCTGTTTGCACTGAACATGGATACGGTCGTGGCGCATGTGCATCGCTTTGTGACCGAGCAGAACGTGGAACGACTGGCTGCCGTGTTCGATGAGTCGCGGCCGATTGGTTCAACCGCACAAATGCGCCCATGGCTCACCACCAAGCCTTGCCAGCCAACCCGGCATTCGCAGATCAGCCACGCTGTGCACGACAGCGTGTGGGAAAAGGCCGTCGTCGATATCTGCGAGAAAAGGAAGTTCGTTGCGGCGTGGGCGAAGAACGACCACCTGGATTTCACCGTGCGCTACCTGTGGAAGGGCTCGACACGTAACTTCGTGCCCGACTACCTCATTCGCTTCACCAACGGTAAAACGCTGGTGCTGGAAGTGAAGGGGCAGGACAGCGAGCATAACAAGGCCAAACGTGCGGCGATGCAGACCTGGGTGAAGACCATCAACGAACAGGGCGGGTTCGGACAGTGGTGCTTTGATGTAGTGTTTGATCCGGCGAAGATCATGGATGTGATTTCAAGTCACGCCCAGTAGTACTCCGTGGATGGGTGGGGGTAAATCTATAGTCTACTTACCCCATCACCCAGACCTACACCGCGACACAGAAAAGCGGACCAAGGCATCCCCTCCGTCAGCGTCGAATATTGACCAGGCTACCGAGACGATTTCCGGTACTTAAAGCGGTATGAATCGTTGCCTGTTTCGATGATGTGAATCGCCCCAAGTTTCGTAGTTGCTGCGAAGTCTGCTTAGCGTCATAAAACTGTCGTCCAAATCGAATGGAAGGAATGGCTGCTTTGGCCGACCAGCGGTCCTCTGCTGGTCGTAATGCGAGCAATTCCCACTTGATACTGCTCATGACACCTCACTGTTACCTCAAGTTTAAGGCTCAAAGGTGTCTACAGGTTTCGGGGCGATTCAATTGAATAATTAGAATCTCGTGTGCTGCCTTACACCGCCTCCAGCGCGAGCAGCTCAGCCACCGTCTGCCTTCGTCGAACAAGCCGGGGCTCACCATTTTCCATCAGCACTTCGGCAATCAGCGGGCGCGCGTTGTAGTTCGATGACATGGAGGCGCCATACGCACCGGTGTCGTGCAACACCAGCAGATCTCCCACCTGCGCCTGCGGCAAGGACCGGGGCAACACCACGCCACCGTCTCCCTGCGTAAACACATCTCCCGACTCGCACAGAGGTCCGGCAACCACCGTGTCAAACTGCAGGCCATTAACCGCTGTGCCATCAGAGTGGATCAACTCCATGCCATGGTAGGCGCCGTATAGGGCCGGGCGAACCAGATCACTGAAGCCGGCGTCCACCATCACAAAATGGTTGGCGCCCTGTTGCTTCGTGGCGCGTACCTCGGTGACCAGCACGCCGGACTCGGCCATTAAATAGCGGCCCGGTTCTATTTCCAGTTTCACTGGGTGCTCCAGCAGTTGTTCCACGGCATGGCGCACTGCATCCCATAATGAAAAGTAGTGCGCCGTATCAATCGTGGGTTCACCGGCCTGGTAAGGAACGGACAGACCGCCGCCCGCGGAGATAGCGTGCAGGTCCAAACCCTGCGCATTCACTACCTCTACCAGCTTCAGCATGGCGCCGCACACTTCCTGCAAGTGCGCGTAGTCCACGCCTGAGCCGATGTGCATGTGCAGGCCCTGCAAGGCCAGGCCGTTGGACTGGATCTTTTCGCAGGCGCGTACTAGGTCGCCATGCCAGATGCCATGCTTGCTATGCTCGCCACCGGTATTTGTTTTCTTGGAATGGCCATGCCCGAAACCTGGGTTGATGCGTAGCCACACCGGGTGCCCCGGGTTGACCGCACCCAATTGGTCCAGCATGTCCATGGAGCCGCAGTTCACGGGAATATTGAGTTCCACCACGCGCGCAAGCGTAGCGCGGTCCAGCAGATCGGCCGTGAACACGATGTCTGCGTGCCCGTTGTGCAAGCCCGGCGTAAAACCACCAGCCAACGCGCGTTCGATTTCACCCAAAGACACCGAGTCCACCACTGCGCCCTGTCGCCTCATGAGGCGAAGGATGTGTGTATTGGAGTTGGCTTTCTGAGCGAAACGCACTACGTCAAACAACCGCAGAGCGGCAATCTGGCGCGTAATGGTGTCGGCATCATAGATCCACAGCGGGGTACCGAACTGCTGGGCCAAAGGAGCGATGGTAGCGGGAGTAAAGGGGTTCATGGGTGGATGATCTTCTTCATGGTCAATTCAAACAATGCTGTTCTTGTTGTTTATCTATTCAATATTGATATGAATTTAACTCATCGCCAGCTGACGATGTTTCGCGCCATCATGCTGCACGGCAACCTGGGGCGTGCAGCTGACGCGTGCGCGTCAAGCCAGCCCACTTTGAGTCGCGAGCTGGGTCGTTTGGAGCAGTTACTGGGGTTTAACCTTTTTGACCGGGTGCGGGGCCGATTACGACCTACCGTGCGGGCACTTGCGCTGATGCAAGAAGTAGAACGCTCGTTTATAGGCTTGGAACAGATCGCAGCGCGCGCCAGCGAATTGCGCACGCAAGCGACAGGTCGCTTGCGCATTGCGTGTTTGCCGGCATTGGCCCATGCCTTGGTACCCCGCGCACTGGTATATCTCTCACATGCACATCCTGAACTAGGAGTCGGCGTGCATCCCTTAGAGTCGCCCTGGCTGGAGCAAGCCATGAGTGAACAGCGTTTTGACCTGGGACTGAGTGAAACCCAAGAGGCACCTGCTGGAGTTGCCTTGCAGCCCTTACTGAAAGTCAATGAAGTGGCTGTTTTGCCACGTGATCACAGCCTGTGCCGCAAGGCTCGACTGCAACCACGCGACTTTACAGGCGAGCGCTTCATCAGTCTCGCGGTTGGCGACCCGTATCGAACCGCCATTGATGCGATGTTCGAGGACGCTAAAGTACAGCGCGCAACCCTGCTTGAAACCACGAGCGCAGTGGCCGTCTGCGCCATGGTGCGTCAGGGCCTGGGCGTTGCCATCGTAAACCCGTTCACCGCGCTGGAACTCAGCGGACCGGACCTAGTAGTGCGGCCGCTTACCGTTGCCATCGGTTACCAGGTGAATATGCTTCTTCCGGAAATCGCAGCTCCGCACCCCCTGCAGGGCGTTCTCGCAGACACCGTCCGCAAAGCCTGTGCCGCCTTGAACCACCATCACTCGCTATGAGTTCCATAGCTGCCAACGCTTTATGACACGTCCTTCTGCCATCCCACCGAGCGGCCTGCGTTACCTGATGACTCTGCCCTGCAACTGTTGAACCTGTTGTTCAATGTGTTCATTACCACCGCTTGACTTTGACGTGAATGCAGTCCAGCGGCCGTGACTGCCGGGCTTTGGCCTCTTCAATCACGGCATCGGTGACCGATGAAATCAGCGTTGGCGACACCTCGGTGCCGTTCATCTCTTTCAAGTGTGACTGGATTTCGCGGGCCGTCATCCCTCGGGCGTAAAGCGACAGAATCTTGTCGTCAAAGCCCGTCCAGCGGGTCTGGTGTTTGGGAATGAACTGCGGCTCGAAGGTGCCGTGGCGGTCACGGGGAATTTCTATCGGCAGTTCGCCGAACTCCCCTTTGAGCGTCTTCCTGCTCTTCCCGTTGCGCGTATTGCCGGCCGGGTTCTCTACCGGCTCATTCTTGCCGTGGCCGAGGTGGTCGGTCATCTCGGCTTCCAACGCCTTCTCGACCAGCAACTTGGTGAGTTGCTTGAGCAAGCCGTTCTCGCCAATCAGGTCTTCCGGTTGCCGACCTTGACGCGGCATCCCACCTGAAGGGCGGCTTCCTTCCCCGGAGAACGCGTACCCCGCGCCCAATGCGGTAAGAACGCTTTCTCCCGCGTGGCCGGTTGGACCCGGACCCCACAGCATTGAATCCTCCGAAGCGGACGGTAGCGATCTCACCCGGTCGGCATCAGCCGTCGATAAAACCGGCTATCCCATTCGGGTTGTAGAATAGCCCCCCATGAAACCCTGCGACTACATCGTATTTGGCAACAACCACGGCATGCCGCGGATGGCCTGCGCCGACAAGGTCGGCCTGGGTGCCTCGGGCACGGTGGTGCACGCCATGAGCGTTCACCCCGTCGTTGTTGCATACGGGGGTTGATCGGGTGCTTGCCATCCGGGCTCGGCGATCTCTCCCTCGGGGCGGCAGCTATGGCGTGCTGTTGCTGCTTCTGGTGACCATCGGCGGCTGGCTGGTAGTGGATTTTTCGCGGGAGGGCGAGCGCATCGTTGCCGAAAGATCGAGATTGGCGATCCATAGAAGCCAGTTGATTAACCGTTCGTTCAGCGACACCTTTCTGGCGGCTGATTACGTACTGAGGGATGTCATCGGTAGGGTCAGTGTGGTTCGGGACCTGGCCTATCCGCAGCCCGACGCAGGCGTCTCCAAACGCCTGGACGCCTTGCTCAAGGAGAAGGTCGCAACCGTTACCGGCCTGACGGATCTGGTCTTGTTCAACGGCGACTGCATCTTCGCTGCGGCCGCCAACTATCCCACGCAGGGCACTAGGAGCCGACAACGATTCTGCAATGCGGCGAGGGTCGATCCGGGACAAAGCCTGCACATTCAATACATGCCGCCGGATAAGTCGGCATCGGGCCGCCCGGTCGTTCTCATGTCACGGACTGTGGGCTCGCCTGACGGCGTTCTGCTTGGTGGGGCGATGGTGGTGATCGACCTTGAGTACGCCCAGAAATGGATCGCAGCTTTCGAAATCGATGAAGGCGATGTTCTTGCAATTGTCGACGCCGACGGGACGCTGCTGGCGCGCAACCCGCCCTTGCCCGAAGCAATTGGACGGCGCACTTCGCCCCCATTGAGTCAGCCAGGCTTCGGCGAGCTCGATAGCTCCGCGACTTTCACGGCGGTATCTCCCATGGATGGCCGCGAGCGCATCTTCGGCCTGAGCAAGCTGGAGCGCTTTCCGTTCGTCGTCATCGTCGGCTTCGACAAGTTGGGCGTGCTTGCCGGCTGGCAGCACCGCGCCTGGCAGTTCGCCGTCGGTTACATCTTGCTGTCTGTCTTGTCCCTGTTGGCGCTGCGTGTGCAGCTAGCCACCGAGCGCCAGCGCGAGGAAATGCGCAAATTGGCGAACACCGACGCGCTCACCGGCATTGCCAATCGACGCTACCTCATGGATCTCGGAGGTCGCGAATTCAGGCGAGCCAAGCGTTACGGCAATCCGCTGTCGGTGCTCATGCTGGATATTGACAAGTTCAAGTCCATCAACGATCGCTGGGGGCATCCAGCCGGCGATCGCGTCATTCAGGAACTGGCGAATGTGATGATGTTTCTTGTACGTGCCCAGGATATGTGCGGTCGCCTGGGCGGCGAGGAATTCGCGCTCATCCTTCCCGAAACCGATACGTCCGGTGCAGCGCTCATTGCTGAGCGGCTGCGCAAGACAGTAGATGAGTCCACCGTCGTCCATGCCGATGACGGCACTGTGGTGAGGTTTACTGTCAGCATCGGCATTGCGTCGCTGACCCCGGGCGACGCTTCGTTCGATGCCATGCTGCAACGCGCCGACAAGGCGCTCTATCAAGCCAAGGAAGACGGACGTAATCGTTCGGTCATCGCTGGCAATCAGCCTTACCTCGAATAGCCGCTTCCTGCACCAGATCCCCTCGTCAGCACGGCCCCCTTGATGGCTAGGAAGCCCCTTCCATGCAAGCCCCCGCGCCGCGTCAATCCGTTCTTCACCGCCACATCACACGGCTTGGTTGATTAAATTAGAGTTGGCTTATATTCTGGTAAATATAAGCAGACAACAACCAAAGGAGACCGTATGGCCAAGATCATTGTCGTCGGGGCTGGCATAGGGGGCGTGCCGGCAGCCTATGAGTTGCAAGCGAAGCTGGGAAAATCGCATCGCGTTACGGTTGTCAGTGCGAGCGAGTATTTTCAGTTCATTCCGTCGAATCCCTGGGTGGCCGTTGGCAAGCGGGCGCGGGACGAGATTACGGTTGAGCTGCGGCCCCACCTCGAGAAGAAGGGGATCGCCTTTGTTGCGCAGCCGGTCGCGTCGATTCTTGCCGAGGAAAACCGACTCAGGCTTGCCGATGGTGCGCTGCTGGATTACGACTATCTTGTCATCACGACGGGGCCGCGTCTGGCTTTTGACGAGGTGCCGGGCTCGGGGCCTGTCGGCGGTTTCACCCATTCCATCTGCACCACCGACCACGCAGAACGGACGTTTGCGGCCTACGAGCGCTTTTTGCAGAACCCCGGGCCCGTTGTGGTGGGGGCGATGCCGGGGGCCAGTTGCTTTGGCCCGGCCTACGAGTTCGCCTTCATTCTGGATGCGGATCTGCGGAAGCGGAAGCTACGCCACAAGGTGCCCATCACCTATGTGACCAGCGAGCCCTACGTGGGGCACCTGGGGCTTGGCGGTGTGGGGGATTCGAAATCCATGCTCGAAAGCGAGTTTCGCAACCACGACATCAAATGGATAACAAACGCCAGGACGACCCGGGTCGAGGCTGACCGCTTGTTCACCACCGAACTCGATGGCCTGGGCAATGTGCTGCGGGAGCATGAGTTGCCCTTCCTGTTTTCGATGATGTTGCCGGCCTTCAAGGGGGTGGATGCGGTGGCGGCGGTGGACGGGTTGTGCAACCCGCGGGGGTTTGTGTTGATTGACGAATACCAGCGAAGCAGAAAATACAGGAACATTTTTTCGGCGGGTGTGTGCGTTGCCATTCCTCCCGTGGAGGTAACCCCGGTGCCCACCGGTGCGCCGAAGACGGGCTACATGATCGAGACGATGGTGACGGCCATTGTCGAAAACATTGCGGCAGACCTTGCCGGGCAAGAGGCCAGTGCCAAAGGAACCTGGAATGCCATCTGTCTGGCCGACATGGGTGATACGGGGGCGGCCTTTGTCGCCCTGCCGCAATTGCCGCCCCGCAACGTCAATTGGTTCAAGAAGGGAAAGTGGGTGCATCTGGCGAAGATCGCCTTCGAGAAATACTTTCTGCACAAGGTGCGCTCGGGCTCGTCCGAGCCGGTCTTCGAGAAGTACGTCCTGAAAGCGCTGGGCATTTTCCGTCTCGAGGACAAGTAAGCGGCGAGGCAAAAAAAAGCGGCCCGAAGGCCGCTGAAACAACGCTACAACAGGGAATCGTTAGCTTACTTCTTGCGTACCGGCGGGATGTCGGTGCAGCTGCCGTGGGCAACTTCAGCCGCCATGCCGATGGTTTCGCCGAGGGTGGGGTGGGGGTGGATGGTCTTGCCGATATCCACGGCGTCCGCGCCCATTTCGATGGCCAGGCACACTTCGCCGATCATGTCGCCGGCGCTCGGGCCGACGATGGTGCCGCCGATGACCCGGTGGGTTTCGGCGTCGAAGATCAGCTTGGTGAAGCCGTAGTCGGCACCGTTGGCGATCGCGCGGCCGCTGGCGGCCCACGGGAACTTGGCGGTTTCGACCTTCTTGCCTTCGGCCTTGGCCTGGGCTTCGGTGTAGCCGACCCATGCCACTTCCGGATGGGTGTAGGCCACGCCCGGGATTACGGTGGCGTCGAAAGCGGCCTTGTGGCCGGCAGCGACTTCGGCGGCCACGTGGGCTTCATGCACGGCCTTGTGGGCCAGCATGGGTTGGCCGACCACGTCGCCGATGGCGAAGATGTGGGGCACGTTGGTGCGCATCTGGGCATCGACCGGGATGAAGCCGCGCTCGCCGACGATCACACCGGCGTTTTCGGCGCCGATCTTCTTGCCGTTGGGCGCACGGCCGGCCGATTGCAGAATCATGTCGTACTTGACCGGTTCCGTCGGGGCGCCTTCGCCTTCGAAGGTGACGTAGAGGCCGTCTTCACGGGCATCCACGCCAACCGTCTTGGTCTTGAGCATGATCTTGTCGAAGCGCTGGGCGTTCTGCTTTTCCCACACTTTGACGGCGTCACGGTCGGGGCCCTGCATCAGGCCGTCCATCATTTCGACCACATCGACGCGGGCGCCGAGGGACGAATAGACGGTGGCCATTTCGAGGCCGATGATGCCGCCGCCGATGACCAGCAGCTTGCCGGGCACGAAGCGCAATTCGAGTGCGCCGGTGGAATCGACAATGCGCGGGTCACGCGGGATGAAGGGCAGATGCACCGCGGCGCTACCGGCGGCGATGATGCACTGCTTGAACTTCACCACCTTCTTGTCGCCGGTCTTGTCCTGGCTGGTGCCGGTGGTGCCTTCGACTTCGAGATGGTTCGGGTCGAGGAAGTGACCGTAGCCGCGGATCACGTCCACCTTGCGGCCCTTGGCCATGCCGGCCAGACCGCCGGTGAGCTTGCCGACGACTTTCTCTTTGTGGGCGCGCAGCACGTCCACGTCCACCACGGGCTTGGCGAAGCTGACGCCGGCGGCGCCCATGTGTTCGGCTTCGTCCATCACCGCGGCCACGTGCAGCAGGGCCTTGGAGGGAATGCAGCCGACGTTCAGGCACACGCCACCGAGGGTGGCGTAGCGCTCGATGATGGCGGTCTTGAGGCCGAGGTCGGCAGCCCGGAAGGCCGCCGAGTAACCGCCGGGGCCGGCGCCGAGCACGACCAGGTCGTATTCGACATCGGCCGAACCGCCATGGCTGGCGGCTGCCGGAGCAGCCACCGGGGCGGCAGCAGGAGCCGCAGCGGCCGGTGCTGCAGCCGCTGCCGGCGCCGTGGCGCCAGCCGCATCGGCGGTTTCGACGATGATCAGCAGGCTGCCTTCGGTAACGCGGTCGCCCAGCGCTACCTTGACTTCCTTGATCACGCCGGTGGCCGAGGAGGGCACGTCCATCGTGGCCTTGTCGGATTCGAGCGTGGCAATCGCGTCTTCGGCCTTGATGCTGTCGCCAACCTTCACGAACAGCTCGATGACCGGGACATCGGCGAAGTCGCCAATGTCCGGAACCTTGACTTCTACGAGGCTCATGGCGATCTCCTTAGAGCATGACCCGACGGAAGTCGGCCAGCAGTTGGGCGAGGTACACGTTGAAGCGGGTCGCCAGGGCGCCGTCGATGACGCGGTGGTCAGCGGTCAGGGACATCGGCAGGGTCAGGCGCGGCACAAACTGCTTGCCGTCCCACACCGGCTTCATCACCGACTTGTTGACACCCAGGATGGCCACTTCCGGTGCATTGACGATCGGCGCGAAGTAAGTGCCGCCGATGCCGCCCAAGGACGAGATGGTGAAGCACGCGCCGGACATGTCGGCCGGGCCCATCTTGCCGTCGCGAGCCTTCTTGGCCAGCGCGCCGGATTCGGCGGCAATCTCGAAGACGCTCTTCTTGTCGGCATCCTTGATGACCGGCACGACGAGGCCATTGGGCGTGTCGGCGGCGAAGGCGATGTTGAAGTACTTCTTGTAGACCAGGTTGTCACCGTCGAGCGAGGTGTTGAACTCGGGGAATTCCTGCAGGGCGCGGACAGCGGCCTTGATGATGAAGGCGAGCATGGTCAGCTTCTTGCCTGACTTCTCGTATTCCTTGTTCATCAGGACGCGGAAGGCTTCCAGGTC
>NZ_SDKK01000001.1:183786-221332 GCF_008107625.1 Zoogloea oleivorans
GGCACGTCCATGGTGGCCTTGTCGGATTCGAGGGTGGCGATGGCGTCTTCCGCCTTGATGTTGTCGCCGACCTTCACGAACAGCTCGATGATGGGCACGGCGTCGAAGTCGCCGATGTCCGGCACCTTCACTTCGACCACGCCACCACCGGCAGCGGGAGCGGCAGCAGGGGCTGCAGCAGCCGGCGTAGCGGCAACGGGGGCCGAAGCTGCAGCGGCTGGAGCCGGTGCGGCAGCGGCTTCACCCGCCGCTTCGACGCGGATCATCAGGCTGCCCTGGGAGACCTTGTCACCCAGGTTCACCAGGACTTCCTTCACCACGCCAGCGTGGGAAGAAGGCACGTCCATGGTGGCCTTGTCGGATTCGAGCGTGGCGATGGCGTCATCCACCTTGATGGTGTCGCCGACTTTTACGAACAGTTCGATCACCGGTACATCGGAAAAATCACCGATATCCGGGACTTTGACTTCAATGAGTTGGCTCATGTTGGCAGTCTCCTCGGCGTTCAGACGGACATCGGGTTCGGCTTGGACGGGTCAAGTTCGTACTTGACCAGTGCAGCGGCGACGGTGTCACGGCTGATCTTGCCTTCGTCGGCCAGCGCCTTGAGGGCGGCCAGCGTGACCCAGCGGCGATCCACTTCGAAGAAGTGACGCAGGTTCTCGCGGGTGTCGGAACGGCCGAAACCGTCGGTGCCCAGCGTGATGTACGTGCCCTTGACGAAGGGGCGGATCTGCTCGGCGAACATCTTGATGTAGTCGGTGGCGGCAATGACCGGACCGGCGGCGCCGTCGAGCTTTTGCTCCACGTGGGACTTCTTGGGCTCTTCGAGCGGGTGCAGCAGGTTCCAGCGGGCCGTGTCCTGACCGTTGCGGGCCAGTTCGTTGAAGCTCGGGCAACCCCAGATGTCGGCTTCGACACCCCAGTCGTTCTTGAGCAGGTCGGCGGCGGCGATGACTTCGTTGAAGATCGTGCCGGAACCCAGCAGCTGGACGCGCAGGGCGCCTTCGCCACCCTTCTTGAGGGAGTACATGCCCTTGATGATGTCGGCTTCGGCACCCACCGGCATTTCGGGGTGCTCGTAGTTCTCGTTCATCACGGTGATGTAGTAGTAGACGTCTTCCTGCTCGGCAAACATGCGGCGCATGCCGTCCTGCACGATGACCGCGACTTCGAACTGGAAGGTCGGGTCGTAGCTGATGCAGTTGGGGATCATGTTGGCCATCAGCTGGCTGTGACCGTCCTCGTGCTGCAGGCCTTCGCCGTTCAGCGTGGTGCGACCGGCGGTGCCGCCGATCAGGAAGCCACGGGTGCGCTGGTCGGCAGCCGCCCAGCACAGGTCCATGGTGCGCTGCAGGCCGAACATCGAGTAGAAGATGTAGAACGGAATCATCTGTACGCCATGCACGCTGTAGGCGGTGCCGGCGGCGATCCAGTCGGCCATGGCGCCGGCTTCGTTGATGCCTTCCTGCAGAACCTGGCCGGTGACGCTTTCCTTGTAGAACATGAGCTGGTCATGGTCTTCCGGAACGTAGTTCTGGCCTTGCTGGTTCCAGATGCCGTACTGGCGGAACATGCCTTCCATGCCGAAGGTGCGCGACTCGTCGGGCACGATGGGGACGATGTTCTTGCCGATCTGCTTGTCCTTGAGCAGGGTGTTCATGATGCGCACGATGGCCATCGTGGTGGACAGCTCGCGGCCTTCACCGGAGGCCTTCAGCAGCGCGGCGAAGGTTTCCAGCGGCGGCACTTCGAGTGCAGCGGCAGTGCGGCGGCGGCTCGGCAGGAAGCCGCCCAGTTCCATGCGGCGTTCGCGCATGTACTTGTACTCGGCGGAGTCTTCGGCGAACTTCAGGTAGGGCAGCTCGGCGAGCTGGTCGTCGGGCACCGGCAGGTCGAAGCGATCGCGGAAGCGCTTGATCGATTCGATGTCGAGCTTCTTCTGCTGGTGGGAGATGTTCATTGCCTCACCGGACTGGCCCATGCCGAAGCCCTTGATGGTCTTGGCGAGGATCAGGGTCGGGGCGCCCTTGTGGTCGGAGGCGGCCTTGTAGGCGGTGAAGATCTTGAACAGGTCGTGGCCGCCGCGGTTGAGCTTCCAGACTTCGTCGTCGGTCCAGTCGGCCACCAGTTCGCGCAGTTCGGGGGTGTTGAAGAAGTGCTCGCGGACGTAGGCGCCGTTCTTGGCCTTGAAGGTCTGATATTCGCCGTCGACGCATTCCATCATGCGCTTCTTGAGAATGCCCTTCTTGTCGCGTTGCAGCAGGGTGTCCCAGTGGGTGCCCCAGATCAGCTTGATGACGTTCCAGCCGGCGCCGCGGAATTCGGCTTCGAGCTCCTGGATGATCTTGCCGTTGCCGCGCACCGGGCCGTCAAGGCGCTGCAGGTTGCAGTTGATGACGAAGACCAGGTTGTCGAGCTTTTCGCGGCCGGCCATGCCGATGGCGCCGAGGGATTCGACTTCGTCGGTCTCGCCGTCACCCAGGAAGGCCCACACCTTGCGCTGCTCGGCCTTCTTGGCGTCGACCATGTTGCGGCTGGCGAGGTACTTCATGAAGCGCGCGGAGTAGATCGCACACAGGGGGCCGAGGCCCATGGACACCGTGGGGAACTGCCAGAAGTCCGGCATCAGCCAGGGGTGCGGGTAGGACGAAATGCCCTTGCCGCCGGTTTCCTGGCGGAAGTTGTCCATCTGCTCGTCGGTGAAGCGGCCCAGCATGTAGGCGCGGGAATACACGCCCGGTACCGAGTGGCCCTGGAAGAAGATCAGGTCGCCGTCATGATCGGCGGAGGGGGCGTGCCAGAAGTGGGAGAAACCCACGTCGTAGAGGGCGGCGGCCGAAGCGAACGAGGCGATGTGACCGCCCACGTTGGTGTGCTTGTTGGCGCGCACAACCATGGCCATGGCGTTCCAGCGGATGTAGGAGTGGAGCTTGATCTCCATGTCCGGATCGCCCGGGTACTTGGGCTGCTGGTCGGCGGGAATGGTGTTGATGTACTGGGTGGTCGCCGAGTAGGGAAGGTCTATGCCTTCTTCCCGGGCCGACTCGATCAGCTTCTCGAGCAGGAAGTGAGCCCGTTCGGGGCCTTCCTGAGCGACGACGCCGGACAGAGCTTCCAGCCATTCATTGGTTTCCTGGGCGTCGATGTCTGCCCGGACGTTTTGCGTATTCGCGGCCATGGTTTTGTCTCCTCATGACTTGCGGGTTGTGGGTTGCTGTCGTGGGTAACGGCAGCGGGGCTGCACTACTAACTTCGGTGAACCGGATCGCAGTTCGATTTTTCGTAATATAAAATCATTTCTCACATCGTGCAATAGGGGAAGGCCGCGATGCATGGCTTTTTGCGGGTTTTGGACGCACGTGCGCCATCGGCCGAAAAGCGACAAACGGATCAGTTGGTGAAGAGCAGGGGCTGCGGACATTGATGAATGTCCATGGGTACTACGGCCGGCCGCGCCAGAAGGCACCGGCCGGCGAGCTTTCGTTCGACGGGAATGGGAAAAAAAACGGCCGGGGGCGAGGGAGGGAGGGAGAAAACCCCCGGCCGTTTGCGGAAAAGTGCATTCCGCGAGGCGGGATCATTTGCGTAGCGTGTCCCGCTTTTTGTCTTCGTCGTAGGCGAAGACCACCTGACTGTTGCGTACTTCTCCCATCACCGGGATGCGCGTCGTGTCGATCGCTTCATGGTCGGTTCTGGAGAAGGGTCGATCATATACCATGACGATGCCCTCGACTTTTTCCTGAAGCGATTCCAGTGCTTCGCGCAGCTTGGTGCCGTCGGTGCTGCGGGCCTGCCGGATGGCGGCGGCGAGCAGCAGCATCGAGTCATAACCCTGGGCGGCGGCGGGGGCCACCGGAATGCGTTCGACGCCGAAGGACTTGCGGTACTTGTCGATGAAGGCCTTGCGGCGCGGGGTGTCGCCTTCCTGGATGAAGGTCTGGGGCATGCGCGTGCCTTCGGCGTTGGGGCCGGCGTTGTCGATGAAGTTCGACATGGCGAGCGCCCAGCTCCCCACCAGCGGCACCTTCCAGCCGAGGCGCACCATGCCGTTGGCCAGGTGGGCCAGCTCGGGGCCGAGGCCGTAGGTGAGAATGCCTTCGGCGCCGGCGGCGCGGGCGCGGGCCAGTTGCGGCGTCATGTCTACATCGCGGATGTTGAAGCGCTCGACAGCCACCGGCTTGAGGCTGTGGCGTTCGAGCGCGCGCTCCAGGTCTTCACGGCCGAGCTGGCCGTAGTTGGTGCTGTCGTGAAAGATCGCCAGCTTGCGGATGCGCTGGCGCACCACGGCTTCCTCGACGATCATCGCTGCCTGGATGGTGTCGGGCGCCGACACGCGGAAGATGTAGTTGTCGGGGTACTGGGGCGGCAGGAACTGCTTGGTGATGATCGAGCCTGTGGCCACCGAGGTGATCATCGGAATGTGGGACTGTTGATAAAAGCGCTGGCTGGCCAGGGCTACGCCGGTATTGACGATGCCCAGACCGGCGATCACCTTTTCGCGGTTGATGAGGTCCTGGATCACCTGGGCGCCGCGTTCGGGGCGGGCCTCGTCGTCGCGTTCGACAAGCAGCACCGGTCGCCCGAGAATGCCGCCCGTTTCATTGATCTCGCGGGCTGCCAGGCGAATGCCGTCGCGCATGGCGACGCCCATCGGATTGGAGCCGCCGGTGAAGGGCCCCGAGACACCGACCTTGATCGGTTCGGTGGCGCCCGACTCTGCCGACAGCAGGGCCAGGGCTGCGAAAGCCGCCGTGCGCACGAATCGTAGCAAGGGTTTCTCCCGTCTCAATGGTTGGCCGCTCATTGTCGGCTCTGCGCCGCCGGAAGGCGGTTGCTAACCCTAGTCTCGCAAAGGGGGCGGCGGAATGCGAGGAAACCCCTAGGCGCCGATCGTTTTTGCCAATGCCGAGGCGGGGCGTTAGGGTATCTCCGGATGCCGTGACTACGCGTCCGCTATCAGGATGCAGGACAAATGCCTGAGAAGAAGAATACGCCCCCTCCCAACGTCCGGGCCAGCTGGTACTGGACGGCCCCTTATATTGCCGTGCTGGTCTTTGCGCTGGCCATGCTGGCGCTCGTGTGGATTCTCCAGCGCCAGGAAAGCGAGATCCAGCGCGATGCCCTGGCCCGGGATGTACAGTGGGCCGAGCAGACCATGCGCCTGCACATGCAGGGCACCGAGGAATTCCTGGCCCAGCTGGCCCGCGAGCTGGCCGGTGGTACGCTGGATGCCGACGGTTTCCAGGTGCGCGCCAATCAGCACATTGCCAACAATCCGGAACTGGTCAATCTGGTGTGGATTTCCGGCGAGCAGCGGGTTAAATGGACGGCGCCCTTTGACACGACCGACTGGCTGGTCGGCGATGCGCTGTCCGGTATCCAGGCGGTGGAGTTTGGGCGGGCTCGCGATATGGGGCGGCCGGTGTATGGCGAGGCCTATGTCAACGCCCGCAACATGTCGGTGCTGGAAGTGTACGCACCGGTTCAGCAGGGGCGTGTGCCGATGGGCGCCATCGTGGCGGTGTATTCCATCGAAAGAATGGTCGCCCATCTGGTGCCGAGCTGGTTCGGCGAGAAATACCGGCTGGCCTTCACCGGCGGGCGCGGCGATGTGCTGGCGATGAATTCGGCGGTGCGTCCGCTCGACGAGAGCCTGGCCTTTTCAGTGTCCCTCGATCCGCCCGGCAATGGCCTTTCGCTGCAGGCCACGGCCTACCATACCGAAAGCGACCTGCCGCGGGCTTTCCCGATTGCGGTGATCGTCGGCCTGTCGTTTTTCGTGTTGTGGAGCCTGTTTCTGCTGCGCGCCCACATGCTGCGGCGGGTGCGCGTCGAGAAGGAGCGCGACCGGCTCTTCAATCTGTCCCTCGACATGCTGGCCATTCTCAGCCTCGACGGGGTGTTCCGGCGCTGCAACCCGGCCTTTGAGCGGATTCTCGGTTATTCCCCGGAGGAATTGCCGGGGCGTCCGATGATCGATTTCATCCACGCCGAAGACGTGGCCGACACCATCGAGCACTTGCGCAGCCTGGCTGCCGGCACGCCGGGGGCCTTCGAGAACCGCTGCCGCTGCCTGGATGGCAGTTACAAGTGGCTGGCCTGGAGTGTCAATTCGGTACCCGAAGAAAAGCTCATGTACGCCGTTGCCCACGACATCACCGGGCGCAAGGCGGCAGAAGAGGCGTTGCGCGCCGAGTACGCCTTCCGGAAGGCGATGGAAGAGTCCCTCATTACCGGTCTGCGCGCCATCGATCTGACCGGCCGCATCATCTACGTGAACCCGGCCTTCTCGCGCATGACCGGTTGGTCCCGCGAGGAGCTGGTGGGCGCCCGCGCACCGTTTCCCTACTGGCCGAAGGACGACTACGAGGCCCTGCAGCACAACCTCGAAATCACCCTGGCCGGTAATGCACCGGCTACCGGTTTCGAGATGCGCATCCGGAGGAAGAACGGGGCGCTGATCGATGCCCGTTTCTACCTGTCACCGTTGATCGACGGGGAAGGGCGGCAGACCGGCTGGATGGCGTCCATCACCGACATCACCGAACCCAAGCGGGTGCGTGCCGAACTGGAACAGGCGCATGAGCGCTTCGTGGCGGTGCTCGACGGCCTGGATGCGGCGGTGTACGTGGCGGATGCCGCCAACGATGAAATCCTCTTCGCCAACCGGGCCTTCAAGAGCATCTACGGCTTTGACGCGGTGGGCCGCAAGGTGGGCAGCTTCGATCTGCCGACGCCGCCCGATACCTTGTGGTACGACGTAGACCCGCGCCGCCTGGCGCCGGAGCAGGTTCCCCGCGAGCTCTACGACGGCGAGTTGCGCAACGGTCTGTCGGGCCGCTGGTATCACATCCGTGAGCGCGCCACGCGCTGGGTGGATGGCCGCGTGGTGCGTATGGCCATCGCTACCGACATCACCGACCGCAAGCGCGTCGACGAGGAAAATCGCGCCCAGCAGGAACGTCTGCAGCGCACCTCGCGCCTCATCACCATGGGCGAAATGGCCTCCACGCTGGCTCACGAACTCAACCAGCCGCTGGCCGCCATCGCCAATTACTCGGCTGGCTGCGTCAATCGCCTGCAGTCTGGTGAGTATCGCCAGGAAGACATCCTCACCGCCATGCAGAAGGCCAGCGCCCAGGCCGAGCGGGCCGGCAAGATCATCCGGCGGGTGCGCGAGTTTGTGAAGAAGAGCGAGCCGCGCCGCCATCCGGTGGCGCTGGCAAGCATTGTCGATGACGCCATCGGCTTCCTCGAAATCGACGCCCGTCGTCACGGAGCCCAGGTACTCAGCCAGTTGCCGGCGGATCTGCCGCCGATTTTTGCCGATGCGGTGATGGTCGAGCAGGTCGTGCTCAATCTGGTCAAGAATGGCATCGAGGCCATGCGCGACACGCCGGCCGAAGAGCGCATCCTGATCGTTTCGGCGCGTCGCATCGACAACAATCAGGTGGAGGTGGATATTGCCGACCGCGGCCATGGCCTCTCCGACGAGGCCCGCGAGAAGCTGTTTTCGCCGTTCTACACGACCAAGGTGGAAGGCATGGGCATGGGCCTGAACATCTGCCGCTCCATCGTCGAATTTCACGAAGGGCGTCTGTGGGTGGACGCCAATCCCGCGGGAGGCTGTATCTTCCGCTTCACTTTGCCCCTGGAGACCGTCCGTGAAACCGCAAGCCTCGACGCCTGAACAGATCATCTACCTGGTGGATGACGACGAAGCCCTGCGCGACTCCCTCGTCTGGCTGCTTGAATCCCAGGGCTTCAAGGTCGCCGCCTTCGCTTCGGGGGAGGATTTCCTGAAAGCCTGGCGCCCCGATTTCAATGGCTGCCTGCTGCTCGACGTGCGCATGCCGGGAATCAGCGGGCTGGAACTCCACGAGCGCCTCAAGGCCCAGTACTGCACGCTGCCGATCATCTTCATTACCGGCCACGGCGATGTGCCGATGGCGGTGGCGGCGCTCAAAAAGGGCGCGGTGGATTTCATCGAGAAGCCCTTCAACGACGCCGAGTTACTGCGTCTGGTCAGTCAGTGTCTGGCCAAGGAGCAGGAAAGCCGCGCCCGCCGGCGCCAGGATGCCGAGGTGTCGCGGCGCCTCGATCAGCTCACCCAGCGGGAGCGGGAGGTGCTCGACCTGATCATCATCGGCAAGCTCAACAAGCAGATCGCCGACGTGCTGGGCATCAGCATCAAGACCGTCGAGGTTCATCGGGCCCGGGTCATGGAGAAGATGGCGGCCCAGTCGCTGGCCGAGCTGGTGCAGAACGTCATGGCCATTGATGGCGGTGCGCAGCGCTGACTGCCGGGCGGGCTCGCGACCAGCGCCCCGGCTCATGGTAAACTCGACGGTTTTCCTTGAGGGGCGCTGGCATGACGGCTCGCATTCTTGATGGCAACGCACTTTCCGCCAAACTTCGCGGTGAGCTCGCCGAAAAAGCGGCCGCGCTGACGGCCCGGGGCACCCAGCCCTGTCTCGCGGTAATCCTGGTGGGCGGCGATCCCGCCTCCGCGGTTTACGTGCGCAACAAGGTGGCCGGCTGTGAAAAAGCCGGCATCAAATCGCTCAAGTTCGAGTACCCGCAAGACGCGTCGCCCGCCGACGTGCTGGGCAAGATTGCCGAGCTCAACGCCGACCCCGCGGTGCACGGCATCCTGGTGCAACTGCCGTTGCCGAAGCACTTCGACGAAAAGTCCGTGCTCGAAGCCATCTCGATCCAGAAGGACGTGGACGGCTTCCACGCCGAGAACGTCGGCCGCCTGTCCCAGGGCCAGGAAGCCTTCGTTCCGTGCACGCCGAACGGCGTGATGGAAATGCTCAAGAGCGAGAACGTTTCACTGCGCGGTGCCGAAGCCGTGGTCATCGGCCGCTCCAACATCGTCGGCAAGCCGATGGCGATGCTGCTGACCGCCGCCGGTGCCACCGTGACCGTGTGCCACTCAGGCACCCGCGATCTGAATTTCCACACCCGCCGCGCCGACATCCTGGTGGCGGCCATCGGCAAGCCGAAATTCGTTACCGGCGACATGGTCATGCCCGGCGCGGTCGTCATTGACGTGGGCATCAACCGCCTGCCTGATGGCAAACTGTGCGGTGACGTGGATTTTGAATCGGCGAAGGAAGTTGCCGGCCTGATTACTCCGGTTCCTGGCGGCGTTGGCCCCATGACCATCACCATGCTGCTCGCCAATACCGTCGAGTCGGCCCAGCGCAGCGCGCAGAAGACCTGAATCATGAGCGAGCAACAACCCGTAATCGGCATCGTGATGGGTTCCAATTCCGATTGGCCCACCATGCAGGCGGCTGCCAAGGTGTTGAAGGAGTTCGGTGTGCCGTTCGAGGCGCGAGTCGTCTCGGCCCACCGTACGCCCGACCTGATGTTCGAATACGCCGAAGCGGCCCGTACGCGCGGCCTGCGCGCCATCATCGCCGGTGCCGGTGGCGCCGCTCACCTGCCGGGCATGATCGCCGCGAAGACCACGGTGCCGGTGCTCGGCGTGCCGGTCCAGTCCAAGGCCCTGTCCGGCAAGGACTCCCTGCTGTCGATCGTGCAGATGCCCAAGGGGATTCCGGTGGCCACCTTTGCCATCGGTGAAGCCGGTGCCGCCAATGCAGGCCTCTTTGCCGTGGCCCTGCTGGCGGCAACCGATCCGGCCCTGGCCGACAAGCTCGACGCCTTCCGCGCCGAGCAGACCGCCAGCGTGCTGGCCATGACCCTCGATCCGGTCTGATTCCAGGATTTACGCGATGATTCTCCCGCCCGCCACCCTCGGCATGCTCGGCGGCGGCCAGCTTGGCCGCTTCTTCGTCGCTGCCGCCCACGAGATGGGCTACAAGGTCTGGGTCCTGGATCCGGACCCGCACAGCCCGGCCGGCCTTATCGCCGACCGGCACCTGCAGGCCGGTTACAGCGACTACGCCGTCCTCGACGCCATGGCCGACGGTTGCGCGGCAGTGACGACCGAATTCGAGAACGTTCCGGCTGATACCCTCGACTACCTGGCCAAGTTCGTGCCGGTGCGCCCGGGGGCGGCTGCGGTGGCCGTGTGCCAGAACCGCATCGCCGAAAAGAGCTTCCTGCGCGACAACACTCTGCCCCACGGCCCGTTTGCGGTCATCACTGCCGACGCCGACATCGCCGCGGCGGATGTCAGCCTGTTTCCGGCCATCCTCAAGGTGGCCCGCTTTGGTTACGACGGCAAGGGCCAGGCGCGTGTCACCAGTGCCGCCGAAGCCCTGCACGCCTTCCATCAGTTCAAGGGCGAGCCCTGCGTGCTTGAAGCCATGTTGCCCCTCGACGCTGAAGTGTCGGTGGTGCTGGCGCGCGACGAGAGCGGCGCCATCACTGCCTTCCCGGTCGTCGAAAATCAGCACACTGGCGGCATTCTCGACGTGTCCATCGCCCCGGCCCGGGTTGCCCCCGAACTGGCTGCCGAAGCCCGCCGCTGCGCCGGCGTAATCGCCGAGCAACTCGGTTTCATCGGTACGCTGGCGGTCGAGTTCTTCGTTACCGGCGGCAAGCTGGTGATCAACGAAATGGCGCCGCGTCCGCACAACAGCGGTCACCACACCATCGACGCCTGCGTCACCAGCCAGTACGAGCAGCAGGTACGCGCCCTGTGCGGCCTGCCGCTGGGTGAAGCGCGTCAGCACAGCGCCTCGGTGATGGTCAATCTGCTGGGTGAGCTGTGGTTTGAAGGCGGCGAGCCCCACGGCCGCTACCGCGAGCCCGACTGGTCGCTGCTGCACGCGGTGTCCGGCCTGCGCTTGCATCTCTACGGCAAGCACCACGCCCGTCATGGCCGCAAGATGGGCCATTTCACGGTGATTGGCGACGACATGGCCGACGTGCTCGCCAAGGCCCTGGCTGCCCGCCAGGCCATCGGCGTGCGCGACGCGTAAGTTGGTTTCCGGCATGGGCGACATCCAGCGTGCAGTCGCACTCCTGCGTCAGGGCGAACTGGTCGCGCTGCCCACCGAAACGGTCTATGGCCTGGGGGCGGACGCCCTCAATCCGCAGGCTGTGGCAAAAATCTTCGCCGCCAAGGGCCGCCCGTCCGACCATCCACTGATCGTTCATCTGCCGGACGCCGAGCAGCTCACCCTCTGGGCGCGGGACATTCCCCGCGAAGCCATCGCGTTGGCTCGCGCCTTCTGGCCCGGCCCGCTGACCCTGATCCTCAAGAAGGAAGAGGGCGTTCCGGATATCGTGACCGGCGGGCAGGACACCGTCGGCCTGCGGGTTCCCAACCACCCGGTCGCGCTGGAATTGCTGCGCGCTTTCGGCTCGGGCGTTGCTGCGCCTTCGGCCAACCGCTTTGGCCGCATCAGCCCGACCACCGCCGAACACGTCCGTCAGGAACTCGGCGACCGCGTGCCGCTGATCCTCGACGGCGGGCCCTGTCAGGTCGGCCTTGAATCGACCATTCTCGACCTCTCTCGCGATGTGCCGGTGATCCTGCGTCCCGGCGCCATCGGTGTGGACGATATCGCCCGGGTCATCGGCCGCCGTCCGCGCCTGCGTGGCGAGGTGGAGGAGGCGACTGCCGCCCCCCGCGTGTCCGGCGCGCTCGCCGCGCATTACGCCCCGCGCACGCCGCTGGAACTGGTGATGTCTGCGGATCTGTCCGGCCGGCTGCGCGCTGGTGACGTGGTGCTGGCCCGTGCTGCGCAGCCTGCCGATTTGCCCACCGGCGTACTGTGGGTGCAGGCGCCGGCTGATGTGGCGGGCTACGCCCACGATCTCTACGCTCGCCTGCGTGCCCTGGATGAAGCCGGCTGCGCGCGCATCCTCGTCGAAGCGCCGCCCGTCAAACCCGAGTGGGCCGCCGTTGCCGATCGTCTCGGGCGGGCAGCCGTTGGTTCCGGCGTCGATGACGAAACCTGAGCCAATCAGGCTTTGCATCCCCAAAAAACGCCGCTATAATGCGCGGCTTACGTGGGCCGATAGCTCAGCTGGGAGAGCGCCGCGTTCGCAATGCGGAGGTCGTGAGTTCGATCCTCATTCGGTCCACCACCTGATTGCTGAAAAAGCCTGATTCGTCAGGCTTTTTTCGTTTCTGCATCATCGGTCCCTCACCAATCCGCAGTTGTGACCATCCTGCGGTCATTCAGAGGTTAATTGCCATGTACCCGATCCACGATGTTGACGCGCTCCTGCTGCTGGCCACGCTGCTTGCCTCGAAGAGACGTCCGGCTGATCTTGTCGAGATCGTGGCTGCGGCCGATCTGCTCGACGGCGATATCGTTTCCGAAGTGCGGCTGGTCGAGGCGTTTCGGCGTTTTGCCACCCACGGCCTGATTGCCGAGGTGGAAGGGCGTTACACGCTGACGCCCGAGGCGCAGGCACTGGCCGTTGGCCTGCCCAAGAAGGCCGACACGCCGGAGCGCATCTTCCTGATCCGCGAGAAGTTGTCTGCCTACAACCCTGAGGACAAGCATCCGTCGATTCCGCTGACCGTGGAGCAGTTGACCGAGGCCATTCTGGCCCATCGGGCGGCCGGCAAGACGGGTGTCAGGAACCTGCTGATGCCCAAGCCGAAGGTCGTGGAAGAGGACGATCCGAAGCGTCGCAAGCCGCAATGGGGCCGTCCGTTCGGGCCGCGCCGCCGGGGCTGAATACGCGCTACATCAGGACGATCCAGTGAAGCTCGATAACGGACGCTGGCGGGGCCTGGCCTTCGTCGATATTGAAACGAATGGTGGCACGGCGACCATCGACGGGATCACCGAGGTAGGGATCGTCGAGGTGGATGAGGACGGGGTGCGGGAATGGTCGCACCTGGTTCGTCCCGAGGGCCGCATTCCGGAATTCATCGAGCGCCTGACCGGCATCTCCAACGAGATGGTGGCGGATGCGCCGACTTTTGCCGAACTGGCTGAAGAAATCTACGACCGCCTCGACGGCCGTCTCTTCATCGCCCACAACGCCCGCTTCGATTATGGATTCCTGCGCAACGCTTTCGAGCGGGTCGGCATGCCGCTGCGACCGTCTGTGCTGTGCACGG
Source organism: Zoogloea oleivorans (assembly GCF_008107625.1). Taxonomy (GTDB): domain Bacteria; phylum Pseudomonadota; class Gammaproteobacteria; order Burkholderiales; family Rhodocyclaceae; genus Zoogloea; species Zoogloea oleivorans. The sequence goes on from NZ_SDKK01000001.1 coordinate 196,796, forward strand.
TCAAGCTGTCGCGCACCCTTTATCCGGAACACAAGCGGCACGGCCTCGACAGCCTGATCGAACGCCATGGTCTGCGGGTTGCCGACCGCCACCGTGCGCTGGGTGATGCGCAGCTGGTGTGGCAGTTCTGGCAACTCATCCACGAGGCCTTCGAGCATTCGGTGATCGACGCGGCCATCGCGCGCCTGAGTGGTCACCCGTCGCTGCCGCCCAATCTGGATCCGGCCGTCATCGACGAGTTGCCCGAGGGGCCTGGTGTTTACCTCTTCTTTGGCGAGAACGACTTGCCCCTGTACGTGGGCAAGAGCGTGGATATCCGCTCCCGTGTGCTGTCCCACTTCAGTGCTGACCATCGCAGCGCGAAGGAAATGAGCCTGTCCCAGCAGTTGCGTCGCATCGAGTGGATCGAAACGGCGGGTGAGATCGGCGCCTTGCTGCTGGAGGCCTCGCTGGTCAAGTCCCGTCAGCCGATTCACAACCGCCGGTTGCGTCGCCAGTCGGACTTGTGCGCCTGGCAACTGGTGGAGGACGGGCAGGGGGGCTGGCGTCCGGAGCTGGCTTATGCCCGCGATCTGGACCCGGGCCGGCAGGACAATCTGTTCGGTTTCTTCACCAGTCGGGCCGCTGCGATCAAGGCCCTGCGCACGCTGGCTGAGGAGCACAGCCTGTGTCAGGCCTGCCTTGGCCTGGAAAAGGTGCGGTCCGGCCAGCCCTGTTTCGGCTATCAGCTCAAGCGTTGTCGTGGTGCCTGTATCGGCGGCGAGGCTCGCGGCATGCACGGTGCCCGCCTGATAGCGGCGCTGCACAAGCTGAAAGTGGCGCGTTGGCCCCATCCGGGCCCGGTGGGCATTCGCGAGGGCGAGTCGATCCACGTGGTGGACGGTTGGTGCTACCTGGGGACGGCGAAGGACGAGAGTGAGGTGTGGGCCTTGCTGGAGTCCGGCAAGCCGGCCTTCGATCTGGATGTGTTCAAGATCCTGCAGAAAGCCATGGGCAAGGCCACGGTGCTGCCCTTGTTCCCGGAGACGCCGGCCGGCGGGTAATCCGGCAAAGCCGGATGCACGATGGCTTATTTGGGACGGAAGCTGCCCGGGATGGGTTTGGGGGCGAGTTTTTCGGCTGCAACTTCAAGCGCATAAAGGGTGCCGCCGGTGGTCAGCCAGGCGCCGATCCAGTCGGGTCTTGGCGGGACGCCGTTCCAGGTGAGTGCCCGGTTGGATGGGTGCATGTAGCGCACCGGAGCGGTTTCCTTTTCGGCGGGGGGCGGTTCGAGGGCCGCTTTGGCGACACGCTCGGCTTCTGCCGCGGCTTCGGCTAAAGCCCGTGCGGCGGCCTCTGCCTCGGCCCGGGCCAGGCGTTCCGCTTCGGCGGCCTGGCGAGCCAGTTCTTCGGCAGCCCGGCGCACACGATCTTCTTCTTCCTGTTCCCGCTTGAGTATCTCGGTTTTGATCCGCTCCGCCAGGGCTTCAAGTTCAGCTTGCGGATACGACTTCAGTTCTTTCATGGGCGGCATCAATGGCCCCTTGGGGGCGGGTCGAGTAGGGTAAAGCGGTGGAATGAACATAACAGGAGCGAGCTCCTGCGGGGAGCAACATTGTGTGACATTCGTTTGATGCGTCACAAGGGCGGTGCAGTCAGCCAGTGCAATACGGTGGTGAACAGGACGTCCGGGTCGACCGGCTTGGCGATGAAGTCGTTCATGCCGGCTTGCAGGCAGCGTGTCCGGTCTTCCGGGAAGGCATTGGCGGTCATGGCGATGATCGGGATTCTGGCACCATGTTCTGTGGCGCGTATCTGTCGAGTAGCCTCCAGACCATCCATTTTCGGCATCTGCATGTCCATCAGGATCAATGCACAGGGTTTCCTCCGGGCCATTTCGACAGCCTCGACCCCGTTCTCGGCAACCTCCACTTCGAGGCCCACATCGTTCAGTATCAGTTGTGCGACTTCCCGGTTGGTGGCGTCGTCCTCGGCCAGAAGAATGCGTGTGCCGACATGTTTTCGCCGGAGAATATCTTCGGCTTCTGAGGCAGGTAGCAACCCGATGGTCGGTATCGGCGTCTGGCACTTGCCTGCATGGATGGTCAGCCAGAAGGTGCTGCCTTTGTCCGGAAGGCTGGTGACGCCGGCCTCGCCGCCCATGAGCTGGGCAATCCGCCGGGTGATGGCGAGGCCCAGGCCGCTGCCACCGTATACCCGCGTGGTGGAGTTGTCAGCCTGTTCGAAGGGCTTGAACAGCCGTGCCTGGTCTTCCGGCCGGATGCCGATGCCGGTGTCTTCGACTTCGAAGCGCAGCAGCCAGTCGTTTTCACTTTCGCCGATCTGCAGGCAGCGCAGCGTGATGTGGCCGCGGGAGGTGAACTTGAGTGCGTTTCCGAGGTAATTGAGCAGGGCCTGCTGCAGGCGCATACGGTCGCCGTGCAGGCAGCGTGGCGCACCCGAGAGGTCCACGTGCACCGACAAGCCCTTTTCGGTGGCGCGGCCGCCGATGATGGCCATGATGTTCTGGATCATGTCGGTCATCGTAAAGTCGTGCTTATCCAGCGTGACCTTGCCCGCCTCGATCTTTGAGAGGTCGAGAATGTCGTTGATGACGTGCAGCAGATGGTGGGCAGAGGCGTCGATCTTGTCGAGCTGGTTGGTCTGCGCGGGAGAGAGAGGGCTGCGTCGCAGCAGGTGCGCCATGCCGAGAATGCCGTTCATCGGTGTACGGATTTCGTGGCTCATGTTGGCCAGGAATGTGCTCTTGGCGCGATTGGCAGCCTCGGCCTGTTCGCTGCGTCGTTCGAGCTGCTGGTTGAGTTCCTGGATCTGACGGGTGCGCTCCGCCACCATCTCTTCGAGGTGATGGCGATGGTGCTCCAGTTCGGCGGCAACCCGTTTGTGCTCGCTGACATCTTCCTTGATGCCCAGATAGTGGCGAATGGAGCCATCCGGCCCACGTACCGGCGAGATGATGGCGGATTCGTGATACAGCTCGCCGTTCTTGCGCCGGTTAACGAATTCTCCCTTCCACACTCCGCCGCTGGTCAGGGTGTGCCACAGCGTCTCGTAGGTCAGTCGCGGTGTCAGGCCCGATTGCAGGAAGCGCTGGTTTTTGCCCAGCACTTCGTCGCCCGGGTAGCCCGAGATGGTGGTGAAGGCGGCATTGGTGTAGACGATGTTGCCGTTGAGATCGGTGATGACGATGCCGTTCGGGCTTTGCTCCACGGCCAGGGAGAGCTTGGAGAGCTGCTCTTCGGTTTGCTGGCGGTAATTCACTTCGTGTTCCCGCAGCGCATCTTCGGTGCGTTTCTTGACAGTGATGTCAACCACGGCGATGTTGGTCGTCTGGCCAGTTTCGCTGGCAGCCAGTTCGACATGCGCAAACAGGTGTCGTTGCGGCCATTCTGCCGACTGCAGGGCGATGTCACCGACTTCCTTGGTTCCGCTGGCATGGGCCTTCGCGAGCAACTCGCTGAAGGTGGCGTGCGATTCGGCCCTGACGAAGTCGGTGAAGCGCCGTCCGTTCAGGGAGGCGCGGCCGGCGCCGAGCAGGCTCGCGCCGGCCAGGTTGAGCTGTACCAGCACACCATTGTGGTCAAGGGTGAAGTAGGCCACCGGCGCGAAGTCGTAGAGGTCTGTGTAGCGGGTTAGCGCCGCCTCGGCCTCGGCACGGGTTTCACGCAGTTCCTCGTTCTGCATTTCCAGTTCGATCTGGTGCACCTGCAGTTCGTGCAGCAGCCGGCGCACATCTTCCTCGCTGGTGGGCGAGGCGACCAGGTGGCTGGCCTGTTCCAGCCGGCTCTCGGCCTCTCGACGAAGCTCGGCGGCGTTTTGCTGAGTACGCTTCAAGATGGCGACTCCCTTCAGGGCCGGGCCTGTCGGCCTCGCAGTTCTGCTTCCAGTTTCTTGGAAACGCTGATGTCGGTAAACGTGATGACCACCCCGTCGATGACGTTGTCGAGGGTACGGTAGGGCATGATCTTCACCATGATCCAGCGTCCGTCGCCGGTCTGGACCTGCTTTTCCGAGAAGACCAGGCTGCGCAGCACTTCCCGCGCGTCACTTTGCAGGTCTGGATACTGTAGTTCGGTGACGATGTCCGAGAGCGGTCGGCCGATGTCGCCGGCAATCAGTTTGAAGATGCGTGTTGCCTGAGTCGTGAAGCGCCGTACGTGCAGATGCCCATCGAGAAAGATGGTGGCGATGTCGGTGCTGTTGAGCAGGTTCTTCATGTCGCTGTTGGCTGCCGACAGCTCATCCACTTTCGACTGCAGCTCGGCGTTGACCGTTTGCAGCTCTTCATTGAGCGACTGCATTTCTTCCTTGGAGGTGGTCAGCTCCTCGTTGGTTGACTGCAGCTCTTCGTTGGTGGATTGCAGTTCCTCGTTGGCCGATTTCAGCTCTTCCTGCTGCGACTGCATTTCCTCGCGAACGCTCTGGATTTCGTCCCGCGCCCGCTGCAGGGCTACTTCCAGCTCGGCCATGCGTCCCCGGGATGGCGTGCGTCGGCTGTTGCCGGTGGGCAACTCGGCGGGTGGGCTTGCCACGTCGGCAAACACGATCAGCGCCATGCCCCGCAGGGCTTCCGGTTCGTCGATGGCCAGCACGCTCAGGTCGACGGTCTGGCTGCTGCCATTGAGATCGACGTGAATGCCCCGCTGGGTCACGGTGGTCTTGTCGCGCAGGGCTTTCGGCAGGGCAAGGGTCAGCTCGTTGCGCAGCCCGTCGCGAGTCATCGCGTGGATGTTCCAGTTGGCCTTGCCGGACGGCGGTTCGAGGTATTTGCCAGTGCGACCGCTGATGTACAGGATGTCGCCGGCTGCATTGACGAGTACGGCAGCGGGGGCCACCCGCTGGAGCAGCAGCTGATCGGTCAGGGCCTGGATATTGGTGGTCGGGATGGCTTTCACGTCGTCGGGCATGGCGGTGGGCGTCAGGTACAGGCGGCTGGGGAAATCTACCTGGGCCGCCCGTGCCAGATGCTCGCCGCGTCGGTAAAGGCGACTTTTTCCTTCAAGGGGGGCGAACAGATTGGTGAAGTTGCCGATGGTTTCGGCGCTGCCCAGAAAGAGCAGGCCGCGGGGATTGAGGCTGTAATGAAAAAGCGGCAGCAGCTTCTTCTGTAGTTCGCCGTTGAGGTAAATCAGCAGATTCCGGCAGCACAGGATGTCGAGCTTGGTGAAGGGCGGATCCATGATTACGTTTTGCGGCGCGAAAACCACCATCTCGCGGATCTCGCTGCACACCCGGTAGGTGCCTTCGTCCTCGACAAAGTAGCGGTTCAGTCGTTCGGGCGACAGGTCGGCGGCGATGTTGGCCGGATAGCGTCCCTGGCGCGCCGTCTCGATGGCCGTCGGGTCGAGGTCGGTGGCGAAGATCTGCAGCGAGAACTGACCGACAGGCTTGATCTGCTCCAGCACTTCCCGGAAGGCAATGGCCAGCGAATAGGCCTCCTCACCCGTCGAGCAGCCGGCAACCCATGCCCGCAGCGTGTGGCCGGCAGGGGTGCCTGTGAGCAGTTGCGGCAGCGCGATTTTTTGCAGAGCATTCCACGCATCCGGATCGCGGAAGAAGCAGGTCACGCCGATCAGCAACTCCTTGAACAGGAGGTCCACTTCCTGCGGGTTCTCGCGCAGGTAACGAACGTAGTCGGTGATGCGGGCCAGTTGATGAATGCCCATCCGGCGCTCGATGCGGCGATAGATGGTGCTTTTCTTGTAGCTCGAGAAATCATGCCCGGTACGGGCCCGCAGCAGGATGACGATCTTGTCCAGGCCGCTTTTCTGGGCGGGGCTCTCGGGCTCGGGGGCTGGCTTGTCCAGACCGCTTTGTGGGACCCGCGTGAGAAAATCGAGGATGCGCTGCGGCAGATCCCTGGCCTCTGCGACGATGTCAGCCAGACCGGCATTGATGGCGCTGCCGGGCATGCCGTCGAACTTGGCGGTGGCCGGATTCTGGACCAGTACCAGTCCGGCAAACTCCTTGATGGCGCGCAGGCCCAGGGTGCCGTCGGAGCCCATGCCGGAAAGGATCACGGCGATGGCGCGCTCATGTTGGTCGTCGGCGAGGGAGCGCAGGAAGAAGTCGATCGGCAGGCGCAGGCCGCGAGGGGCGACCGGGTCTATCAGGTGCAGGACGCCATGTAGAAGAGACAGATCCTTGTTCGGCGGAATCACATAGATGCAATCCCGCTTGACCTTCATCCGGTCCCGCACCTGGGTCACCGGCATGCTCGTCACGCGCTGCAGCAGTTCGGGCATCATGCCCTTGTGGGTTGGGTCCAGGTGCTGGACGACGACAAAGGCCATGCCGCTGTCGGCCGGCGTGTGACTGAAAAAGTCTTCGAGGGCCTCCAGTCCGCCGGCAGAAGCACCGATGCCGACGATCGGGAAGCGCTCTGCGCTGTGTGGCGCGTGGCCATCCGTTTTTGCAGGCGTAGCAGAATCCTTCATCGTCTTCGCAATCCTTGGTCGAAGGGATTGGCTTCCGGGGAGGGAAACGTCCGGAGATTCAAGTCTAACTGAGCAGGGAGAAAGGGAAAGAGCCCTTTTCTGCCTGATGGGCTGTCGGCTCTCGTTCGTGTTGCCTGTTTGCACTTATCCATGAAAAAGCCCGCCGACCCCGAGGCCGGCGGGCTTTTTTTCCGGGCCAGACTGGCTTCAGTCCGACTCCGGCCGCATCTGCGGGAACAGGATCACGTCGCGGATCGCCGGGCTGTCGGTGAGCAGCATGACCAGGCGGTCGATGCCGATGCCGCAGCCGCCGGTCGGCGGCAGGCCGTATTCGAGGGCGCGAATGTAGTCGGCGTCGTAGAACATGGCCTCTTCGTCGCCGGCATCCTTGGCCGAGGCCTGGGCCTGGAAGCGGGCGGCCTGATCTTCCGGATCGTTCAGTTCGGAGAAACCGTTGGCGATTTCACGGCCGACGATGAACAGCTCGAAGCGTTCGGTGATTTCGGGGTTGTCGTCGGAGGCGCGGGCCAGCGGGCTGACCTCGACCGGGTAGTCGATGATGAAGGTCGGCTCCCAGGTTTCGGCTTCGGCGCAGGCTTCAAAGAGCTGCAGCTGCAGGCTGCCGAGACCGCCCGGCTTCACCTTCTCGCCGAAGTCCTTGATCTTCTGCTTGAGCCAGTCGGCGTCGGCCAGCTGGGCGTCGTTGAAGCCGGGGTGGTGCTTGCGGATCGCTTCGACGATGGTCAGGCGGTGGAAGGGTCTGGACAGGTCGAGCTCGCGGCCCTGGTACTGGAACACTTCGGTGCCCAGCGCCTCGCGGGCGGCGTGGCGCAGCAGGCCTTCGGTGAAGTCCATGAGGGTGCGGTAGTTCGCGTAGGCCTCGTAGAACTCCATCATCGTGAATTCGGGGTTGTGACGGGGCGACAGGCCTTCGTTGCGGAAATTGCGGTTCACCTCGAAGACCTTCTCGAAGCCGCCGACCACCAGGCGCTTGAGATAGAGCTCCGGCGCAATGCGCAGGAACTGCTGCATGTCGAGGGCGTTGTGGTGGGTGACGAAGGGCTTGGCCGAGGCGCCACCGGGGATGGGGTGCATCATCGGCGTTTCGACTTCGAGGAAGCCGTGGCCGGTCATGTAGTTGCGAATCGACTGGATCAGGCGGCTGCGCGACAGGAAGGTCAGGCGGCTTTCCTCGCTCATGATCAGGTCGACATAGCGCTGGCGGTACTTGGTTTCCACATCGGCCAGGCCGTGGAACTTGTCCGGCAGGGGGCGCAGGCTCTTGGTCAAAAGGCGCAGCTCGCTGCTCTTGATCGACAGTTCGCCGGTCTTGGTACGGAACAGGGTGCCAATGGTGCCGACGATGTCGCCGATGTCCCAGCGCTTGAAGTCGGCGTAGCCTTCTTCGCCGAGCGCGTCACGGGTGACGTAGAGCTGGATGCGGCCGGACAGATCCTGGATGGTGACGAAGCTGGCCTTGCCCATCACGCGTTTGAGCATGATGCGACCGGCAACCTTCACCTCGACCGGCAGGGCTTCGAGTTCTTCGACGGTTTTTTCACCGTAGACCTCGTCGAGTTTGCCGGCGGTGTTTTCCCGGGAGAAGTCGTTCGGAAACGCCTTGCCGGTAGCGCGCCATTCGGCGAGCTTCTGACGGCGTTCGGCGATCAGCTTGTTTTCGTCCAGGGCGGGCGAGGAGTTCTGGTCGGACATGATGGGCTCTTCAATCAACAAAATCGGGGGGCGGCTGCATCAAAAAAACGCCGCAGAGCCCTGAATTTTGACACATCCGGGCCGGATCGTCGCGAACGGTGGCGGTTGGGGCCCCGTTGTGCCTGTCGGCTACAGGAAAATCTCGTCGATGTCGGACTGGATCTGGGCCTGACCGGCCGGTGTGGTGATGCGCAGCTTGCCGCTCATGATGAGCTCGTCGAAGCCATTGACCTGGTTGCGGCCGTGCTCCTTGGAGTAATACAGCGCTTCGTCGGCACGACCGAGGAGCTCAGCCGGCGACAGGCGCGGGTCGATGCGCGAGAAGCCGACCGAACAGGCAACCCGCCCGACCCGCGGGAAGTCCTGGCCTTCAACCGATTGGCGGAAGCGGTCAAAAATGCTCTGTACGTGGTCTTCGGCCACGTTGCGCAGCATCACCACGAACTCCTCGCCGCCGAAGCGAAACAGCTTGTCGTGGCTGCGGAAGCTCTGCCGCATCAGGTCGCCGACGCGCAGCAGCACCTCGTCGCCGAAGAGGTGACCGTAGTTGTCGTTGATCTTCTTGAAGTGGTCGATGTCGACCACGCCGAGCCAGCAGGGCTGCGCCACTGCCAGCTCCGGCTCGCGGCGCTCAAGCGGGGTCTGGAGGGCCTGTTCGGCGAGTTCGGCGGCGGCGATCAGACGCTCGAAGTCGTCGTCGAAAGTCTTGCGGTTGAGGAGCCGGGTGAGGGTGTCGAGGTTGGCGTATTCCCAGGCCTGCTGCTGATTCTCGAAACAGCGCAGAAACAGGCTGAGGGCGCTGCAGTCGCTCTCTTGCGGTTTGGTCGGACTGTGGATTTCCAGTACCCAGTGGGCCTGGCCCAGGGCCCCGATGGCGAAGGCGAGGCGCCAGGTGTCGCCTTCGTGCATGATTGCGTGGCCGAAGTCGGTGTGCAGGCAGTCGGCCAGCAGGGGATCGACGGGCAGCCACGACTGGCCGTCGCAAACGTCGTCCCAGTAGGTGTCGGTGCCATCGGAAACGCAGCAGCCGAGCAGGCCGACGCACAGGTCGGGAGGCGTGAAGCGTACCGAGAAGAGAAGGCTGTAACTGCCGTCAAGAAAGCGCATTGCCGTTTCGGCTGCCGTGCGAAATATGCTGCGCAGATCCCGTGTCCGCGACAAGACCTCGGCTCCGGCGAGGAGCTCGAGCATGCGGGACGATGGTTGGGATGCCTTGCGGGTGGGCATGGTGCGAACGGGTAGTGCCTTGACCAGCTTGATAACGTCCGGAGCCAGTAAATCTGAAGCCCATTTGCGTACGCCGGAGCGGGACCAGGCCCCGCTCCGGTGCTCAGACGGCGCGCTGGATCAGCCCGATGGGTGGGGCCCAGTCATCGCCGGGTTTTTTCTTGCGGGTCACCAGGGTGAGCTGGGCCGGGGCGAAGACGTTGGCGTTGTGGGTCACCGGCGTGGTGATCAGGTATTGGGCGCGGGTGGCGCGCAGGAAGGTGCCGACCCGGTCGATGTTGGCGATGTCCAGGTGGGCGAAGGGCTCGTCGATGAACACAAAACCGCCGGGGCGGGCCTCGTCCATCAGCAGGGCGATGAGCAGGATCAGCGACTTCATGACCTGCTGGCCGCCGGAGGCTTCGCCGTCGTTGAGGCCGACGGCGCCCTTGCGGTCGAAGTCGAAGCGCACTTCGAGGCCGGCGGAGGATAGCAGGCGGTCGTCGTTTTCCAGCACCGGCACCGGGCAATCCACGTCCACGTTGGCCAGATCGCCCAGGGAGCGCAGGTTCTTGCCGTACTGGCGCACGGTGGCGCGCAGTTTGGCGATGTAGGCGGCGCGGGCGTCGGAGGTGAGGCGGCGGGTGGTGGCGAAGTAGGATTCCCGCTCGGCGTAGTCGCGTTCGCGCAGGTTGAGGTCGGCCTTGAGCCGGCTGGCCAGCGTGAGGACGGTGTCGTCGGTGATCCAGTCGCCATCGGTGAGGCGGGAGCGCAGGCGCTCCAGTTCGCTGCGGGCGCCGCGGGCGTCGCCGTAGCGCTCGGCGAGCAGCGCGGTTTGCTGCGCGTCGCACCAGTCGACGGGAATGCCGCGGCGCTGCTGACGAAGACGCTGGATGCGCCTGGCCTGTTCGCGGCGGCGCGGAGCGGCCTCTTCGGCCAGATCGCTCACCCGGCGGACAAGGCCGGTGATTTCGCGTTTGCGGCGGTCGAATTCGATGTCGATGCCGCGCAGGCGCTGGTCGATCTGCTCCACGTCGCCCTTGGCCTCGGCGCGGGCGGCAATGGCGGCGGTGAGGCGGGCACGAGCCTCCGGCAGGGCGCTGTCGGCCTGCTCGAAGGCATCGGCGCGGGCGGCCAGCAACTGGGCGGCCTCGATGCCGTGCAGGCGCGCGCGCAGGGCGTCGGCTTCTTCCTTGGCGGCGTCGAGCTCGGGGCGCAGGGCGCGCAGGCGCGCGTCGAGGCTGTGCATGTCGGCATCGAGCTGCTTGAGACGGGCGGCGCGGGCCAGCTCACCAAAGTGGAATTCGGCCGGCTTGCCCAGGTGGCGGGCGCCGCGGCGTTCGCGGTGGTAGCCGTCGAGGGTGATCCATTCGGTTTCTTTCGGCAGGCGGCGGGCGGTGTCGGCATCATCGACGCGCTGGATGCGGTTGAGCAGGTCGGGCAGCCAGCGCGGCACGTCGTCGGCGAAGCGGATGACTTCGGCCAGCGAGCCGCGGGTGGCCGGCGGGGCGGTTTCGAGCTCGGGCACCAGGAAGTGGCGGAAGCGCTCCTGCTCGCCCAGCGCCCAGGCGGCGTGGCGGTCTTGTTCGCGTTCGAGCAGCAGCACGTGGCGGTAGGGGCGCAGCACGGCTTCGACGGCGCCCTGCCAGGCCGGGTCGGTGACCTCGACGATTTCGGACAGGGCCCGGTGGCCGATGCCGGCTTCCTTGAGGCGGGCGCGGAAGCGCGTGACCTCCGGATCGCCCGGCGAGCCCCGGTGATCGCGGGTGGCGCGCAGCTGGGCGGTTTTCTCTTCGAAGCGGGCGACGGCTTCGCGTTCCTGGCGTTGCAGTTGCAGTAGTCGGGCGTCGGCCTTGGCATAGGCGGCTTCCAGGTCTACCGCGCCGTCACCGGCTTCGCGGGCCAGGCGGGCACGCAGGGCGCTGCGCTCGGCGAGGAGCTTGTCGTAGTCGCGCACTTCGTCGTGGGCGGCGAGGTGGGCCTTGTCGGCTTCCAGTTCGCGGCTGCGGGCGGCCTTGCGTTCGTTGTCGGCAGTGGTTTTTTCGGCTTCGACCTGGGCGGTGCGGGCCTTCAGGGCGGCCAGTTCGTCTTCGCTTTTTTGGCGTTCGGCACGGCTGCGACCGATGTCGTCGCGGGCCAGCGCGATGTCGCGGACCAGTTCGGCGACTTCGAGGCGCGGCACGATCTCGCTGGCGAGGGCTTTGGCTTCGTCGTCGAGTTGCTTCCATTCGAGGAAGCGGTCGGCTTCCAGACGCTTGGTTTCGGCCTGGGCGCGCAGGCGGTCCAGGTCGAGGCCGAGGGCCGCCAGTTCCTTTTCGGCGTTGTTCTGTTCTTCGCGGGCGGCGGCGTAGTTGTCGAGCACTTCCTTGTCGCCGAAGACGTCGAAGACGAGTTCGAGGAGGGCCTTTGGCGAGTATTCGCAGAGCTTGTCGGTGTCGCCCTGCTCGAGCGCCAGGACCTTGGCGATGGCCGGGGTCAGGCCGCCCCAGGCGAGGCGGCTCTGGTAGTCGCGGTAGCCGACCCATTCGACGGACTTTTCCTCGTTGGCTTCGAGGGCTTCGATGGCGATGTCGCCGTCGGCGATGGCGTAGTCGCGGGTCCAGTCGCCGCCGGCGCGGCGGATGCGGCAGGCCAGCGTGACTTCATCCTTGAGGCATGGAAAGAAGGGGCGCTTGCCGGTGCTGCCGGGCTTGTTGGCGACCACTGCACGAATCCACGCGAAGCTGCGGTTGGCGCGGCGCACGTAGCGGCGGAAGTCGCGCTTGCCCGAGCAACGCAGGCCGAAGAGGGTGCGCAGGGCGTCGAGCAGGGTGGTCTTGCCGGAGCCGTTGGGGCCGACGATGGTGATGATCTGGGCGTCCAGCGGCAGGTTGAAGCGGCGCCAGTAATCCCAGTGGACCAGTTCGAGTTGCTTGATGTGGAACATGTCAGTCGTCCTCTTCCGCGTCGGCGTCGTCGGGCTCCGGTGCCGTGAAGGCGTCGCGGGCCGGGGGCGGGTGGCCGGCCTGGGCGAGGACTTCGCCGAGGGTGCCGTAGATGATGCGGTCGGCCAGGGTGCGGTAGTCGAGCAGCACGTCGAGCAGCGGCCCTTCGAGGATCATGCCGCCCTTGCGTTCGATGAAGCCGAGCTGGGCGAGGCGCGACAGCAGCTTGCCCTGCACGTAGGTCTTGTGGCCGAGGACGGGGGCGAAGTCGGCCAGCAGCGACGCTTCGACAATGGCGCCGGAGACTTCCTCGCCGTGTTCGAGCGGGCCGTCCTTGCCGAACATGTCGCTTTGGCCGTCGTCGGCGAGCTTCTGGCGATTCACCTGGCGTTCGCGTTTGGGCAGGATGATCAGCGCCCAGATGACCACCAGCAGGGCCAGCTGGTCGCGGGTCAGGCCGAGGTTGCTGGCGGCGTATTCGCGGGTGGCGCCGAAGACCGGCTCGTGCACGTCGGCCGTGAGGGCGACGGCCACGTGGGCGGCGTAGGGGTTGTCGATGAGTTGCAGGCCGACGGCGGCGAGGCGTGCGTCGAGGTCCACGCGGAAGGCTTCGTCCACCAGCGCGCGGCGCACCAGCGCATCGGTGCGCGGCAGGCTGCGGCTGGCCAGCAGGCGGGCGGTGAGGGTCCGGATCTGTTGTTCCATCAGGCTTCGTCGGAAAGGGTTTCGGTGTTGTCGGACGTGGGTACGACTTCGGCGGCCGGCAGGCTGCCGCGGGCGCCAACCAGGCCGGCTGACATGCGGGCGATTTCGTCTTCGCCGACCTTCACGGTGCCGGCCTCGAAAAGCACGTCGAGGGGCAGGCGCATGAAGTCGCCGATGGGGCCGTCGGCCGGGCTGCTGCCGGCGCTGTCGCCGCCGTCCGCCAGTAGCGCCAGCAGTGACAGCCGGTAACTGCTGGCCGGGAAGCCGCCACCGGCAACCACGTGGGCGAGGCTGGCCGGTTGTGCACCCGCCTCGCCGAGGCGAGCCAGGCGCTGGCTGAAGTGCTGCAGGAGGCGCAGGTCTTCCTGTTCGGGCTGGCGGTCGGGGGCGTCTTCGGACGGCGGCAGGGCGGTGTCGGCTTCGATCTGGCGGGCCTCTTCGGAAAGGGCCAGTTCGGCCCGGTCGAGGAGTTCGTGGCCACCGGCCAGCAGCGTGAGTTCGGGGGCCGGAGCAAGGGCGCCGAGGGCCAGTTCGGCCAGCCTGCGCGAGTCCAGTCCCCGCAGCCAGCCGGCCACGTCGCTGGACGAAATGCCGGAGCCGCCGAGGGTGACGCGCTGGGCTTCGATTTTGTTGACGGCGCGCTGGAAGGCCGCATCCACCCGCGCCAGGCGCGACTGGGCGAGGCCGATACGCTGGGCCACGCGGGCCAGATCAAAGGGGACTTCCGGGTCGGCCAGCAGATTGAGCAGGACCTCGGTGCCCTTTTCGATCCAGCGGGTGTTGGCGGACAGGCGCCGGCGGGCGTCGGCGATGCGGAATTCGGAGCCCGAGGCGATGGCGTCTTCAAAGTGCCAGGCCAGATCGTTGAGCTTGCCGAGCAGGTGACCCAGGGCCTCTGGCGTGACGCTGCCGACGGCCTGCAGGCCAGCCAGCTGGGCGGTCAGGAAGCCCAGCTCGAGGTCGTCCTCGGCGCTGAAACTGACCAGCATGCCGATGGCAGCGACCGCGTTGCGGCCGAGGTCGGAGAGGGCGTAGAGGTTATCGTCGCCGATTTCGAGCAGGCCGTTGCCGCGCAGGCGGCGTAGTACGGTTTCGAGCTTGACCGGGTCGAGGAAGGCGAAGCGCTGGCGCAGGGTTTCCGGTTCCCAGCGCGGGGCGTCGGTTTCACGGCCGATCTCGCGCAGCACCAAGAGGCGCATCAACACCTCGGCTTCGCTGCCGTGGAAGAGTGTGCTGAAGGCTGAGAGCAGCGTGCGGGCGTTGAGGAGCGGGGCCAGCTCGGGGACGTCGTCGGCAGTGACGCCGGGCGCCAGCAATTCCTCCAGGCGGACTTCGTTCATGGCGTGGACAGGTTTCAGCGAAACAGGGCGAGGGCGCTGACGCGGCCTTCGATTTCAGTGGCCATGCGCTTGTAGGCCGGGGCGCCGACACCGCCGAAGCGGCGCTGGAATTCGTGGGCCATCATGAACTCGGGCAGCCCGTGGATGGATGGCAGCATGGCCGCGTCGGTGAGCCCGACAGCGAGGGCTGCGGCGAGGCGCTCGGGATTCTGTGCGGCGAGTTCGCCCAGGCGGGTGCCGGCCCGGTCGGCGGTGAGGTCGACGAAGGAAAAGCCGCTGCCCTTTTTGGCGTCATCGACTTCCTTTTCGAGGCCAATGGCGTTGGCCAGCGGCTCGCTGGCCCAGGCTGCCAGCGCGGCGGAGACGCTGAAGTGCTGGGCGAGGTCGGTACGGCCGCGCAGGGTCAGGGTCAGCGGGCGGGGTTGCGGCCACTGGCGGGCTTCGGGGATCAGCAGGGCCAGGCTTCTGCCGCTCAGGTGGAAGGCGGTGACGAGGAGGGCGTCCCGGTAGGCATTGGCGCGCTCGGCCGCGGAGGCCTTGTCGCCGGCGTTGGCCAGCAGCGGGCCGAGGACGCGGGCCAGCGGTACCGTGCGGGCTTGAGCAACGCTGTCCATCTGGGCAACCAGCTGGCGATGGGCGGCGGTGAGACGTTCGCGCTGATCCGGCGAAATGGCCAGGGCGCGGGCCGAGTCGAGGATTTCCGGCTGCCACACGTAGGTGAAGCGGACGCTGTCCGGGGCGATGATGATTTGCGAGATGGTCTGTTTGAGGAGCCTGAGCTCGTCGGCCAGCTCGGTGTGCTTGATGTATTGCCTGAGGGCGAGCTTGAAGACGGGGGAGGGGATCGGCACCTGGCCGATGTGCACCTGTTCGAGTTCGAGCTGGTCGCCACTGCTGCCGACCTGGGCACTTACGTTGAGGAAGCGGCCGAGGGGCGTGCCGGGCAGGCGCGCGGAATAACGGATCTCCGCGTGGCCCTGATAGAGGTTGAGGGCCGCGCTGCCCTTCAGGCCGCGCCCGCTGGCGAAATTGAGCAGGGCTTCCAGGTCGGCCCCGGTGATGCGGACTTCGTGGCTTTCATTGCGGGCCAGCTTGCGCGGGTCATTCTTGCGGATGATGTCCTTCGCCCGCGCGACGGCAGCCGCGGACGGGGCCTCCGCTTGCGGGACGAGCGGTATCTCTTCCACTGCCTTGAAGGCCAGCACCACCAGGACAGCCAGCAGCACCACGAAGCCGGCTGTCAGCCAGCGGAAGAAACGCATCATATTGAAGATCCCGGCAAAACTGCCTTAAACGCCCTGCTTGAGACTGGCCTGGATGAAGCCGTCCAGGTCGCCGTCGAGTACGCCCTGGGTGTTGCCCACTTCGTAGCTGGTGCGCAGATCCTTGATGCGGCTCTGGTCGAGCACGTAGCTGCGGATCTGGTGGCCCCAGCCGATGTCGCTCTTCGAGTCTTCGAGCTTCTGCTGTTCGCTCTGGCGCTTGCGCAGCTCGGCTTCATAGAGGCGGGCGCGCAGCATGGACCAGGCTTCGTCCCTGTTGCGGTGCTGGGAACGGTCGTTCTGGCACTGCACGACGATGCCGGTGGGGATGTGGGTGAGACGCACCGCGGAGTCGGTCTTGTTGATGTGCTGACCGCCCGCGCCGGAGGCGCGATAGGTGTCGGTGCGCACGTCGGCGGGGTTGATGTCGATCTCGATGGAGTCGTCCACCTCGGGGAACACGAACACCGAGCAGAAGCTGGTGTGGCGGCGGGCATTGGAGTCGAAGGGGCTCTTGCGGACGAGGCGGTGGATGCCGGTCTCGGTGCGCAGGAAGCCGTAGGCGTACTCGCCACCGACCTTGATGGTGGCGCTCTTGATGCCGGCCACTTCACCTTCGGATTCTTCCAGCAGTTCGACGCTGAAGCCCTTGCGTTCGCAGTAGCGCAGGTACATGCGTTCAAGCATGCCGGCCCAGTCCTGGGCCTCGGTGCCACCGGCGCCGGACTGGATTTCGATGAAGCAGGCGTTGCCGTCCATCGGGTTGTTGAACATGCGGCGGAATTCGAGTTCGCCAACGCGGGCTTCAAGCGCCGCCACGTCGGTTTCCACGGCTACCACGGTGTCCTCGTCTTCTTCCATCGCGGCCAGTTCGAAGAGTTCCTTGCAGTCGACCAGGCCCTGGTCGATTTCCTGCAGGTTCACCACGACGCCTTCGAGGGTCTTCTTTTCCTTGCCGAGTTCCTGGGCGTGCGCCGCATCGTTCCAGATATCGGGGTCTTCGAGCTGCTTGCTGACTTCGATCAGTTTTTCCGACTTGGTATCGTAGTCAAAGATACCTCCGAAGTTCTTGCTCCCGAGCCTTCAGGTCGGCGAGCTTGTTGGAGATGGCGTTCAGACGTTCTGCTTCCATGATCGGTGCCCTGGCTGGTTCGGGAAAACCGAGCATTATACCTTGTGTCATGGAGGCTGGCGCCGCTGGCGAAAAGCGCGGGTGGCGGCCGGAGGGGCTGTGCTAGGCTTGATTGATCCCCCGCATGGTGACGCAGAATGCCCCATTCCTCCCTCGACGCCCACGCTCCGCAGCGCCAGGGTGGGTGGCTGTTGCCGGTCAGTGTGCGCTGGATCACGCTGCTGGCCGTGCTCATCGGGCTGGTCGCCGCCGCGGCCCTGAGCTTTGCACTGGAACACTATTTCAGCGAAGAGCGGGCCCGTCAGGATTTGTCCCGCGATCTGGCGCGCACCACCCGCGTCCTGACCCTCACCATGCAGGGCCAGCTGTGGGATTACGCGCGGGACGAGGCGGAGGCCACCGTCAGGGCGCTGGTGGCGGACGATCCGCGGGTCGTCTCGGTTACGGTGTTCGACAGTGCCGCCCAGCGGCCGTTTGTCGAGTACGCGGTGGCGGGGGAGGCGGATGTGGCGAGCGTGCTTGGCCAGTCGGGTGACATCGTCGCCAATGGGGAAGTCATCGGGCGGGTGGCGGTCCGGATGACGTCGGCACCGTATCTGGCCCTGGCGCGGGCCACCGTCGAGCGGAGCATGCTGGCGACGGCGGCGATGCTGGTGATCGGCGGGGTGTTGATCATGGGTTTCCTGCAGCGCCGCCTGTTGCGCCCGATGGCGGCCCTGACGGGAGCGGCGCGGATCTTGTCGGAAGGCAATCTGAACCGCGAAATTCATCCCTTGCGGGACGATGAAGTGGGGCGCGTGGCGGTAGCCCTTGAGAACATGCGGGTGGCCTTGCTGCATGCCTTTGACGAACTGCATGCCAAGAATGACGAACTCACTGCCCACGCCGCCCTTTTGGAGCAGCGGGTGGCCGGGCGCACCGAGGCTTTATCCCGCGCCAATGAAGAGCTGCGCGGCGCCCTCGAAGCCCTGAAGAGCACCCAGAGCGGCCTCATCGAGGCGGAGAAACTGGCCTCCCTGGGGCGTTTGGTGGCGGGCGTCGCCCACGAGCTGAACACGCCCCTCGGCAATGCGCTGACGGTGGTCACCACACTGGAAGACCTGCTCGCCGGACTGGAGGCGCGCATCGCCAGCAACACGCTGCGCCGCTCTGATCTGCAAACCCATGTGGAAGAGGCGCGGGAAGGTCAGGACATCCTGCAGCGCAATGTGATGCGGGCGGCTGATCTGGTACGCGGTTTCAAGCAGCTGGCCATCGACCAGACGACCGACATGCGGCGCAGTTTCGGTCTGGTCGAGGTGGTCAACGAGATCCTGATTACCGTGCGCCCGAGTTTCAATCGCACGCCTTTTCGCATCGAGACCGACCTGCAGGACGTGACGATGGACAGCTATCCGGGGCCACTCGGCCAGGTGCTGACCAATCTGTTGCTGAACGCCCTGACGCATGCCTTTTCCGGCCGGGACACGGGCTGCGTGGCGATCTCCACCCGTTTGCTGGATGACGGACAAGTCTGTCTGGTGTGTCGGGACGACGGTGTCGGCATGTCGCCGGAGGTGCTGCAGCGGATCTTCGAGCCCTTCTTTACGACCCGCTTTGGTCAGGGCGGCTCGGGGCTGGGTTTGCATATCGCGCGCAACATCGTGGTGGGGCTGCTCGGCGGCGCCATTGAGGTGAGCAGTGCGCCGGGGCAGGGGACGGTGTTCCGGGTGACAATCCCGCCGGTGGCGCCAGCGCGACCGGTCAGTTGAGGTGTTTCAGGGCAGGTAGCCGGATTCGCGCAGTTGCTTGCGGGTTTGCTTTTGGGCCCGCTGCAGGGCCTGGCTGACGTCCTGTTTGCCGTTCAGAGCCTCGCTGATTTCCTGTCCCACCATATTGCCGATGGCCGGGAACTCCTGGATTGCCACAACCTGGATGCCGACGTAGGGCACTGGCTTGACGGTCGGGTCACGCGGGTCGGCCTTGGTGAGGGCATCGAGCACAAAGCCGGCAAAGGGGGCTGCGGCCTTGTAGTCCGGATTGTCGTAGGTTGAACGGCGGGTGCCTGGTGGGGCCGAAACCCAGCCCTCTTCGGCGGCCACAAGGCGGATGTAGTCTTTCGAGGTGGCCCAGGTGATGAACTGTTTGGCGGCGTCGCGCTTTTCGGTGGAGGCCGGAATGGCCAGTGCCCAGGTCCACAGCCAGTGGGAGCCCTTCGGCGTGACGGCGGTGGGGGCAGCAGCAAAGCCGAGGCTGGCGGCGACTTTCGATTCCTTCGGGTTGAACAGGCTGCCGGCCGCGACGGTGGCATCGATCCACATGGCGCAGTGACCGTCGGCGAAGAGCCGCAGGTTTTCGTTGAAGCTGGTGCGGACCGCGTCGGGCGGGCCGTAGCTGCCCAGCACGTCCACATACCAGTTGATTGCGTTGGCCCATTCGGGGGAGTCGATCTCGGGCTCCCAGCGTGGTGTGAACCAGCGTCCGCCAAAAGTGTTGATCAGGGTGCCGATCAGTGCCATGTTTTCGCCCCAGCCGGGTTTTCCGCGCAGGCAGATGCCGTATTGCTGTTTTTCGGGGCGATGCAGGGCCTGGGCGAAGCGGCGGATGTCATTGACGCTCGGGCGGGCCGGCATTACGAGGCCGGCTTGCTGGAAGAGGTCGCGCCGATAGTAGGTCATCGAACTTTCGGCGTAGAAGGGCAGCGCGTAGAGTTTGCCGCCCACGGTCAGGCTGCTGCGTACGGTTGGCAGGATGTCTTCGAGCTCGTAGCCGGGGGGCAGCGTGTCGATGGGCAGCAGCCAGCCCTGGCGCCAGCTCTGGGCTTCGTTGGGGCCGATGGTGATGACGTCGAACTGGCCGTCGGCGATGGCCAGGTCGCTGAGGGTGCGTCGGCGCAGGATGTTTTCTTCGAGTACGCGCCATTCGAGTTCGATGTCGGGATGGGCCCGCTCGAACTGGCGGGAGAGGCGCTGCATGACCTGCATCTCCCGGTTATTGACGGTGCCGATGGTCAGGCGTGTGCGGCCGCTGCGCGTTGGCGAGGGGGCGGCCAGGCCGTGGCGCGACAGGATGCGCAGCAGGCTGCCGTCCTTTTCGAGGGCCTTGAGACCGTTGTTGAAGGCCTGGCGCAACTCGATGTGACGGGCCTGGGCGAGCGGGAAGGCCAGGTGGAAGGGGCTGGAGAACAGGGCCGGGGTGAGGAATTCGAGCTTGCCGATGAAGTGCGGGCGGTGCAGCGCCATCAGGTCGGCGGCCACGTATTTGTCGATGATCGCCACATCGATGCGCCTGTAGGCCAGCTTGTCGAGATTTTGCAGATCCTGGCTGACCAGCTCCCGGCGCAGTCGCCCGGTGGCTTCGGCCGCCGGGGCCGGCAGGGTGCCACGGGTGGCGCCGAAGCGGTAGCGCGACAGGGCTTCGAGCGCCGCGACCGGGTGGCGTGCTGCATCCTTGCCCAGCCGAATGATCGATTCCCTGCGTTTCAGGAGGCCAAGGTGATCGCCTGGAAAGGGGGCCGACAGGATGAAATTGTCGCCCAGGGCCGGGTCGGCATAGACCGGCATCCACCCATCCACTTCGCCGCTTTCTGCCAGGCTGCGGGCCCGGCTGGGCGGATAGAAGGCGATGTCGACCCGGTAGCCGCTGCGTGCAAAGGCGGCTCTGACCAGTTCCGGGACGTAGCCTTGGTCGGGCAGGGAATGTCCGGAGTAGGGTTCGCGCTCAATGGCGGCGAAGCGGACCACGCCGCCGGCCTGAACCGGATTGCCGGCCAGGATCAGGAATAGAAGGATGCCTGCGCGAAGAAGGGGCATCCGGCGGCTTTCCGTGCGTCAGTCGTTGAGCGGGCAGCCGCTGTCGCGGTGCTGTTCCAGCCAGCGTACCAGCTCACTGCTGTCGAGCGGATGGGCGAAGAGGTAGCCCTGGGCTTCATGGCAGCCCATCTGCTTGAGGAGTCTGGCCTGGGTTTCGGTTTCGACGCCTTCGGCAATCACCGTCAGGCCCAGGTTGCGGCCGAGCTGGATGACCGTCTGGGCGATGCATTCGGTAGTCTGGGCGGGGCTCCGGATGGCATTTACAAAACCCCGGTCGATTTTCAGGCGATCGACGGCCAGTCGCTGCAGGTAGGAAAGCGACGAGAAGCCGGTGCCGAAGTCGTCCACCGCCACGCTGATGCCCAGTGTCTTGACCTTGTGGATCACGCCGATCACGTAATCCGGTTCGAGCATCGCCATCGACTCGGTGATTTCCAGTTCAAGCAGCGCCGGGTTGATTCCCGTGTCGGCGAGGGCTTGTTCGAGCATGTCGAGAAACTGGGGGTGGCGGAACTGGGCGATGGAGACGTTGACGGCCATCCGGAAGTTGGTGAAGCCGGCTTTCTCGAGGCTGATCTGGCGGAAGCAGGCGTTGCGCAGCACCCACTGGCCAATATCGACGATCAGGCCGGAGTATTCGGCGATGGCGATGAAGCTGTCGGGTGGAACCAGTTCGCCGCTTTCGGTTTTCCAGCGGATCAGCGCTTCGGCACCAATGATGCGTCCGTTGGAGAGGTCGATCTGGGGCTGGTAGTTGAGAAACAGGCGGTCGTGCTGGAAGGCATTGCGCAGGTTGCGCAGGAGCCGGACCCGCTCCTGCACTTCGGTGCCCATGTCCCGGTCGTAGCGGGCGAAACTGCCCCGCCCGTTGGCCTTGGCGCGCTTGAGGGCGATGCTGGCGCACTTGATGATCTCGGCGCCGTCACCGGTCAGTTCGTCGAGGCGCACGCAGCCGAAGGTGGCGGAGATCATCTGCTCGGCGTTGTCGATGTCGAAGGGCTCCTGGAACAGGTCGGCAACGTTCTGCTGCGGCAGGCGGCTGACAGGGCCGAGCAGGCCGAAGGTGTCGCCATGCACCCGGGCGACCATCACCGATCCGGTAAAGCTTTCGCGGAGGCGGGCCCCCACGGCGCGCAGGATGCGGTCACCGTATTGATGGCCAAGGGCTTCGTTGGTTTCCGAGAAGTGGTCCAGGTCGATGAGGATCAGGGTTTCTTCTTCCGCGCCGACCTTCCGCTTGCGGTGGTCGATCTCCTGCATCAGGCGGGTCCGGTTGGGCAGCTTGAGGAGCGGGTCCACGTAGGCCGACACGCTGAGCTGGGAAAACAGGTCGAGGTTTTCCAGGCACACCGCAATGTTGCTGCAGAAGACTTCGATCAGCAGCCGATCGGTTCCACCGATGGGTTGCGCGCTGTCCAGGTAGGCGGCCATCACCATGCCGGCGCCGGCGCCGAGCAGCAGGGCGGTGTGACGGGCGCCGAAGACGCTGGATTCTTCGGACAGGCAGCGCAGCAGGAGCGCGCGGGCATCGGCGTCGTCGACCCGGGTCAGCGGCTGGTTGAGCAGTCCGGCGTAACGACCGGCGGCGGCCACGATGCGCAGGTTGTCGGCGTTGACCGGCTCGGCGTCGTTGCGGCGGGCGATGATCAGCCCTTCCGGAGGCAGACCGAGGAGGCCCGTGATCTGGGTGATGACGCCGCTGGCGAACTCGTTGATGCCGCGCTCGGCCATCAGCTTGGCACTGCCGCGGACGATCAGGTCGAGCCCGCGCCGGCTGGCGGCGATGATGTGGAGCTGGTTGTAGGAGCGTATTGCTGCGGTGAGCGTGGTGTACAGCTTGATGCGGGTGAGGTCGGACTTGGTCTTGTAGTCGTTGATGTCGTAATCGCGGATGACGTCCATCTCGGGCGCATAGCCGGGCTGACCGGTGCGCAGGACGATGCGCAATTCATGCAGTCCGAGGGTGTCGCGAATGGTGCGGGCCAGACTCAGGCCGGCATCCACTTCTTCCATCACCACATCGAGCAGCGCGACGGCGATGTCCTTTTCGGTGGCAAGCAGGCGGCAGGCTTCGGCGGCGCTGTAGGCGTGCAGGAATTCGATGGTGCGGCCAAGCACTTCGAGGCCGCGCATGGCGAAGACGGTGGTCTGGTGTACGTCGATTTCGTCATCGACAATCAGCACCCGCCAGTTCGGCCCGGAGGGGGGCGTGTCGGGCGGTTCGTCGCAAAACAGGATTTCGTCGTTTCCCTCGCTCACGTCTTCTCCTTCGTACTGCCTGCTGACCGTATTGTCGGGTTACGGCATGGGCCGGCCTTACTTGAGCTGCTGCCCGTGTCAGCGCGGCTCCGCCGGGACTGCTTCGGGAGTGGGTGCAGTGGCTGGCGGCTGATTGCTCTTGCTCTTGCAAGACTGGAATTTCTGGCGGCATCGGTTGGAGCACAGAAACTCCACGTTGTAGTCGCCACGGGGGCAGCCCAGCAGGCAGCGGGTGTTGCTGCGGATGCAGTCGGTGAGGGTGTCTGCGGGTGGAAGCGCCTTGATGCTGCGGTTTTTTTCTTCCTCGGTTTCCTTTTTCTTCGGCTGCCTTGGCTGCATGCGGAAGATGCCGTGGGATCTGGCCTCCTGGCTGACTGTCAGCGTCGTGTAGGTGCCTTCGTAAAGGGTTTGGTGGCAGCTGCCGAAGAGGCGGAGGGTGATGGTCGGCGTGATCGGGGTGCGGATCTTGCACTTGCCGGAGTTGTTCTCACCGACGTAGATGGGGGAGGAGGTATTGAGAGGCGGGCCGGTCTTGACGCGGCCAATCAGCGTACTGCCCTGTTCGCGTACTTCGATGGTGATGGTGATCGGATTTTCAAAGCTGTCCGGGAGGAGCACGCCATCGTAGACTTCGCTCAGCATGGCAAAGGCCGCACCTGGCCACAGGATGGCGAGCAGGCAGGCAAGGAGAAGGCGGTGCAGGGCGTGCAGGAGCGTCATGGGCGGTGGCGGAAGTGGCTTGTAAGGGCGAGCCTGCGGGAGTCCCGGGCGCAGGCCGCCTTTACATCGATTCTACCCGTGACATGTCCCCTGCCGACAGGGGGCATGTCACGCCGAAGTATTAAATCTACATACGCCCGTGCCGGCTTAGAAGACTTCATCCGGGCTAAGGTAGCGCCACTGCCCGGGGGGCAGGTGGCCAAGCATGATGCGCCCGATGCGCACGCGCTTGAGGCCGACGACCTTGAGGCCAACCATTTCGCACATGCGGCGGATCTGGCGCTTCTTGCCTTCGCGCAGCACAAAGCGCAGTTGGTCTTCGTTGAGCCAGCTGACCTTGGCCGGGCGCAGGGCCTCGCCGTCGAGGGACAGGCCGTGGTTGAGCAGGGCCAGGCCTTTTGCATCGACTGTGCCTTCGACGCGCACGTGGTATTCCTTCTCGATCTTCGAGTCGTCGCCGATCAGTGCGCGGGCGATGCGTCCGTCCTGGGTGAACACCAGCAGGCCGACGGAGTCGATGTCGAGCCGGCCGGCGGGCGCCAGGCCGCGCTGGTGGGTGCGCAGGTAGCGGGTTTCGCTGGGATCTTCGGCCCAGCGGTTATCCGGCACCAGCAGCACGCTGGCGGGCTCGTAGCCGTCTTCGGCCTGGCCGGAGACGTAGCCTACCGGCTTGTTGAGCAGGAAGGTGACGCGGCCATCCTGAGCGGTCTGGCCGCGGCGGTCCAGTTCGACGGCCTGGCCGGGCTTGACGCGGGAACCGAGTTCGCTGACCACCTCGCCATCGACGCGCACCCAGCCCTTTTCGATGTACTCGTCGGCTTCGCGGCGCGAGCACAGGCCGAGTTCGGTCATGCGCTTGGAGAGGCGGATCGAGCCGTCATCGCGGAGTGGCGACGGCTCGATGGGCGTACGCGGCTCGCCGGTCCATTTTTTGCGCTCATGACGGGGAGGGCGGGCGTCGGCGTCCGGTTTGGCGAAATCGGGTCGGGCCGGGCGATCACCGGCCGGACGCGGCGGCCGGTCGCCGTAGGGACGGGCGGGGCGCTCG
>NZ_SDKK01000001.1:221843-246856 GCF_008107625.1 Zoogloea oleivorans
GGCCAGCAGGCGGGCGGTGAGGGCGCGCACGGGCTGGGGTTCTTCGATCAGGTCGACGCCGTCGAGCAACTGTTGCACGAGGGCTTCGGTGCCGTCTTCGGCCAGTTCGGCCCGATAGGTCTTGGGCACGTGCTTCTTTGGAGACGACAGGTTGTGGATGAAGGCGCCGTCGTCGGAAAACAGCAGCAGCCCGGTGGTGTCCACATCGAGCCGCCCGACGCTTTGCACGTCGCGGGCGACCAGCTGGTAGGGCAGCAGCGAATACACGCTGCGGTGGTGCTTGGGCTCGTGGGAGCACTCGTAGCCGGCCGGCTTGTAGAGGGCGACGTAGGTTTTTTCCCGGTAGGTCCAGGGTTCGTCTTCCACTTCGAAGACGAGGCCGGCCGTGGCGATCTCGGCGCCGGGGTTGTCCATGACTTCGCCGGCGATGCGGACTTCGCCAAGTTCAACAAGCTGACGGCACTGGCGACGGCTGCCAAAGCCCTGGTTCTGGAGGATGCGTTCGAGTTTCACGGGAAGGAGATGAGATACCTGTCTAACCTTCCATTATCCGGGCTTAGGGATCGAGTCGGCAAGAAAAGGCGGCTGGCGTCGGGCTCGTTCTCCTGGCAAGAGGTGCATGTGTTTGTGCTCGTGACACCGTTTTGTGCCGCCTTGCATGCTGCGCCGCCGCAATGTCGGCGTTTTCGAGCGCCTTGCCTGGCGCGCCGATCCGGCCTCCGGGGTGCTGTGCCGAGCGGGAAAAGGTGAGTGCAAATCATTCATTGGGAAAAAATTCCGTGTGAGTTTTTGTTTTTTTATGTGAATTTTTCGCTAAAGCTTGCCCTTCCCCATCCGTAGTTGCAGTGCACAATCACTGTCATTCAAACAGAGAGATTCCATGATCCCGCATCGATCTGTAGACCGGCTTTGGAACGGATTTGCGCCAGGTTCGCCGACATGTGCGGGGCGCGCATGACGGAATGTGCCGTTCATGTGGTTCAGTCCGGTCTGCGCCACTTTCTGCCCGCCTGCCTGTTTGCCGACCGCCTGCTGGGTGTGCTCCGCCTTGTGCAGTGTCACCGGGCGCTGTGTGCTGGCTGGTCGCATACGGATGTCGGTCATCCCTGCGCGCGCGATGGGGTCGTCAGCGGGCTTGATGAAGCTCTGGCGAGCTGTCGGGCCGCATCTCCTGCCCGTAGCGATGGCGCTTTTGTGGATGAGATCGAGGCGGGCTGGCAGGCATTGCTGGCCACGCGTGGACAGCTTTCGGCGGAGATGGCGTTCCTGCGCCACAGCCGTCTGATCGAGCAGATTCTCGGGCGGATCGGTCTGCTGGCCGAGCAGTGGCCAGGGCTCGACCGTGAGCAGGATCGTCTTGTCTCGGATTACGCCCGCCAGCTGCCGGCGCTCGCCGAGTGCCTCGGGCAGATTCGCGGGATGTGCTGCGGCGTGGCGGCCCAGGGGGGCTGTACGGCATTCAAGCGGACGCGCCTGCTTTTTCTGTGTTCGTCGGCGCAGGCCTTGCTGGTGACGGCCTATCAGTGCTACCGGGGCATTGCGCCTCCCGTCGAGGCGCTGGTGGCGCGTACGGCAACGGAAAGCCTGGTCCACATCGTGCGGGCCGGGTTTTTGCGGGAGCGGGTGGATTACCCCGTGGCTGCGTTCTACAAGACAGCGACCGAATCGATTGATACGGTGTTTGCATGGATCGAGCGCATTGGCGCTGATTTGAAGGACTCCGTTGGAGTAAATCAGGAATGAGTAGCGTGACAAGCAACGCAAACCGGTTGAGCGTGGTTCCCGCCTTGCCCCAGGCAGAGCCGCCGTCCCTGGCGGAAAGGGTGCTGGCGGCGCTCGAAGGCATGCTGATCCAGGGCCGGCTCGTGGCCGGTGGCCGTGAGCGCAGCCTGATCTATGCAGGCGATGGCGCCCAAGCCCTGTGCGGCTGGCCGACGACGGTACTGACCCGGGGGGATGGCCTGTTTTTCAGCGGACTTGTGCTGCCCGAAGACCGGCTGCCGCTGATGGCCCATGTCACCGAGGCCGCCGAGGCGGCGGGGCGCTATCGGGTGGATTACCGGATCACTCACCGCAATGGCAGCGTGCGCTGGGTCAGCGAGCAGGGGGCCGGGCGACGCGGGGACGACGGCGTGTTTTACACGGAAGCCCAGATCAAGGACATCACCGACGAAGTGCGTGCCCGGCAGCAGCTCGCCGACGCCGAGTTGCGCTACCGCAGTATTTTCGATTCCGGCAGCGAGGGGCTCTTCCAGACTTCGATGGATGGCCTCTATCTGGCGGCCAACCCGGCCCTGGCGACGATCTACGGCTATTCCTCGCCGGCCCAGCTGATTGCCGAGCTGCGCAACGTCGGGCGGCAGTTGTATGTCGATCCAGAGCGGCGCAGCGAGTTCACCACCCGGATGCAGGCCGACGGCGAAGTGCGGGATTTCGTTTCGGCGGTGCGCCGCCGGGACGGCAGCATCGTGTGGATCTCCGAGAGCGCCCACAGCGTGTGCGACCTCGACGGGAATTTCCTTTATTACGAAGGCTCGGTGCGCGACGTCACTGCCCAGCGCGAGGCCGAGAGCCGCCTGCGCCACCAGGCCACCCGTGACCAGCTCACCGGGCTGTTCAACCGCAGCAGTTTCGCCGAGCGTTTCGAAGAGAGCGCACGGCGCGCCGAACGGCGTGGCGAGGGGCTGGTCATCGCCTTCATCGACCTCGACAATTTCAAGGTCATCAACGATTCCCTCGGCCATCTTTACGGTGACAAGCTGTTGCTGGCGGTGTCGCACCGCTTGTCCCAGTGCCTGCGGGCGACGGACGTGCTGGCCCGTTACGGCGGCGACGAGTTCGTGCTGATGCTCGAAGCCGGCGCCCTCGACGGCAAGCTTGAAGCGGTGCTGGCGCGGGTTCAGGAATCGATTGCCCGGCCGATCCTGCTCGGCGAGCAGGAAGTCACCGTGACGTCCAGCATCGGTATCGCGCACTTTCCCGACGATGCGCGGGATTTGCCCCATCTGCTGCAGCAGGCGGATGCGGCCATGTACGCCGCCAAGGCCGCCGGGCGGGCGCGGGTGCATCGCTTTACGCCGGAAATCGGTGCCAATGCCACCGCCCGTCTTGAGCTGGAAATGGCCTTGCGCAGCGCCCTCGAGCGCAAGGAGTTGTCGCTGGTGTATCAGCCCCGCCTCGGGCGCAACGGCGAGCTGCGCGCACTGGAGGCCCTGCTGCGCTGGCAGAGCACCGAGTTCGGGGCGATCTCGCCGGTGCGCTTCATCCCGATCGCCGAGGAGACGGGCCTGATCGTGCCGATCACCGATTTCGTCATCGAGGCGGTGGCCAGCCAGCTCGACGTCTGGCGCCAGGCGGGCCTGCCCTGTCCGCGGATTGCCATCAACTGCTCGGTCCAGCTGTTCCGCGACGGACAGTTCGCCGAGCGGCTTTTCGGCATTCTCGATCGCCATGATCTGCCGCACCGCTGCATCGAACTGGAGATCACCGAGACCCAGTTGATGGCCGATCCGAAGCACATGATTTCGGCCCTCGGCAGCCTCAAGGCCCGCGGCCTTACCGTGGCCGTGGATGATTTCGGGACGGGCTATTCCAGCCTCGCTTACCTGAAGAGCCTGCCCATCGACGTCATCAAGATCGACAAATCCTTTGTGGACGGGCTGGGGCCCGATACGGAGGATTTCCTGTTTTCCCGCGCGATCATCAGCCTCGGCCACAGTCTGGGGCTGGAGGTGGTGGCCGAAGGCGTCGAGACGGGGCTGCAGTACACGCTGCTGCGCGAGCTGGGTTGCGACGAGTTCCAGGGCTACCGTTTCGACCGCCCGCTCGTGGCCTCGGCCATTGCCGGGAAACTGAGGGAAATGGGCAGCAGCCTGCGCTGGCCGCAGGCATGCGAGGTGGTATAGGGCCGTAATGCGCAGGGGTGCCTGCTTCCGGTAACATGACGCTCTCAGTTTTGCATTGCAGCAAACGGCATTGCTGAGTGCGTTCATCGACATTGTTTTGCATCTGACGGCCCTCACTTCCCCGTGCCGGGCCTGGATTCGCTTGATGTTTCTGGCAATGTCACCCGGGTCGAAGCTTTTAGAGGCACACAACTGATGTCATTGCAGAGCACCACACCCTCAAAAAGCAGGCTGTTTTTGAATATTGACGGCCTGGCTCTGCTGGCGCTTGTCGCGTGCCTGTTGCTGATGTTCGTTTGCGTCCGCGCCTACATTGCGCCGGACTCGACCGATCTGCGCTTTCACACCCGCAATGCCGCCTTTGTTTTCGAGCAGTTTGTGTCAGGCAATTTCATTCCGCGCTGGAATCCGCTGGCGCATGCGGGGGCGGGGGAAGCCAGCTTCGATCATTACGGCCCGGTTTCGTACATTGTTCCGGCGCTCTGGCAGTGGATGGGTTTTGGGCCCACCCTGGCACTCCTCTACGCATTCACGACCTGCTTTGCCGTCGGGGTCACGATTCTTCTGGCCCTGCCCAGCCCGGCAGAATTCCGCTATCGGGCGCTGGCGGCCCTTGGCCTCGGAACGTCGAGCGCGGCGGTGTTTCTTGCCTATTATGTGCAGGGCTATGCAGCCTATTTTTCTTCCGTATTGAGCCTTTGCGGCCTCGTGCTGCTGGCGGGCAATGACGGGTCTTCGCGCACGCTTTTGCGCCCCCTGTTTGCCATATTGTTTTTTGCAACGGCCTTTGCCGGCCATTTGCTGACGGCCGGGATCGTGCTGTTGTCCTTCGTGTTGCCGGCCTGCTTCTTTTACATCCGGGCGGGGCGGTGGACGGCCTTGAAGGACGTTCTGGCCATTGTTGGCATTGCCTTCCTTATGGCCTTGCCGTTTTCGGTGCAGCCTGTCTATTTCGCCCGTTTTCTGGATCTTGCCCATTACGCGCGGGATATTCGCTGGCAGGATTCCTTTGCGCTGCCCCTGATCTCGATGCACTTTTCCAGGCCGTGGTGGATCAGTGTCCAGATGGTGTCGATGGGCGTGCCTTTGCTGCTCGTGTTGTGCGGCGGAATCTGGCGCGCGATGAAGCCTGGCGATCCCGTGCATCGGACACTGGCGGCTGCTTCTGCCATTTGTGCTTTTGCCGCCCTGGATTTTTCGTATCCGCTGTGGGCGGCTTTTCCGTCGATTGCCGACAAGCTGCAAACACCACTCCGCTTCGTGTTTCCGGCCCTGATTGGCTGGGCTGCTCACGTCTTTCTCGCTGGACGGGGTTTTCTGCCCAGGCGGGTGGCATGGATCGAGTTTGCCGTTCTGCTCGTTTTGCCGCCGGCAATCGGCTTCTTGCATCTTCACAAAAACGTGGATCAGACGCCGGACGCCATCCAGATGGAGCCGGACACGCTGGCGGGCTACAACAAGAATTTCGTGCCCCTCAACTTTTCCGTTCCTGGAGAACCCGCGCCAGACCTGGCACGAGAATGCCGTGCCAATGCCGTCAGTTGCCGGTCTGCAGTCGAAGGTGGCACGCAGCGCGTGATCTCGGTGGAGTCCGATCACACCATCCAGGCTCTGCCGCTCGCTGTTGCCTGCTACACGACACTGGCAGGGCGTGTTGCGCCGGAGAACGGAGCAAGTGTGCATTGCGCGAACGGGCAGTTCGTACTGTCGGCTCCGCCGGGGCGCCATGTGGTTCGCATCGCCTGGGTCGGGGCGCCGGTCTACACTTTTTTCTGGGCAGGCAGTGCGATCGGCATCGCCCTGATGCTGGTCCTGCTGTGGCGCATGAGGGTACGCAGGCGCTAGCGGCCGCGCAGGAAGAGTCGGTCCAGATCCGTCATCGTCAGGGCGGTCCAGGTGGGGCGGCCGTGGTTGCACTGGTCGGCCCGCTCGGTCGCTTCCATTTCGCGCAGCAGCGCGTTCATTTCCGGAATGGTCAGGCTGCGGTTGGCGCGCACGGCGCCGTGGCAGGCCATGGTGGCCAGCAGCTCGTTGCGCCGCGCGGTGATGACGTCGGTGCTCGGGTAGTCGCGCAGTTCAGCCAGCAGCGCACGTACCAGTTCGCTCACCGGGGCCGTGGCGAGCAGCGCCGGGACGCTGCGCACGGCAAGTTCCTGCGGGCCGGCCGGGGCGATCTCGAATCCCATGCGTTCGAGCAGTTCGTCGTGCTCTTCGGCGCTGGCCATGTCCTTGGTGCCGACGCCGAAGACAGCGGGAATCAGCAGGCGCTGCACGCCGGGCGTGCCGTCGAGCAGGGTTTTGAGGCGTTCGTAGAGGATGCGTTCGTGGGCGGCGTGCATGTCCACGAGGATCAGGCCGGCTTCGTTCTGGGCCAGGATGTACACGCCGTGCAACTGGGCGATGGCATAGCCGAGGGGCGGGGCGAGGTCGCTGGCGGGCAGGGCGTACGCATTTACCGATTCGTTGCCTGCCGGGCTGGGTCGGGGGCCGAACGTGTTTGAAACGGCGGCGCCTGAAAATGCCGGTGCGTCGGGGCGCGCCGAGGCGGCGAATTCGAAATAGGCGCGCGAGGCCGGCTCCATGGCCAGCCGGCCCTGTAGCGGCGGCAGCGCGGCGGGAGGCGCGTAGGGCGTTGAGTAGGCCGTGCTTCCCGTGCTGGGGAGGCCAGCTGGTTCTGCTTCGTTGCGCACGCCCAGGCTTTCGCTGCTGCCGGCGCCCGAGACGGCCAGTACCCGTTTCAGCGCGTGGTACACAAACTGGTGAATGGCCCGCGAATCACGGAAGCGTACCTCGATCTTGGCCGGATGCACGTTCACATCCACGCCGTACGGGTCGAGCTCCAGGAACAGCACGTAGGCCGGGTGGCGGCTGCCGTGGAGGATGTCGGCGTAGGCCTCGCGAATGGCGTGGGTGACCAGCTTGTCGCGCACGAAGCGGCCATTCACGTAGAAGAACTGGGCATCGCGGCTGCTGCGCGAATAGGCCGGCAGCGAAGCGTAGCCGGAAAGGCGGATCAGGCCGGATTCCGCTTCGACCAGCCGGGCGGCGGCGAGGAAGTCGTCGCCGAGCAGGGCGCGCACCCGCGCTTCCTTGGTGCCGGAGGGCAGGCGGTGGCTGACCCGGCCGTTGTGGCTCAGTTGCAGGGCCACGTCCGGACGGGCCAGGGCGACGCGGCGGAAGACGTCGTCGCAATGGGCGAACTCGGTGCCTTCGCTTTTCAGGAACTTGCGCCGCGCCGGGGTGTTGAAATAGAGGTCGGCTACGTCCACCACCGAGCCGTGGTTGAGGGCCGCCGGGGCCAGTTCGCGCGGGTCGGCGTCGATGCGCCAGGCGTGGGGTTCGGTGTCGAAGCGGCTGGTGATGCTCATCCGCGACACGGCGGCAATGGCGGCCAGCGCCTCGCCGCGAAAGCCCATGGTGCCCACGTGTTCCAGGTCGTCGAGGCTGGCGATCTTGCTGGTGGCGTGACGTTCGAGCGCCAGCGGCAATTCGTCCCTGGGAATGCCGCAGCCGTCGTCGGCCACGCGGATGCGTCGCACACCGCCTTGCTCCAGTTGCACCTCGACGGCCGTCGCGCCGGCGTCCATGGCGTTTTCCAGTACTTCCTTGAGCACCGAGGCGGGCCGCTCGACCACCTCGCCGGCGGCGATCTGGTTGATGAGGTGGTCAGGCAGCAGGTGAATCGGCATGGCAGGGTTCCCGGTCGGCAGGGGGAGCATTGTAATGCGGACACCCCGGCCAATGAAAAACGCCCCGCTCACCGGACGGTGGCGGGGCGCTGCGGAGGCTGGCGGGATCAGTCTGGCGGCTGCACGGTGTACCACAGCACCGCCAAGGCCTGCGCCGGGCAGGCAACTGCCCGGTTTTTTTTGCCTGCATTCCGGCTTATGCAGCGATAAAAAAATGGTGTTCAAGTAAACCGTCAGCGTCGTCGTAATGAAACCTCAATCGACGGCGTTGGCGGGAGGCCACGCGCCGGTTTCGATTTGTGCCGGAGAAGAACCAATGAGCACCGCGAACCCCTTGCGTGTTTCGACGCGCATCCAGTTGCTGGTCGGCCTGACCCTGGCTGGTCTGCTGTGCCTGTGTCTGACGGCCCTGTTCCAGCTGAAGTCGACCATGCTGGAAGACCGCAAGGACAAACTCCAGAGCCAGGTCGAGAGCGCCGTGAGCGTACTCAAGCATTTCCACACCCAGGCCACCGACGGAAAACTGTCCGACGAGGACGCCCGCCGTGCCGCCCGCGAAGCCCTGCGGGGGGTGCGCTACAGCGGCAACGAATACTTCTTCATTTACAACATGGAAGGGCTGACCTTCATGCATCCCATCAAGCCCGATTTCGAGGGCCAGAGCAAATGGGATCTGAAGGACGCCAAGGGCAAGCTGCTGATTCGCGAACTGGCTGCGGCCGCCGGCAAGGGTGGCGGCTTCGTGGACTTCATGTGGGATCGCAGCAAGGAACTGCCGCCCGAACCCAAGCTCGCCTACGCGGCGCCCTTCGCGCCCTGGAACCTGATGGTCGGGACCGGGGTTTTTGTGGATGACATCGACAAGGCCTATCAGTCGATTGCCTGGATCTTCGGCGGTATTTCGGCGGTTTTGCTGGCCTTGCTGAGCTTTTTCGGCTGGCGGCTGGGGGCCGGCATCCTGCGTGAGCTGGGCGGCGAACCGAGCGAAGCGGCGGCGGTGATGCAGCGCGTTGCGGCTGGCGACCTGACGGCGGATGTCCGCCAGGCCCCGGCCGGCAGCCTGCTCCATGCGACCGGCACGATGGTGGGGGCCCTGCGCCAGCTCGTCCGAGAAATCAACAGCGACGCCGACAAGCTGGTCAGCAACGCCACGCTGATCGCCACAGTATCGGAAGATATTTCCGGTGCCGCAGAACGCCAGTCCGACGCCACCTCGGCCATGGCGGCGGCCATCGAGGAGCTGACCGTCAGCTCCAGCCACATTTCCGACAGTGCCCACGACACCTCGGTGGACTCCCGCGAAGCCGTCCAGCTCGCCGGGCTCGGCACCACCCGCGTGCAACTGGCGGCCGAGTCGATCCAGAAGATTTCCCGCACCGTATCCGATGCGTCGGGCCGCATCCATGCCCTCGAAGAGCGCGCCCGGCAGGTTTCGTCGATTGCCAATGTGATCAAGGAAATTGCCGGCCAGACCAACCTGCTGGCCCTCAATGCTGCCATCGAGGCGGCCCGCGCCGGCGAGCAGGGGCGGGGCTTTGCCGTGGTGGCCGACGAAGTCCGCAAGCTGGCCGAACGCACATCCCTGGCCACCACCGAAATCGAGCAGATGATCGTCGGCATCCAGCACGACACCGTGGGTGCCGTCGACGCCATGAACGCCGCCTTGCCCGAGGTGCAGGAGGGCGTCGAGCTGGCCGGATCGGCCACCGAGTTGCTGCAGACTATCGAGAGCGGTGCCCGCCGCACCCTCGAACGGGTGGGCGAGGTGGCCGACGCGACCCGCGAGCAAAGCGCCGCCAGCACCTCCATCGCCCAGCGGGTCGAGCAGATTGCCGGCATGGTCGAGGAAACCACCGAATCCATTCGTGGCACGGCTGCCACCGCTCACCAGCTCGAAGGGATTGCCGGCAATCTGAAGCAGCAGATCGGCAGGTTCCGCATCCCGTAAGCGCCGGGTCACCAGCGGCGGGGGTGTCCGTATAATCCGCGTCTCACCCCACACGGAGCGATCCATGAAACTCGGCACCCCTCTTTCCCCCACCGCCCTGCGCGTGATGCTGCTTGGCTCCGGCGAACTCGGCAAGGAAGTCCTCATCGCCCTGCAACGCCTGGGCGTGGAAACGATTGCCGTGGATCGCTACCCGAACGCCCCCGGCCACCAGGTCGCCCATCGCTCCCACGTCATTTCGATGACCGACGGCGCCGCTCTGCGGGCCCTGATCGAACTGGAAAAGCCGCACCTGGTGGTGCCCGAAATCGAAGCCATCGCCACCGACATGCTGGTCGAGATCGAAGCCGAAGGCCTGGCCGAAGTCATCCCCACCGCCCGCGCCGCCAGGCTGACCATGAACCGCGAAGGCATCCGCCGCCTCGCCGCCGAAGAACTCGGCCTGCCCACCTCGCCCTACCGCTTTGCCGATTCGCTGGCCGAGTTGCAGGCCGCCATCGACGGCAGCGACGGTGCGCCCGCCATCGGCTACCCGTGCATCGTCAAACCGGTGATGTCGTCCTCCGGTAAGGGCCAGTCCCTGCTCCGGGGGCCGGACGACGTGCAGACGGCGTGGGACTACGCCGCCGCCGGCGGACGGGTGAATTCGGGCCGGGTCATCGTCGAAGGCTTCGTCGATTTTGAATACGAAATCACCTTGCTCACCGTGCGTGCCAAAGATGCTGCCGGTGAAGTGCAAACCTACTTCTGCGACCCCATCGGCCACGTGCAGGTGTCGGGCGACTACGTCGAATCCTGGCAGCCGCAGGCCATGCGCCCGGCCGCACTGGCCCGCGCGCGGGAGATCGCCGGGGCTGTCACCGCCAACCTGGGCGGGCGCGGTTTGTTCGGCGTTGAACTGTTCGTGAAGGGCGACGACGTGTGGTTCTCGGAAGTCAGCCCGCGGCCCCACGACACCGGGCTGGTGACCCTGTGTTCCCAGCGCTTCTCCGAATTCGAGCTTCACGCCCGCGCCATCCTCGGCCTGCCGGTGGACGTGAGCCTGCGCGAGCCGGGCGCCTCGGCGGTGATCTACGGCGGCATGGAAGCCGCCGGCATCGCCTTCGAAGGCGTCGCCGAAGCGCTGGCCGTGCCACGCAGCGACATCCGTTTGTTCGGCAAGCCGGAATCCTTCACCAAGCGCCGCATGGGCGTGGCGGTGGCCAACGGTGCCGACGTGAACGAAGCGCGCGAGCGGGCCAAGCTGGCGGCCAGCAAGATCAAGCCCGTGGCGTGAGCCTGTCCCGCATGGCGACCTTGATATTGGGTATCATGTGATCCATTAATCAAGAATCACTTGATTCCTCTGGAGTCGTCGCCATGCTACTTGTAAGTCCGCAGAAAATTGCCGCCGTCATGGATCTGGTGCCTGTCCCGCACTCGTTTTCCGAACTTGACGAGATGGTCTCGAAAGGCCTGCCGAAGGGAAGCCTGAAGGCCAGCATCGAGCACGTCTGCAAAAGCTCGGAAGAGCGCAAGGCGCTGCTGTACCGGATCATTCCCGAAGCCACCTACAAGCGTCGTCGCGACAGCCTGTCGGCCGAAGAGTCCGGGCGGACCGAAAGGCTGGCCCGGATCTTCGCTACCGCCGAATACGTCTGGAACTCGGAACAGGACGCCCAGGCCTTTCTGGGCAGCCCCCACGCCATGCTGCAAGGCCGCACGCCCCTCGACGTTTCCATGACCGAACTGGGCGCCCGCCGCGTCGAAGAACTGCTCTGGAGGCTGTACTACGGGATCGCGGCCTGATGCAGATATTCCGCATCGGCGACGAGCGCCATCCCCTGTGGGACGGCAGTGGCGCCGCACTTGTCGGCGGCCGCTGGAACAGCCCCGGCCGCCCGGTCATCTACGGCTCCCTGAGCTACGCCTGCGCCATGCTCGAAATTCTCGCCCACGCCAGCATCGGCCGCATCCCGGCGACGCAGCGCTTCGTCATTGCTGCGCTGCCCGCCGGCGTGACGGTCGAACGCCACCACGCCAACGCGCTGCCCACCGGATGGGATGCCGAGAACAGCGCCTGTGCACGGGAATTTGGCGACCTGTGGCTTGAACAGGCAAGAAGCGCCGTCCTGCTGGTGCCCTCGGTCCTGGCCCGCCCGGAATGGAATGCCCTGGTGAACCCCCACCACCCGGACGCCAGCCGCCTGGTGTTGTCGGCGCCGGAGAAAGTCGTGTGGGATCAGCGACTGTTTACCCGGCGGCCGGGCTAAGGCCACCAGTCTGGTAGCGGGTGAATTCGGATTGGGGGCGGGTTGTCGGCCTTTGCCGACATTCGTGTTTAGCGGAAGGAGTAGCAGCTATGCGGCAGCCAGCTGTCGCTCAGCACCCTCTCAGTCCAATGGAGCACTGGTTAGGTCACGTTGCATTAACCGAGCCTGTAGCTGACCTTGGTGTCGGTGACGATCACTTTGCCGCGCTTCTGAAGCTCTGCGATTAGGC
Source organism: Zoogloea oleivorans (assembly GCF_008107625.1). GTDB lineage: Bacteria > Pseudomonadota > Gammaproteobacteria > Burkholderiales > Rhodocyclaceae > Zoogloea > Zoogloea oleivorans. The sequence continues at coordinate 233,867 of NZ_SDKK01000001.1, forward strand.
TGACAATTTCCGCATCGGTGTTCGGCTTCTGGTGTTGCTTGAGTAGTGCCTTGATTGTGCTGGTCAGGGTGGCAACCTTGCGTGGGCGGGAGGCTCCTCGTTTTTTGAGGTCGGCGAGCACCAGATCAATTGCTGACGGGTTTCCGTTGGTCGATTGAAGCGCTGCCTTGGGAGCGGTTGCCGCAGGTGCAGGACTAGGTGGCGGCGCAGGCTGAGCACATGCGGAACTAGGACACTGGAAGTTGCCGCGCTGATTGAGGACGATCTGCATCTTTTCCTTGATCGACTTCGAGCCCAGCAGGTGGTTGAGCGCCTTGCAACAGGCCACGCAGTTCCCATCGTCGTTCGTGCCGCCGTTGGCACTAGCGACCAGATGCTCGACTGAAGCCTCGGCTTTGGGCAGAGGCTTCAAGCAGAAGAAGCACTGACCCCCTTGGGCAAATAGCAAGCGATCGAGATGTGTAGTCATCTTGGTTGGCACTCTGGATTGGAGTCGATTATCCGGCGGCATTGTATCGGGAGGCATGGCTCCGATGAGGAGCCTGCCGAACCCAGGGCTCCCGCAGCTACGCAAATGACATTACTTTCTGACTTTCCTGTAGCCATCTCAACTTCGCAACTCTTTGTTTTGTTGAGATGTGCCAACTGAGCCTCAGCAAAGAAATCAATCCGGAATGCGTAGCTGCGGCAGCCTTGCCCCTGCCCCCTTGAACCGGCATGGTTTAATGCTGGATATAAAATTTTCTCTAGTGACTACAAGTCCGTATTTTAAATTGCAATTTAGAAAATTACGTATCTCCGGAAATGGACCAGGGGTGGCAGAAGAGCCGATCGCGAATCAGCTGACAGTTACATTCAACCCATCCGATGAACGCCCCCTCTCGGTGCGAGGCGAGATTCAAATCTCGAACTGGAAGCATGCAGGGCTACTGACTGATTGCCGGCCGTTTGTCGTCGCTGCCCCGTGCTTAGAGCCTGCTTGGTGTCAGCAGTTTGAGGATCTGCTCAGAAATTCAGCCTTGACACTGGAGCCAATCCTTCGTTGTTTCCCATCGTCGGGCCTAGTCGCGATCCATGCTGCATTACAGGTTGCGGAGCAGGTTTACGTTTACCGTATGCCCCTCAAGCCCAGCTTCATTCGCCCCCCAGGCATGTCGTCTCGAAAACCCTTGCCCTGTGCCTTTCACAATTGGCTAGGAGAGCGACGGCTCGGTTTTTCCCTCCTGCGTGAGAATGGTCCGGAACGCCTCATCTGGGACTCACTCACCCCTGAAGCGCTGACCAATAGCGGAGAGCCAACAGACACCGATCCAGTGACGGCACTGGAGAATCTCTTTGGTCAAGCGCGGTCCGATCTGGAAGGTGAGTTTGCCGAAACGCTGAACTGGCTAGCGGCCCTTGAACGACGAGCCTGGGCCTGCAATGCTGAGGAGACCAGGCTGACGACCTTAGAGCGACACTTCTTCTTGAGCCGCCATAACCCTGTAACACCCAATTGGTGGCTATTCAACAATAGATTATCCGCACCGTTGGATGCTGTCCTTCAGCGGCTCATGGTTTGTCAGGTTGACTTGGTAGGCGGCTGAGACGCGGATATGCAAGCAGTTTGCGCAGAATTCCCTGCTGCTCGTGCTTGCGCTCGGTCGAGTACGGGGCACGCTCGTGGTAATAGCAGAAATCTTCATGGATGAAGACGGGTTTCTGAGCGAGCTCCGTCGCCGGGATCATGATGGCGTAGTCCGTCACGTTATCGACCCAATGCCCGTTGATGCGCAGATGATCCTTTGGTATCTGTTGAAACAGAGACTTCCGAAATCCTCGCAGATGAGTCCAGACATTGCCACCCCCCTTTTCTCGGGGATTCTCATAATCAGGTTCGTAGAGATGAAGCGGCTTGTCGGGGCGAAACATCACACCGTGGATCAGGTCGGCGCCGTCCTCGATGGCGCTCAGCAATCGTGACGAAACTTTCCACGACATCAAGACGTCGTCGAGATCCAGCGTAACGACTAGGACTTCGTCATGCTGGCAGATCACCTCAACGGCTTCGATGAAGTTCCTGACGTACCCGCTCCGACTCCTCCGGCGAATGAGCGTCGTGCGCTCCCGCAAGGGGCCGAGTAAATCTGGAATGAACCAGGTCGCTCCAAAATCACCGGCGTCGTCGATGATGATGATGCCGAAGCGCTGATCCTCCTGCATCCGCAAGGAGTCGATGCTCCGCTTGAGTTTGGCGAATCCCGTGTCGCGTCCCTTCATCAAGAATACCAACGGCTCCGTCCTAGCGGGATAAGACCAATTCGCCGTAGGCACCAAGTCCCACTCCCCACCTTGCTCGTGCGGGACAATGCCCTGTGCAATGAGGTCTCGCCAAGTCGGCAGGCTCCGGTGGGCCTTGTCTTCGTTTCTCGGATGGACGTAGAAAGATCGGCTATCCCCGCCCCGCACGCAGCGCATCCCCGTTTGTTGCTGTCGGTGCTGAACGGCCCGGTGCCACATCCATTCGAAGCGCCCTTCCTGGACCGGGTTTGTCATGGGCTGCAGAGCCTTTAGTCGCTCCAGGTCGAAGAGGCCAAATCTGATCTCAGGGACAAAGTTGCCGGTATATGGCTTGAAGCCATCTATCGGCTGAGGAATGTTGAAGCCCACCCCCAGAACGTCCGCTGGTTGCGCCGCTGCAAGCATATCCGCGATGAAATCGTGGCTGACGTCTTTACGTCCGATCAGTACGTCTACATCGCACTGAAGAACATAGCGGGTGCGGACTTGGTCGAACGCCCAGATCTGTGAGAACAGAGGCGCGCCGCTTGTGGTGTGGGTCTCATGAACCAGGTCGTTGCCGAACCAGCGTGCGTACGTGGAATGGATTTCAGCAGGGTCAGTCGGCGAGAACCAGACTTCATCCACCATACTCACCGATCTGAGCTCCGCCGCCACCGCGCTGACCCGCCCCAGATCGCCTGCACCAAACTGCCGCAGATAGGGGCCCTGGTACCGGTCGATCGCCAGCACAATTTTCCCAAACTTCTTTGGTGAGGAGAGTTGGGTGATGATGTGCCGCACTTGGTCCTCCATCAGCGCGGCATCCTGCGGGCATCCCTTGATCAGAAGGGTGACATCGCAAGCACGGTCTGCTTCTGGTGGCTCCACCTTGGTTTGCATCGGGGACACGTGAGGAAATAGGCCCTCGACGAGCGATCGATAAAAGCGAGGAAAACCAGCCAACTGATCAAGGGCCTCATGTTGACGCAGTATCGAGGTCCGCCGTGCGAGTTCGTGGTCTGAGTTACCCAGCATGGCGATGCTGTAGAGTCGGGCGGCTGCGTCCAGGAAGCGTGAAGGCGTGAAAGGAACGATGTCGTCGCCAACATCGATATAGATCAGCCTGCCGTCCTTCAGAACCCTGAAATTGGATCGCTTGATGTTGGAAGTGACCAACCCGTGTCGATGAAGTTGTCGCAAGAAGTGGGTGACCGTGCTCTCCGGCACAGTGGCTGGAAACGCGCTTGAGACCGTCCATTGGTAGTGGCATCGTATTTCCCCCTCCGCCTCGATGCTCCATTCCACCACCGGAATCGGCCCATCTTCTCCCACTGAATCGCACAGAGGTTTCAACCGCTCCACGGCGTCCGCGTCCATAGCCCATGGATAGAACCGTTTGTGAATTCGGTTGCCCTCCCGCCATACGATGCCTTCCTGCCCAACGCCCAGAATTGATCGTTGGCTCTCTAAAGCCTCCAACCAGCAGCGGACTGCCACGGCCAAGCGTTCCCGCTGAAGTGCCCATTGAGCGGAGCGCCGATTGTCTTGCGTCGTGGCGCCGCCGAGCGAGTACACCGCATAGATCGGTGAAGGGACGACGATGCCCTTTTCGGGATGTAGACACAGGAGTGATGCCACAAGCCAGTGATCTTCGGCGCTTCGGATATCTGGATAGCGGATTCCGGATTGACTGCGCAGCACGAGGTTACAGGAAGGCAGTTCCTGAGGCGCTCCGTGCAGGCAGAACCCTTCGACAAAGTGGACCAACCGTTGGCGATCCAGCAAAACTGCAGGGTCCGCGATGTTAGAACGATCTAGTAGCTCCTCATCAACTGCAAGGTGATTGCTGCCGAGCACATATTGGGCCCCAGACTCATCGCCTTCGCGGCACAACACGGCGACCGACACGCTGGAAGCCAGAACGTCATCCGCATCGAGCCTTGCGACCCAACGAGCACCAGGAAGGTGTTGATCGACGAAGTCGAGCAGCGCATTGCGGGCTCGGGATGCAGAGCCACAGATACCTTCGATCACCAACACGCTCGGATGCTCTAGCAGCTCGCAGCAACTTTCTCGCCAGCCGTCCGTGGACTGGTCGTCGAGCAGAACAACGACCGCGTGGCCGTTCTCGACGACCGTTTGTGACAGCGCCGACTTGAGTGCTCGTGGCAGCCTCCGGGCCTGGTTGCAAACGGTAATCCCGATGACGAGTTGGGCGGAAAGGATCTTGGCTGAGAGCATGCCGCGAGCATGTAGCGCGCGAACCGAGAGCACGGGACAAGGGCGCCGGGGAGCTGAGTCACGCATGCGCAGGGGCTCCAACCTCTGCCTGAATCTCCTCTTCGGACCAGCCGAATAGATTGTCAACGCGCTCAAAGAAACGGTGCCTGATAGCTTCATTCATCCGATGGCCATGTAGCGCTAGGAACTGCGCCAGCCCTACGCGTTTCGCCTCGCTTTTTCGAGAGGAGAGGCTGGATCTGTCGGTGTCCAGATTCCAGCTAGCCGTATGCCTACCAGTGAAGGCGAGCTTTGGATCGGGAAGCGACAGGACTCGGATTGCCAGATCTCTGTCGTTGCAGCTCTTGAGACCTTCTGTAAAACGCCCCGCCGCAAGCAGCGTTGTCAGGCGGATAAACGTGTTCGACCCCTGCCAGCCGGGATTGCCGGTCAGAAAATCCTCAACGGAAAACGACAGCGGCGGATCACGTGGTACCTCTTCACCATCGATGAGCGTCCGAAGCCCCGAGACTACGACATCTGGCGAACCCACACTTCGAGTTGCGTCCTCGCAGATGCTCAAGTGCTCGGGATCCCACTGATCATCGTCATCGAGAATCGCGACATAGGCTTTCGGCCAGTGAGCGGCGATGTACTCGATCCCTGTGTTCCAGGTGTTGGCTGCGCCGGGTGCCTTCACGTTGCTCAGAACATGGACGTCCGTGCGTGGTAGCTGTCTTTGGCGCGTTTCAACGAAGTTTGCCGACATGGAGAAGTTGTCGGTAACGATGACTAACGCATCTAATTGCCTGACTTGGCTTGATATCGATGGGATGGCCACCCTGAGTAATGTGTCTCTCGATGGGAGAGTTGCGATCAGTCCGACGATAGTCAGGTAGGTGTCCTTGTCGTCTTTAGGGGCGGTCAGCATTGAAATGAGTTTCAGCATTGAATGCTGACCATTATCCCATTTTCATTAGTCCGGTGTTGGTACCCTAGCCAGCTGCGGATGCCAGTTCCATTCGATGTGGCGACATGGGCGCAAATCTCCGTCCGGCACCCCGCTTCGCAAACGGCAGCTGCTGGGCGAATTCGTGTCGTTCGAGCTTGGTGGGTGCAACGGCCGGAACGGCCGAATAGCAGCTCCCCCAACCCCCCAGACCACAAAAAAACCCAAACCTCGACTCGTCCGAAACTCTCCACCTGCTTCCTTGCCCTTCGCCGTGATGAACTGCTTCGCTCTCGCCCTTCATTCCCATCGGATCAGGGCCTGCCTGTCTGGAGGCACGCCGGGTGAGCAGGAATGCGATTTCGGACAATGGGTGGCAGGGCGTAATCCTACGCCTCGTCTTGCCTGCCTTGTCGCGGGGCTGACTGGTAATACTTCACTTTGAAAAATAAGCTCGATGGGGTAGACGCTGATAAAGATGTACGGCAGGCCATGATCGAAGCTATTAAAGCCCAATCGATTTCCTCTCGTTTGCAACCAAGGGCAAGAACCCGGCTAAAACAGCGGGGCTTGAATGAATTGTCATCCGACTCACTCTGCGCCGGGTGAACACGAGAGTCCCGATGGGTGCAAAAGACGTTTGCAGTGACTATCCGTTTTGTCGGAATTCTTTACGTTGTTCATTTTCCGTCCTGACCTCGCCGCCATATCGTCTTGTTTTTGTTCGATATTTTTTCTGGGCGTGAATGTTGCCTCATTCTAGAGCGCTCGATCCGTTCACGTCGCGAGGGCAGTTTTCATAAGTCGGTTGGGTATTGGATTTTCATAAAAATTCAGGAGGAAGTCATGTTATCCATGCTTGGTCATTTTCTTGGTATTTGTGTTTCGAGCACGACAGCACTTGTACGCCGCAAACGCCAATATTGGTTTGCATGCGGCACATTGTTGTTGATGCTCAATCCAGTAAGTGCGCATGCGATAGTAATGTTTGCAGGCACTTTTCCCGGTTCAGACCCCTTGAATAGCGTCACATTTGCAGGGAATTCGTCGACGAACTACGCTGAGTTGGTTGTTACGGGGGGAAACGTTCGTGTCAGTGACTTTCGGTCATCCACTGTTCTTTTTAATCAGGAGTGGCTCGCCAGGGTTCTGTTTAGCACCATAGTGCGACCTGTGAACGATGAGTTGGAAGTAACTGTTGAGCTGACCCACAAAGTCGACCCGCATCCCGCCGATGGCGATGCCGGTGGCGGGCCGACTTATTCTGTGACGTTCAATTGCACTGCTGGCAGCGTATGCGCGGGGCGCCCAAATTCAGGTGCTTTATTTGACACTTACATGCAGACGGCTCCCGAAACCATCCTGGCTCATAATGGCCCGGGCGATCATCTGGATATTTTTAATAGTTCATTCTCGATTGATATCAGTAAAGCCGACTTTTGTTTGCCGAGCTGCGGGAACGAGGGGTGGCAAATCGACAAATGGCGTCTGGACGTTACGGGGCGGCACATCCCCGAGCCCTCATCGCTGGCCTTGTTGGCCGTTGCTGCGCTTTCCTTCGGGCGTTACCGCCACTCGCCGCGATTGCTGCTCCGCGATTGATTAATCAATGAAAATCGGGGATGTATGTGTGGGTATCGTCGTTTAATCCCCGTCTGCCGTGGATTTAATATGTCCAGCCGGGGATTAAACGACGAATTTTGATATTAATTCCCCGGCGCGGATGGATTTTTCCCGGTCGCTTCATAATCTTTCCCTGATGGGGATGGATTTAATATCGGCGGAGCGGGATATTTTGTCTGCCGGGGGGGATATTCGGGTGGGGGAGATCGATTTTTTGGGTGTGGAGAGGTTTTACTGTGGGTCGGACTTCAGTCCGACAGCGCAGGTTCAGCGATTTGAGTCGGACTGAAGTCCGACCCACAGGCAGGGGCGGGGCTGGACTGGCTTTCGCCCCTTTTTACTTCTCCGGCTGCGCCTGGCGTTGCAGGGCGATGAGGAACAGCATCCCCGCGGCCATCACCCAGGCGGCCACGAACAGGGCGCCGCGGTAGCTGCCGGTGGCGGTGGCGATGTAGCCGGCCATGGCGGGGGCGACGATCTGGGCGACGCCGTAGCTGAGGGTCAGGCGGGCCATGGCCTTGGCCGGGTTGGCGGGGAAGCAGCGGCCGATGATCGACAGGGTGAGGCTGACGATGCCGACGAAGGTGCCGCCGTAGAGCACGGCGCTGGCCACGTTGGCGGCGGTGCCGTCGCTCAGGGCGGGCAGCAGGATCGACACGATCTGCAGGCCGTAGGCGAGGAGCAGGGCGGGGATCTGGCCCATGCGGGCAGACAGGCGGTCCCACAGGAAGCAGGAGGGGGCGGCGGCGAGGCCGACGATGACCCACACCCAGCCGCCCTTGCCGGCCAAGAGCGGCAGCTTTTCGACGATGGCGACGATGAAGGTGGCGCTGATCACGTAGCCGAAGCCGGCGCAGAAGTAGGCGGCGATGAACAGCCACATCCAGCGTTTGGCGGGGGCGGCGGGGTGGCTGGCGGCGGCGTGGGCGCTGACTGCGGCGGGGGCCGGCAGCCAGAACCAGGCGGGCAGGAAGAAGGCCACGCCAAGCAGGCCGAGGCCGATCCACTGGCCGTCCCAGGCCAGGTTGCCGACCATGGCGGCCACCGCCAGGCCCGACACCACGATGCCCAGCCCGATGCCGGCAAAGTGCAGGCCCAGCTCGGGCCGATGGCCGTGGCGGATCAGCCAGTTGAGGACGAGGCCGGAGGCGATCAGCAGCCCGGCGGTGCTCGACAGCCCGGACACGAAGCGCAGGGCGACCCACAGGTTGAGGTCTTGCGTCATGCCCATGGCGGCGGTGCTGACCACGGCGACCACCAAACCGATGCGGTAGAGCTGGAACTTGCGGCCGAGGTCGCTGATGGTGGCGGCCATCAGTGCGCCGGTGATGTAGCCGGCGTAGTTGAAGGTGGCCAGCCAGCCGCCGGCCAGATCGGTGAGGCCGGCCTCGCCGCGCATGATCGGCAAGAGCGGCGTGTAGGCAAAGCGGGCCAGGCCCACGGTAAGGATCAGGGCACAGATACCGGCGAAGATCACCCGGTAGCGGTCGGCCTGGCTGGTCGCGGGGAGCGCGGCTTGGGCTGTCGTCATGCTGTTCTCTCTGTTTTGGGGTTGTTATGGAGATCGATACTACGGATTGGCGGAGGGGGAGGCTTTCGATAGAGTGACTTCCTGTGTCGATGAAACGACAGCTTTGCCGGGGAGTGGAGAGATGGATTTGAGCGACGACTGGATCTCGGTGGAGGTGCCGGAGATCGAAACCCTGCCGCGGCCGGTCTTCCTGCGCTCCCAGTGCCTGCCGGCGCGGCACATCTTTCCGGTGCATTCCCATCGCTGGAACCAGTTTGTGTACGCCACCTCGGGCACGCTGGTGGTGACGGTGGAAGACTGCTGGTATGTGATTACCCCCGAGCAGGCCATCTGGGTGCCCACCGGTGTGCTGCACACCACCGGAGCGCTGAATGGGGCCGCGTTCCGCAATCTCTACGTGGCCGATCTGCCAGGCCTGGGCATGCCGCGAACCTGCACCGCCTTTGCGGTGTCTCCCTTCCTGAGGGCCTTGATCATCGAGCTGGTGGACGGCGCCAAACGGAACGAGGACGATATCTACATTGCGCAGGTGAACGGCCTCATTCTTGAGCAATTGCGGCGTCTGCCGGTGCAGGACTTTCACCTGCCGTGGCCGAAAAGCCCGATGCTGCGCAAGATCTGCGAAGCGCTGTACGCCAACCCCGCCGACCCCCGCGGGGCGGATGAATGGGGTGCCGAACTGGGCGCTTCGTCACGCACGCTGGCGCGCCGCTTCGAGAAGGAACTGGGCATCACGCTGCGTGAATGGCGGCATCGCCTGCGTCTGTTCCGGGCCGTGGAATGGCTGGGGGCCGGGCGCAGCGTGACCGACATTGCCCTCGAACTGGGTTATGCCTCGACCTCGGCCTTTACCTACATGTTCCGTCAGGAAATGGGCTGCAGTCCGACCGAGTACCGGGGCCGTTGAAGGAGTGACAAATGAGCATCAAGGCTGATCTGCGCCACGTGATCTACGCGCTGTCGGATGCGCTCGATCTGGTGGGCGTGGACGATGTGGCCCACGGCAAGCGGGTCGGGATCATGGCGGCGGAGTGCGGGCGGGCCGGTGGCCTGCCGGACGACGAAGTGGCGTTTCTGTTTGACCTGGGCATGCTCCACGACATCGGTGTGTCATCGACGCGCACCCATTGCCATCTGGTGGAAGAGTTCGACTGGGATGGCTCGCAGGTGCATTGCGAGGTGGGTCATGCGCTGCTCAAGGGTTTTGCCCCCTTTGTGCCGATGGCCCGGCCGGTGTTGTATCACCACACCCGCTGGGAAGAGCTGACCCGTACCGAAGTGACGCCGTCGGTGGCGCGTCACGCCAACCTGATCTATCTGGTCGACCGGGTCGATGCGCTGGCGGCGCCTCATTACGCCGACAATTCCGTGCTGCAGAACACCGATGCCCTCCGCGACAAGATCGCCGGGCATGCGGGCAGCTACTTCTCACCAGAGCTGGTCGAGCTGTTTCTCAAGGCTTCGCGCACCGAAGCCTTCTGGCTGATGCTGGAGCCGCGCTCGATCCAGGCCTGCCTGCTTGAGCTGCTCAAGCGTGACGACGACTACCCGGCGTCCATCGCCGAACTCAAGCAGCTGGCCTGCATCTTTGCCCGCATTGTCGATGCCAAGAGCCCCTTCACCGCTGAACATTCGTTGGGGGTGGCGCAGCTGTCGCGCTTTCTGGCCGAGCGCCTGGGGGTGACTGAGGAAAACTGCGACAAGCTGGAAATTGCCGGTTTGCTGCACGACCTGGGCAAGCTGCGGGTGCCCGATGAAATCCTCGACAAGCCCGGCCGGCTCGACGCCATGGAGCGCCGCATCATCAATACCCACAGCTTCGAAACCTTCCGCATCCTGCACAACATCGCCGGCTTCGAGGAGATCACGCGGTGGGCCGCCTGGCATCACGAGGAGCCCGATGGCAGCGGCTATCCTTTCCATATCAAGGGCGACGCGCTGCCGATTGAAGCGCGCATCCTGCGGGTGGCCGACATCTTTCAGGCGATGGTGCAGAAGCGGCCGTATCGCACCGGGCTGTCGGTGAAGGAGGTGAGTGGTTTCATCGCCGAACTGGCCAGCCAGGGGCGTATCGATGCCCAGGTGACGGCGACGCTGCTGGCCGTGGCGGATGAGGCGATGGTCGTTGCCCAGCCAACCTTTCATCACTTTCCCGCAAGTCTGGCGTCGTCCTGAGGCCTCAGGCTGTTTATGCCTCGCTGGGCAGGCGGCCAAGCACGTAGCGGGTCATGCCCAGGGCCAGTTCCTGCTCGCTGACGAACACTTCGCCGAGCTTGTCGGCACGCAAGAGGGCGGCGCCGTCTTCGTTGTCGGCGCGCAGCACCACTTCGATGCCGGGGTTCAGCTTGCGGGCGATGTCCACCATCTTGCGGCTGGCCAGCGGGTCGGGGGTGGTCACCACCAGCATGGCGGCGCGGGTGATATGGGCCTGGACGAGCACGATCGGGTCGGAGGCGTCGCCCGTCACCGCGGCCTTGCCGGCGCGGCGCAGGTTCTCCACCACCTCGCGGTTGCTGTCGGCAACCACAAAGGGAATGTGGCGCAGCTCAAGGGCGGCGGCCATGTGCTGGCCGATCCGGCCGTAGCCCACCAGCACCACCTGCCCGGAAAGCAGCTTGCGGTCGGTGGACATGGGCAGGGCGGCGAGCGGGTCGTCGCGCAGGTCGAGCTTGCGCGCCCACGCCGAACGGGCCCGCGCCCACGCCTGGGCCGGCTCGATGGCGGCGAAAAGCAGCGAGTTGAGGGCGATGGAAATCAGCGCCCCGGCAAGGATCAGGTTCTGCCCTTCCATGCTGAGCAAGCCGAGGCCCAGCCCCAGTCCGGCCAGAATGAACGAGAACTCGCCGATCTGGGCCAGGCTGGCCCCCACCGTCAGGGCCGTATTGAGCGGGTAGCGGAAGGCCAGCACCAGCGCGATGGCGGCGATGGTCTTGCCGACCAGGATGATCGCCACCACAACGGCCACCTTGAAGGGCGCCTCAATCAGCACCTGTGGATCGAAAAGCATGCCCACCGATACGAAGAACAGCACCGAGAAGGCGTCGCGCAGCGGCAGCGAGTCTTCCGCCGCGCGGTGGCTGAACTCCGATTCGCGCATCATCATGCCGGCGAAGAAGGCGCCCAGCGCGAAGGACACGTCGAAGAGCACCGCCGAGGCGTAGGCCACACCCACCGCAGCGGCGATCACGCACAGCGTGAACAGCTCCCGCGAGCCGGTGCGCGCCACCAGCCACAGCACTTTCGGAAAGGCCCGCCGGCCAACCACCAGCATCAGCGCGATGAAGGCCGACACCTTGGCCAGCGTGAGGCCGACGGTCAGGGCCAGGTCGCGAAAGTCGGCCAGTGGTGCGGCGTCCTTGGCGCCCAGCAGCGGGGCCAGGGCCGGCAGCAGCACCAGCACCAGCACCATCGCCAGATCTTCCACCACCAGCCAGCCCACCGCGATGCGCCCGTTGGTCGATTCGAGGATGCCCTTGGCCTCCAGCGCGCGCAGCAGCACCACCGTGCTGGCCACCGACAAGGCCAGGCCGAAGACCACCGCCTCGCCCACCGGCCAGCCCCACCACAAGGCCGTGCCGGCGCCCAGGCCGGTGGCCACGGCAATCTGCACGATGGCCCCGGGCACGGCGATCTTGCGCACCGCCAGCAGGTCATCCAGCGAGAAATGCAGCCCGACGCCGAACATCAGCAGCATCACCCCGATTTCCGCCAGTTGGCTGGCCAGGCCGATGTCGGCGACAAAACCCGGCGTGCCGGGGCCGATGGCCATGCCGGCCAGCAGATAGCCGACCAGCGGCGGCATGCGCAGGCGGGCGGCGAGCATGCCGAGGACAAGGGCCAGGCCGAAGCCGGTAGCAATGAGGGCAATCAGGGAAACGTTATGAGGCATCGGCAGGGGCAGGTTTGTAGAGTGGGTGCGAGCCTGTTCGACGCTCGCCATCCGGGCAGGTTCGGCAGAAGCCGATTTTATTCCTGCCGCAGCGATGTGAAGGGCCTGCTCTGCGACGCCGATCCGGTGATTTTGCCCCGCGCGGGGGCGCGGAGCTTACCGGTAGCGGGTCAGGAGCGCGTTGTAGCGGGGGTCGGTCTTGAGTGGGGCGAGATCGGCTGAGGCATCAAGCAAAGAAAAACCGCGGAATCCATGCTGGAAGGCGTCGCGCAAATGGCGTACCGCTGCGTCTTCGTCCCCTGCGCGCATGCGCAGGATGGCCAGATTGTAGTCGATCATCGGTTCATCGCCGCGTTGCTGGCGTGCCTGCACAAGCAGGGCCTCGGCTTCAGGCAGTTCGTTGGCGGCGAGTTTCCGTTCGGCGTGGCGGATCAGGTCCACCGGGCTGGCACTTGGGGCTGGGGCGGCGACCTCGCGGGCTGGCGGCGCCACGATAGCCGGTGCCGGTGCCGGTGC
>NZ_SDKK01000001.1:247069-371856 GCF_008107625.1 Zoogloea oleivorans
GCGCAGGGCGTCGAGGTCGGTGTCCTGATCCATCTTGTCAAAGTAGTTGAAGCCGGCCATGAAACTGGCTTCGAACTCCTTGAGGGCGTCGTCCTTGCGGCCCTGCTTGAGGCGCAGGATCGCCAGGTTGTAGGACACCAGGGACTGTTTCGGATCACGTGCCCGGGCTTCGAGGAGATCCTTTTCGGCGTCCTCGAGTTTGCCCTGGGCCATCTTGGCGATGGCCAGCTTGAGCATTTCGTTGGCGGCGGCCTTGCTGCCGGCCTGTTCGGCGCTGGCGGCCTCGCCGGAGACGAGTTTGGCCTGACTTTCTTCACGCAGCTTCTGGGTTTCGGCCTCGGAAGGCGGGATTCCCGAGTTGGTGGCCGGCGCGGCGACGGGGGCCGGTGCAGGAGCTGGTGCAGGAGCTGGTGCAGGAGCCGCGGCTTCCTGGGTGATCGGCGGAGGTTCCGGGGCCTTGGCGGGCTTGGCGGTGAAGTAGTATCCGCCGCCTGCCAGAATCAGCACGGCGGCTGCGCCGGCTGCGATCAGGAGCGTCTTGCTGCCACCGCCACCGCCACCACCGCCACTGCCGCCCGGTGTTGCCACCGGATCCAGCAGGGTGCCGCAAGCCGGGCACTTGAGTTCCTCGCCAGGGGCGCGCTCGAAAATTTCGCCGGAATTTGCCTTGTCGCAATCGCCCAGGGTCGGGCATTTGTATTTCGCCATTTTTGCTCTCTTCGTATGACTGTGTCTGGTAAGCCGGGGGGCCGGCTGGTCGCTGTGGATTTAATCTTCCTGCGGCGGGAGGCCCAGGATTTCGAGCAGGGGTTTCTGCATCGCGCTGAGCGCCAGGAACTCGGGGTCCTGGTCGTCTTCACCCGAGTTGCTGAAGCAGTCCAGAACCATTTGCTGATAGGCGCTGCGCAGTTCGATTTTCTTGTCGATGTGCTTGTATTCCGCGTCGAGCCGTTTGGCGACTTCCTTCTCGATGGCGCCCTGGACTTCGGCAGGATGATCGCCATTCAGGATGTCGCTCCAGGTCTTGCCCTGCAGAACCACGACTTTGGGCAGGCCGCCGGAGATGTAGCTGAAGATCCACTCCATCAGGCCGGACGTCTTGTTCTGACGTTCCTTGACCATGCCAAGCAGGCGCGCGATGAGGAGGTAGGGCTTGCGCTTGGCCTGGGCGTTGACTTCGGACGTGGAGCGGGCGAACAGGGGCGGGAGCTTCTTGCCGTCACCCTCGCCGTGCAGCAGGACCGCTTCCTTGGTGTCGCCGAGCAGTCCGTCATAGTGACGCTTGAGTTCGGTGAGGGAGTCTACGAAGCGCGCCGGCATCAGCGAGGCGATCTTCATGATCACGATCTGGTTGGACAGATGACCGGTGGCCACCTTGGTGTCGGAGGCCGGGTCTTTCTGCTGGTCGAAAAGTGCTGCCAGACTGCCGCGGAAGTCCTTCTGGTTCTCGCATTCGGGCAGGAAGACGCCAATGGTCTGGGCGCGCCCGCGGGTGCCACCGGCGTTGTTGGCGACGCTGCGGTCCACTTCGGTCTTGTTGAAGAGGAGCATTGCGCCGGCTTCGTCGTACAGCTCGGAGACGAAGGCCTTGAGGCCGCTGGGGTTGGCATCGTATTTTTTCTGCAGGCGCTCGACGATGTTGACGTGCAGCACCGGCGGCAGGGTTTTGGCGATCTCGGCGTGGGCCAGCTCGACGATCTGCGCGGACTCCTGTGACAGCGTGGAGATCACGCTGCCCAGCGAAATGCCCTGGCGTAGTTGCTCGAAACTGTCTACCTCGGTGCCGGCCAGGTCGATGATGGTCTGGCGAACGCGCTGGGTGCGGGCGGCCTGGGCGGCTTCATCGACGATCAGGGCCTTCATGATGCTGCCGATGGCGTTCTGGTCGAAGATGCGCTTCTGGTAGGCGGCGTCGGAGGGGCCGAGGCGGGCGGCACGCTCCTGGTTGACCTTCTCGGTGGCGGCGGCGAGGTTCTGGTGCAGCTCGTCGATGGCGCCACGCAGGGCGGTGAGCTGTTCCTTGATGAAGGGGAGCAGGCTGCAGGCGAACTTGAGGCCCTGGTGGGTGGTGTTCAGGATGTATTGGTCCTGAATCTGCGTGCCGATGTCGGCGAACAGCCCGCCGCGCTTGTCGGTAAGGTGCTTGCCAAGAAAGCCGACCTTGTTGAACTGGGCGGACAGTTCGGCAATACGCTGCTGGACGGCCTGCAGCTCCGTCGGCATCTTGCTGACTTTTTCGGACAACAGAAGGTTGCGCTCGTCGAGCATGGCGATCAGCGCATCGGTGAACTGGCGCAGTTGCATCAGCGAGGCGGTGCCAGCCTTCCAGCGGGCAAACATTTCTTTCTCGATGTGGCGTCCGATGTGGCGGGCCATTTCGAGGCGGGCGTTACCCTTGACTTCATAGAACTTGCGGACGCCGCCCATCGTGCGATAGGTGTCATCGAAGACTTTGGATAGCCGGGTGTTGAGCACCGGAATCCAGTCGGTTTCCTCGATGGTCTTGTCGTCCTTGATGTTGGGCACCTGAAGGCTGACGATCTGCTTCCAGTATTCGCGCGGCGGCTTCCAGGAGGCGTTTTTGGCGTCGTCGTCGAGAATGCCGGTTTCCAGCGTCAGGTGCGCATCCGTCAGCAGCAGGGACTGCAGGGTGTCGGGCTTGCGGGCCTCGAAGCCCCAGTCCTTCTCCACGGATTCGTCGGCATAGCCTTCGCCCTGCCGGAAGTTGTTGTACATCAGCTGGCGGGTGGCCTGCTCGGCAAACCCGTAGGCCAGGAATTCCTTGATTTCCTGCTCGGGCACCACGACGCGCTTGATGCCGAAAGACAAGAACAGCTTGGCGCGGGCCTTGCCGATGTCTTCCTCGCTCTCGAAGTTCTTGATGTCGTTCTCGCCCTTTTCGGCGCGACCCAGGCCTTCCCATTCCTTGTTCATCGTCTTTTGGAAGATGAACTCACCAACGATCCGTGGCACTTCCGATTCGACTTCGAACTGGATGTTGTGCTCGTTGATGTTGTTGATCAGGTAGCAGCCGTTGAAATAGATGTCGTGATCGAGGCGCGAACCGTCGAGCAGGTTGGTCGGCTTGTACTTGCCCACCGCCAGCGCGTTGAGTTCGGAGAGGGCGGCGTAGCCGTTGGCGTAGTAGGTCGAAAAGCCGGCTACGTCCTTGACGCGGCGGGAGTTCTTCTCGGGCAGCATCGCGTAGATCAGGATGCGGTACTGGTCGTGGTCGGGGCATTTGTGGCGGATCTGGGCGACTGCATCGACGATGGAGCCGCTGCCGGTGCCACCAGCCAGGCCGCAGACCACGTGGATGACGGCGCCGACCTTGCCGCCGGGGCTCGATTCGAGCACCGCCAGGCGGTCTTCGAAGGCTTTGACGAAGCGTGAGGCGTTTTGCGCAAATACCAGGCGCCCGAGCTTGCGCCGCTGGGCTGCGCCAGCGGTTGTCGCATTGACGAAGTCGAACACGTTGCGCGGTTCGATCCAGTCTTTCAGGCCGGGGAAGGAGTCCGGGTCACCGAGTACCGGGCGGACGCTGCTGGCCGTATTGATGAGGTACTGGCTGCGTGCCAGGTCGATTTCCTTGCCGAGGACTTTCCATTCCTCTTTTTTGTCCATCTCGTCCTGGGACGTATCGATGTAGAGGAATTCGAAGCGTGCGTCGGACGGGCTCTTGCCCTGGGTGTCCTTGCTGCGTTCAATGGTCTTGCGCAGGTGGCGAATGACTTTGCCCCCGGTGCCGCCCAGGCCGACGATCAGGTGATTGTTGCTCATGAGGTTCTCTTTAGCGCGATTACTGGTGGGACAGCTTGATCTTCAGGAACAGGCCGGTGTCCGGGGTGCTGGTTTTCTTGACGACGTAGGAGGCGACCTGGGCACCGGTGCCGGTGGGGGCCGCGTCGTCGCTGAAGGCGATGCCCTTCGCCGCGTAGGCGGATGCGGCCGGCTTCGCGCCGTCCTTGACGCAGTTCGGCTCTTCGGCAAAGGCAATGCCCTTGGAGGCGTATTGGCGATCGCTGTTGGTAGTGACCGCGTCTGTCGGCGCCGTGTTGTCGGCCAGTGCCTGCGGTGCGCAGGCTGGGGCCGCGTCAGGCAGCACGGAAACGACATCGGGACGCATCTTTTTGACGCGCTCCGGCATGCCCGCCTGGATGGGGGTCGGCGAGACATAGACCAGCAACTGTTCGGTGCCGGGCTGCTGATCGAATTCGAACGAGCCCTGGCTGGGCAGAAAGACGACGCCCATTGCGTTGACGAAGTTGTCACCCCCCGGCTGGGGATAGAGCTGGACGATCTTGCCGCTGGGGTCTTCGTTGAGGATGTAGATATAGGACGGGCGATTGACTTTCACACCGAGCTGGAAACGTTCGCCGGTCTTGAACTTGCGGCTGGAGAGCACATCGCGGGAAGTGCCATCGGGGCTTTTCAGGCGAATGAAATAGCTCGCGCCGATGTTCGCCGGCTTTTTGTGGGCGACAGTCTTGGTGGCTTTCTTGATGCTTTCCGGTGCGCTCGCGACTTTGGCCTTTTCGGCGGTCGAGACGGCGATGACGGAGTCGTCTTCGCCGAAAAACAGGGATTTGGCACTGTAGCTCTCTTCGGCGCAGACACCGCCGGCCAGCAGGAAAAAGGATAAGGCGGTCAGCGTGGTTCGCATAATGGCGGGCTCCCGGGAAAAGATGAGGATGTGATTGGGGGTGTCAGTGGCTCAATCGTAGAGTGTGCTGGCGTCACCGGCGGGCAAGGGGGGATTCAGGCGTGGCAGTTGCTGGATGGGCACCGGGCCTTTCCAGTTTTGCGGCGGCGGAATCGTGCTGACCTTGTTGTAGGTGAATGTCTGGGCTGCGGCGAAGGCAGGTTCCAGGTGGCCTTTGTATTGCCGCAGGTATTCAAAGAAGGCCTGCGTGAAGAAGGAGCCCTGGAGCTTTTTGTCCGGCGATACGGGGCTTTGGAAGCTGCCACCGGCGGACGGGCCCCAGGAGAGTTCGCCGTCGCTGGTGGCCGTGATGACGGTGTAGCGGTTCGGGTCGATGGCCTGTTGTCCGGCGGCAGGGCGCTGGTCTTTGCCCCTGGCTTGCGCAGAGGAGGCCGGCCCGGATTCGTTGTTCATGAAAATGGCCTTCGAGGCATAGGCCTCTCCCGTCCACGCCTGCATCGAAATGCCGGAGCGTTCGGGCACGCCGCCGTTGGTCTTGAGAATGTAGCGGCTGCTCTCGTCGGCGATGCCTTTGAGGATTTCGCCGCTGTAGCAGGTGTCAATGATGACGCGGGTTTGCCGGGTCGGGATCTGGGCCAGTTCCTGTACCTTGGTATCGGACACCGAGGTCTCGTGCACCTTCAGCTGAAAGGCCGTGCCGTTGCCGGGCGTGCCGGTGTCGCCGGTGTCATAGGCTGCGATCGACATCTTGCGTGCGTCCTTGGCTCGCGGCGACGGAATCGGCTTGTTGCCATGGCTGGAGATGTAGATCAGCAGGCTGTCATCCGGCCCGATCTCGCGTTTCAGCCGTGCCAGGGCGGTTTCAATGTTGGCCTTGGTGGCCTGCGCACCGAGCAGTGTGGTGGTCTTGTAGCCGGCCTTCTCGGCTTCCTGCTTGACGAGTCTGGCATCGTCCTCGCCCAGGATCGGCGTCAGCCTGTCGTCGCGAAAGGTGTTGATGCCGACGATCAGGGCGCGCTTCTCCGACTTGGCGGCGGTGCCGCGGCTGGTTTTGGTGAATTGACTCAGGGCCCGTCGGGCGTCGGCTTCCCAGCGTTTTTCCTTGATGTCTTCAGGGTAGAAGGGGGAGGTTGATTTGATCCCGATGATGGACTGCACGATGACGAAGGCTTTGTCGACTTCGTCCTCGTCCCGGTAGCTGCCGGTCAGGCGGATGCGACCGACGTTGTCGCGGGCGATTTGTGCGCCTGGGAGGCCGTTACGCTTCAACTCGACCTTTATCTGTTCCACCAGGGATTCGGGAACCGTGTAGCCCTGGTAGGCGTTTTCAAAGCCATGCAGGCTGCTGGCGGCGCAGGCGCTCAGAAGCAGCGGGCTCAGCAGAAGCAGGATGCGTTGCAAGAACTGGATTTTGATGAGGTGCATCGGGCTGCTTTCGCGGGATGTGAGCGGAGTCCGGAATGACCGCGGGAGCCATGTCCCGCGGCGTGTGGTGGGCTTACTGAACGGTCACGGTTTCCTTGACGGTGGAGACAGGCTTGCCGCCTGCGCTCACGCTGAATTCAAAGCGGTACTGGGTGTCGGCCTTGGCATCGGAGGGAATCGGCAGGCGGGCGGTGTCCTGATGTTCGCCGGGTTCCACGGTCCGTTCTTCTGAGTTCCTGCCGGTAAAGGTCAAGGCGGTTTCCTTGCCCTCCACAATGGCGAACAGTTTGCGCTCGATCACGATCGGGGTTTCTGCGCCGTTGGGCGTCAGCACGATGAAGGTGCTGACAATATCCATCGGTACGCCTGCCTTGATGGTGGTTGGCATTTCAATTTTGGTGGCTTGGGCCTTGATGCCTTCGGTCGGTTTGTATTTGGTGTCTTTCTTGACCTGGGCATAGGCCTTGGTGCGCTCGATTTTGGATTCCGGAATCCATGCCGGGTTTTTCTTGAAACAGGTATCGACTGCCGTGAAGTAGGCGGTTGCGAAGCCGGCAGCCCCACCTACCACGGCACCGATGGCCGCATTCTTGAGCGCGTCTTTCTTGTTGTTGGAAAAAAGGGCTGCACCCAGACCGGCCAGTACACCTGCACCGGCGCCCTTTGCAGTCAGCATGATTTGTTCTTCCTTGACGCAGGCATCCAGCTCCGTATTGGCAGATTCCTGTGCGTGGGCTGCGGTGGACAGGCACAGCAGGGCGGCAATGGCTTTGGCGGCAATTTTTTGAGTGGTGTGCATTTTGCGAATGTACGTGGTTGTCGTAATGCGGATTGGCTGTACGCGGCTGTGGCCTGCAGGCGTGGCGCTGGCGGGCGGGTATTCGGGCAAGGCAGTGAGGCGCCGCAATGCATGGGCATCAAGCGGCGTGGCGGGCCTGGTGCCGTGAGCGGTCTGGTGCAGAAGAATTTTGCGCCTCCTTCTTTATTGACGAGTCGTTATGCTCATCAAAGGAAACGCTGAACCGGGATGCAGGTGAATAAGAAACTGACTGCAACCCGGCTGCCCGCCAATAAGAAAGAGGGGCCCGTGGCTTTGCGTCCTACAGTCACCCATAGTTTGCCTTTGAATTGTTACAAACCTTATCACAAGCCAATGCGAGAGCGGTAACTTCGTGGCTGTTCTTGTGATGGGGTTGGCGCGTGCTCTCCCGCGGCATCAAAAGGCCCCGATCGCCAGGCCGGTGGCGAAGGCCGCGCCAAGCTCTTCGCCCTTGGTCAGCTCGGTGGAGGCAACGCTTTTGGGGGCGAGGATTTCTTCGGGTGTCTGGGCGTGGGTGCACACGATCAGGGGCGGGGTGATTTCGCGCAGGCGCCAGCCCGTGGCAATGCGGGCAATCTGGCGGGCCGCGTTGCTGCCGTCGCTGCCGGCGCAGACGATGCTGGCGTAGGGGCGGCCGTTGAGTTGATCGAGTGCCGCGTAATAGCTGCGGTCGAAGAAGTCCTTCATCAGTCCGGCAATGGCCGCCAGGTTTTCAGGGGTGGCGAAGACGTAGCCGTCGGCGGTCAGCAAGTCCTCCGGCCCCGCCTCGACGGCCCGCAGCAGGCGAACGCGCACATCCGGCTCGCAGGCCGCGCCACGGGCGACGGCGTGGATCATCT
Organism: Zoogloea oleivorans; assembly: GCF_008107625.1. Taxonomy (GTDB): domain Bacteria; phylum Pseudomonadota; class Gammaproteobacteria; order Burkholderiales; family Rhodocyclaceae; genus Zoogloea; species Zoogloea oleivorans. The sequence goes on from NZ_SDKK01000001.1 coordinate 254,817, forward strand.
GTTCAGTGGCGCCGGTCCATGAGTGGTAGACCAGCAGGAGGGTCTTGCGGGCGGCGTCGGGCATGGTCGGTGGTGTCTGCGGGGGATGTTTCGAGCCTAGTGGGCACTTGCTGAGGGGTCAATGGAAAAATGCCGCATGAACATCAACGGTTGCCAATGGAATCCTTTTGCGGCGACTATGGTGGCGAACATCGGCCAGAAAGGAAGATCCATGAGCATTCTCCGGTTTCTGGCTGTCTTCCAGGCTGCCGCGGAGCAAAGGCCTGCGTTGTCCGGCGTGCAGACGTGGGACGACCCGGAAGTCGAAGCCCTGCGGAAGAAAATCGCCGGGCTGGATGTGCGCATTGCCGAACTTTCCGCCCGCAAGACGGTGATCGACGAGGTCATCCTGGCCTTCCAGATCGCCCAGTACGAAGCCCTCGGCGGGTCGTTTGAAAGCTGTCTGCGCCTGCGTCTCGAATTCCTGCGTCTCAAGGCTGCCCGCTCCGGCGCCGAGGCAGACCTGCACGCCGAGCGTGAAGCGGCTGCCGAGTGGGAGGGCTGTCAGCCCTTCGCGGCGGACGACAACGCCGCGCTGGACGCCCTGGGCGACGATGAACGGGCCGAACTCCGGCAGCGTTACCGGAGCGCCGCCATGCGCTGCCACCCGGACCGGGTTCCCGAGGCGGGCAAGGCCACGGCCCAAGGCTTCTTCCTGCGCCTGCAGGAGGCTTACCGCAGTGGCGATCTGGCCGCGCTGCGCGCCGTCTGCCGCGAGCTGGACGGCGCCGCCACGCTGCAGGTGGATGCGCTGTCGTTGCCGGGGTGCGAACTGCTGCGGCGGCATTTGTCGGATCTGCAGGATCATGCCGCCGACCTGATTTTGGCTGTTCAGAGTGCTCAGCTCGATCCCCTTTACCGCAAGGCCATCCATCCGGCCGATTGGGACGCGGAGTTCGCTGAAATCCGCGAGCGCCTTGAAGAGGAGTGTGACGTGCTGCAACGGCAGATTCGCATTCTCTCGCGCGGCTGAACGTGTGCAGTCGGACTGAAGTCCGACCCACAAAACCGGTGCGCTCTTCCTGTGGGTCGGACTTCAGTCCGACTCGACCGGCCGAGCGCGTGTAGTCGGACTCAAGTCCGACCCACAAAACCGATACGCCCTTCCTGTGGGTCGGACTTCAGTCCGACTCGACCGGCTGAGCGCGTGTAGTCGGACTCAAGTCCGACCCACAGAACCGATGCGCTTTTCCTGTGGGTCGGACTTCAGTCCGACAAGCCCGGGCTGAGCCAGGCCGGCGATGCCTGCCTTTGCGCCATGTCAAAAGTCCGGTCTGCTTGGCGGCCGTACTATTGGGCATTGCTGCACTGCAATGACCCGCGCCAAGACGGGGCACCCGAGACGCCGAACCTTCCATCAGGGAATTGTCATGAGCACCTATCTCAATCTCGACGGCAACGAAGCCGCCGCGCGGATGGCCTACCTCGGCAGCGAGGTGATCGCCATCTATCCGATCACGCCCTCGTCCAACATGGGCGAATGGGCCGACGAGTGGGCGGCGCAGGGCAAGCCCAATCTGTGGGGCGTCGTCCCCAAGATCATCGAGATGCAGTCGGAAGGCGGCGCCGCCGGTGCGCTGCACGGGGCGCTCACCTCGGGTGCGCTGGGCACCAGCTTCACGGCCAGCCAGGGCCTGCTGCTGTTCATCCCCAACCTTTACAAGATGGCCGGCGAGCTGACGCCCTTCGTGCTCCACGTCGCCGCGCGGGCGCTGGCCACCCATGCGCTTTCCATCTTTGGCGACCACTCGGACGTGATGGCCTGCCGCGCCACCGGCTGTGCGCTCTTGGCCAGCAACTCGGTGCAGGAAGCCCAGGACATGGCCCTGATCGCCCAGGCCGCCACGCTGGCCGGGCGCATTCCGGTGATCCACTTTTTTGACGGCTTCCGTACCTCGCACGAAGTCGCCAAGATCGTCGCCGTCGAGCCGGAAACCGTGCGCGCGATGATCGACGACACGCTGGTGGCCGCCCACCGCAGCCGCGCCCTGTCGCCCGAGCATCCGGTGATCCGCGGCACCGCGCAGAACCCCGACGTGTTTTTCCAGAGCCGCGAGCGCGCCAATCCGTATTACGACGCCTTTCCGGGCCTCGTGCAGGCGGCGATGGATCGCTTCGGCGAACTTACCGGGCGGCACTACCGGCTCTTCGACTACGTCGGTGCGCTGGATGCGGAGCGGGTCATCGTGCTGATGGGTTCAGCCGCCGAGACCGCCGAAGAAACCGTTGATCACCTGACTACCCGCGGCGAGAAAGTCGGCGTGCTCAAGCTGCGCCTGTTCCGCCCACTGGCGCCGGCTGCTTTGCTGGCGGCGATTCCGGCCACCGCCAAGTCGATTGCCGTGCTCGACCGCTGCAAGGAGCCCGGCTCCGACGGCGAGCCGCTCTACAAGGACATCGTGACCGCTTTCGCCGAAGCCGCCGCCGACGGCATTCGCCCGATGCCGCGGGTGATCGGCGGGCGTTACGGGCTGGCCAGCAAGGAATTCACGCCGGGCATGGTGGCTGCGGTGTTCGACGAACTGCAGGCCGCCAAGCCGAAGCGCCAGTTCACCGTCGGCATTGTTGATGACGTGACTCACCTGTCCCTCGCCTGGGACACGCATTTCCGCACCGACGCCTCGCGCCGCCTGCAGCACGCGGTGTTCTGGGGGTTGGGGGCCGATGGTACGGTGTCGGCCAACAAGAACTCCATCAAGATCGTCGGCGAGGCCACCCGCCTGCAGGCGCAGGGCTACTTCGTGTACGACTCGAAGAAGTCCGGCGCGGTGACGGTGTCGCATCTGCGCTTTGGCGAAGGGGCGATTCGCGCCAGCTACCTGGTGGAGGAGGGCATGGCCGGTTTCGTGGCCTGTCACCAGACGGTGTTCGTCGAGCGTTACGACCTGCTCGCCCACGCGGCGCCGGGCGGTGTGTTTCTGCTCAACACACCGGTGCCCAGGGATGAAGTGTGGGCCGGCCTGCCGGCCACGCTGCGTGCCGGCATCCTGTCGCGCGGCCTCAAGCTGTGGGTGATCGACGCCTACGCGGTGGCCCAGGCGGCGGGCATGGGGCGGCGCATCAACACCATCATGCAGACTTGCTTCTTCGCCATCTCCGGCATCCTGCCGCGCGACGAGGCGCTGGCGGCAATCAAGAAGGCGGTGGACAAGACCTACGGCAAGAAGAGCAAACGCCTCGCCGACCTGAACCACAAGGCCATCGACGTGACCCTTGCCAGCCTGCATGAAGTGGCCTTCCCGGGCCTGCTGCTGGAGGAAGGCGCGGCGCCCATCGCGCTGCCGACGCCCGCCAATGTGCCGGCCTTCGTGCGTGACTTCACCCTGCCCATCTACCGGGGCGACGGCAACAGCCTGCCGGTGTCAGCGATGCCCGTCGATGGCACCTTCGCCAGTGGCACGGCGCAGTATGAGAAGCGCAACATCGCACTGGAAATCCCGGTGTGGGAAGCCGACCTGTGCACCCAGTGCGGCAAGTGCGTGTTCGTCTGCCCGCACTCGGCGATTCGTGCGCGGGCCTTTCCGGCCGAGGCGGCGGTCGATGCACCGATCACCTTCAAGCACGTGCCGGCCAAGAGCAAGGACTTTCCGGCCGGCACCCGCATCAGCTACCAGGTGGCGCCGGAGGATTGCACCGGTTGCGGCGACTGTGTCGAAGCCTGCCCGATCCACGACAAGTCCAATGTCAGCCGGCTGGCGGTGAACATGGCGCCGGTGGCCCCGTTGCGCGATGCCGAGCGGGACAACTTCGACTTCTTCCTCAAACTGCCCGAGTTTGATCGCAGCCTGCTCAAGCACGGCACCATTCCCGGCGCCATGCTGCTCGATCCGCTGTTCGAGTTTTCCGGGGCGTGTGCCGGTTGCGGCGAGACGCCCTACATCCGGCTGGCGACGCAGCTGTTTGGCGACCGCATGCTGGTGGCCAACGCCACCGGTTGCTCGTCGATCTACGGTGCCAACCTGCCGACCACGCCCTACACGGTGAATGGGGCAGGGCGCGGGCCGGCCTGGTCGAATTCCCTGTTTGAAGACAACGCCGAGTTCGGTCTCGGCATGCGTCTGGCCTCGGACCAGCTGATGGTCTATGCACAGAGTTTGGTGAAGGAGATGGCGTCCGGCATCGGCGGCGACCTGGCGCAAGCCTTGATCGTCGCCGACCAGCGTCAGGAAACCGGCATCCGCGCCCAGCGCGAGCGTGTGGCCGTGCTGATGCAGACGCTGGCGGCCAGCACCCATCCGCGGGCGAAGGAGCTGGCCTCCCTCGCCGAATGGCTGATTCGCCGTTCGGTGTGGATCATCGGCGGTGACGGCTGGGCCTACGACATCGGTTACGGCGGGCTCGACCACATCCTGGCGCTGTCCTACGACGTGAACATCCTGGTGCTCGACACCGAGGTGTATTCCAACACCGGCGGGCAGACCTCCAAGGCCACGCCGCTGGGCGCCGTCGCCAAGTTCTCGGCGGGCGGCAAGGCCACCGCCAAAAAGGATCTGGCGCGTATCGCCTCCGACTACGGCCACGTGTATGTGGCCACGGTGGCCTACGGCGCCAAGGACGTGCACACCCTCAAGGCCTTCCACGAGGCCGAGGCCTACGCCGGCCCCTCGCTGATCGTGGCCTACAGCCCGTGCATCGCCCACGGCGTCGACATGCTCTACAACCAGCGTCAGCAGGATCTGGCGGTGAAGTCCGGGCACTGGCCCCTGTTCCGCTTTGATCCGCGCCTCGAAGAAGCGGGCGCCAACCCCTTCAAGCTCGACTCGGCCCCGCCGAGCCAGCCCATCAAGGCTTTCATGGACAGCGAAACCCGCTTCGCGATGCTCGCCCGCAGTCATCCGGAAGCGGCCGAGCGCCTGCTTGCCGAAGCCCAGAAGGACGCCGACCGGCGCTTCAAGGGCTATCAGGAACTGGCCCAGCGCCCCACCGATGCCTCCAAGGGAGACCTCAAATGATCGATCTGTCCACCGACTACCTGGGCCTCAAGCTCAAGAATCCGCTGGTGCCGTCGGCCTCGCCGCTGTCCAAGCACATCGACACCCTGCTGCAACTCGAAGACGCTGGGGCGGCGGCCGTGGTGCTGCACTCCCTGTATGAAGAAGAACTCATCGCCGAGGACGCGATGGCCGACCGCTTCCTGTTCCACGCCGATCTGCACGACGGCGAGGCGAGCGGCTTTTTGCCGGATCACGGGCAGTACCAGAGCTCCCTCGACCGCTATATTGCGCATCTGCAACAGGCCAAGGCACGTCTGTCGATCCCGATCATCGCCAGCCTCAACGGCGTAACGCCCGGCGGTTGGGTTGATCTGGGCAAAGAGTTGCAGGATGCCGGCGCCGACGCGCTGGAACTCAACGTTTACCACGTGGCTGCCGACCCGCTGGAAAGCGGCGATCTGGTCGAGGGGCGCTACGTAGCGCTGCTCCACGAGCTCAAAAGCGTGGTCAGCATCCCGATTATCATGAAGCTGTCGCCGTTCTTCTCGTCGCTGCCCAATCTCGTCAAGCGCCTCGAAGCGGGCGGTGCCAGCGGCGTGGCCCTGTTCAACCGCTTCTTCCAGCCGGATATCGACCTCGACAGCCTCGAGATGGTCGATCAGCTGCATCTGTCGAGCCGCGAGGAAGCGCTGCTGCGCATTCGCTGGACGGCCATTCTGCGCAGCCACACGACAATGACCCTGGCCGCAACCGGCGGCGTGCACGGTTACGAGGAGGCGATGAAGCTGCTCCTCGCCGGGGCCGACGTGGTGCATCTGGCGTCCTGCCTGCTCGAACACGGCCCCGGCCGGCTGTCGCAGATCCTGCAGGACATGCGAGCCTGGATGATCGAACGGGAATACAGCTCCGTTGCCCAGCTCAAGGGCAGCATGAGCCAGAAGAATCTGCGCGACCCCAGCGCGGTGGCGCGCCTGAGCTACATCCGGGTACTCGACAGCTTTACGCCGCGGGCGGGCGTGTGGCGCTGAGCGGGGCGCTGTTCAAGGCAGGCATTTGATTCGGGCGGTATGTGCAGCACGCTGGCAAAAGTGCTTATATACTCGCCCGGTCTTGTGCCTCCGTCATTTTTCAGCCCTCCGTCCGTCCCATGCAAGAAGCCGAAGAACTTCCCGCCCAGCTCGGCACCGCTCTGCCTAGCGTTGAACGCCTGTTCGATCACCTCGCGGACGCGGTCTATCTGATCGATCCTGATACGTCGTGCATCGTGTGGGGCAACCGAAAAGCATGGGAATCCCTGGGCCTCAGCCGTGACGATGTCCTTGACCACAGCGTGCTGAGTCTGCAGAAAGACGTGCACGGCATGCCCCAGTGGGCGCAAATCGCTGGCGCCATTCGCGGCAGTGATTGTTTCCGCTTCATCGGTCGGCACCGTCACCAGCAAGGGCATGAGATCGAGGTGGAAGTGAACACCACCCACTTCACGCTCGACGGACGCGAGTACTTCCTGTCGGTAGCCCGCGACATCACCCGGCGCGTGGCGCAGGAGGCTGATGCCCAGTGGCGGGAGAAGCAGCTCTGGTTTGCCCTGAACGAAGCCTGCGACGGCCTGTGGGACTGGGAAGTGTCGACCGGGGCGCTGTTTTTCAGCCCGCAATTGAAGCGCATGCTGGGCTACGGCCCGGACGAGATGGCGCCGGTACTCGAAACCTGGAGCCACAATGTGCACCCCGAGGATGTCCAGCGGGTCATGGCCGCGCTGCAAGCGCATATGCAGGGCAAATGCTTCCGTTACGAAGCCGAGTACCGCATCCGCAACCGCGACGGCCATTACCTGTGGGTGCATGACCGGGGACGCGTCTGCGATCACGACGCCGATGGCCAGCCCCGGCGGGTGGTCGGCATGGTGCAGGACATCAGCGCGCGCAAGACGCTGGAACTACAACTGCAGGAACTGGCCTCCAGCGACATGCTGACCGGCCTGGCCAATCGCCGTCAGGGAACCGACTTCCTGAAGGCGCAGGTCGAGTTGTGCCAGCGGCTTGGCCTGCCCCTCGGACTGGCCTTCATCGACATCGACAACTTCAAGGCCATCAACGATCTGCGCGGGCATCTCGTCGGTGACAAGGTGATCCAGCGGGTGGGGCAGGTGGTGAAAGACGGAGTACGTGGCTCGGACCTGGTGTGCCGCTGGGGCGGCGAGGAATTCATCGTGATCGCCCCCAATACCGGCATCGAACCCATGGGGCTGGTCGCCGAGAAACTGCGCCTGGCTGTGATGCGCGAACTCGCCAGCCATGTCCCGCCGGTCACCATCAGCGTGGGCGTTGCCTCGGCCGCAGGACTCTCGATGGATATCCCGTCACTCCTGGAGGGCGCCGATGCCGCCCTCTACAAGGCCAAGCAGGGCGGTCGCAACCGGGTGGCACTGGCCGATCAGCGCTAAATGCCCGGTGGGAGCCTGGAGGCCATCATCTTCTTCCGGTCAATCTTGCGCCCGTCGACAATGAATGTTCCGTCACCCACCGCGTGCACCGTGCGCGTCTCCTGGCGTGCGCTATCGATGTAGGCGGCAACCCCCTCCAACACAACAATGTTGTGCTTTTCGACAATGTCGATGACCTTGCACTCAATGTTGGCGAGGCATTCCTTGATCAAGGGTGGCCTGACGAGCCTGGCCTGCACGGGCGTCAGTGCGAACCTGGCAAACTTGTCGGTGTCCGCCCCGGAGCACGTCCCGATGCCAACCACCTTGTCCAGCAGGTCGACGGTGGGAATGGCAATGACGCACTCCCGATTCTTTTGCAAGGCCGCGAAGGAGTGATTCCATTCCCCCGTGGTGATGGCAAATACCGGCGTGAAATCCATCACCATGGTCCAGGATATCGTCATGATGTTGTCGTGCTTCCCGTCATGGGTTGTCACGAGCACCACCGGCCCTGGCTCAATCAGGGTAAATGCCTTGCTCAGTTCCAGCTCATGCATGGGAGCACCTCCGAGAGTCATGCCGGGATTGAGCGCTTGATGTCTGGTTCAAGGCGGTGTGCTGAGCCGGGACTGAACGGGATTCGTTTGGTCATGGCTTGGTTTCTGCGGTACTCACTCCTGATTTTTCAGGGGCTCATCCTTGCGGCGCTGGGACGTCAGGAACGCAGCGAGGGCCCCGATTGCAGTTGACCCAAGTGACAGCAGTCCTTCAGGAATCTTGATTTCCCTTGGGATTCCGGCGCTACCGCCAAGCCCAATGGACGTGGTCCACAGCACGTAGCCTGGAATTGAAATGGCTACGATGGCGAGCGTCCAAACAACAATCCGGAAGTTCCATCGATTTTCGTCAGGTGGCGCGCTCTTGCGGAGTTCGTTCATCAAGATCTTCTTGTCCTGGATGTCCAAGGAGCTATCCAATACATCCTTGAACAACAGTCGCAGTTCTGCATCCATGGTTTTGCCCTCTCCCTGACTGAATCGCGGTGCCCTGTTCGGGGGCGGTTGTGACGCCTGACGGAGTAGCCGTCATCGCTGGATACGATATTACATCCGGCCCATGCTTTGTGACTGCAGCGCTTGCTTGAACTGAATTTGTCCCGTCGTCTTGCCTGATGTCGCGTGATGCTGAAGCCCGGTGGGCTGCTTCAGTGTTCGAGTATGCGCAGGGCGAGGAGGGTGAGGACGGCCAGGGTGAGGAGGGCGGTTGAGCACTTCCAGAACAGGACGGGGTTGCGTTCGATCAGCGGGGTGGTGCGCTGCTGGTGGAACTGGGCGCCGGGGGCCTTGAGGTCGTGGATGAATTCGGAGATGACTTCCTGTCGTTTGGCCGGGTTGGGATGGAGGGCCTTGGCGAGGACGGCATCGACCCAGGCGGGCAGGTCGGGGCGGTGGTGGCGGAGGGGGACGTAGCGCAGGCTGCGCAGGTCTTGCGGGGTGCGGACTCTGGCGGCATTGAGGCCGTAGGGGAGTTGCCCGGAGAGCATCTGGTAGGTGATGGCGGCCAGTGCGAAAAGCTCGCTGCGCGGGCTGCCACCTTCGCCAAGCAGGTATTCGGGGGCGGTGTACTGGAGGGTGCCGGGGACGGCGGCGCTGACGAGGGCGTCGCGGTGGTATTCGGCCAGCCCTTCCACGTGGGCGGTGGCCAGGTCGATGAGCTTGACCGTTCCCTGGTGGTCGATCATGACGTTTTCGGGGCGCAAGTCCTGGTGCAGCATTTCGCGCCGGTGGAGGGCCTGGAGGCCCTGGGCGAGTTGTTCAATGATGCTGCGTGCGCTGTCCAGGCCCGGGTGGGGGTTGTCCCGCATCCATTGGGCCAGGGTTTGACCATCGATGAATTCCATCGCCACGAAGAGGTGCGTGCGCGGCCGATCGGAGGGCCAGGTCTTGATGACGTGGGGGCTGTCGATGCGGCGGGCGATCCATTCTTCGAGGACGAAGCGGTCCAGGTAGTCGGCGTCCTGACTCAGGTCCACCGAGGGGGTCTTGATGACGTATTGCTGTCCGCTGTTGTTGTCGACGGCCAGGTGCAGGTGGCTGCGGGCGCTCACCTGCATTTCGCGCAGGATGGTGAAGCCCTCGAATTCCATGCGCGGGGCCAGGGTGGGCGGCAGGCTCAGCCCTTCGCGGCGCAGTTGGGGATGGGGCGCGTCGCTGGCGGGTAGTTCGTCGATGCGCAGGAGTTGCAGGGTGGCGTCGTCGTCGGAGCCGCGGCGGCGGGCCAGGCTCACCAGATCGCTGGCGGCGGCGTCGAGGTCGGCAGGATGTTCGCGCAGGGCGGCGTGGATGTCCTCGGCGTGGAGATGGCCGTAGGCACCGTCGGTGGCGAGCAGGTAGATCTCGCCCGCTTCGGCTTCCCAGCCGCGGTAGTCGATCTCTACATAGGGGCCGGCCCCCAGGGCGCGGCCCAGGTAGGATTCTATGGAGGACAGGCGTACCCGGTGGTCTTCGGTGAGCTGTTCGAGGGCCTGGGGATGAAGGCGGTAGATGCGTGAATCGCCCACATGGATCAGGTGCAGGTCGCGGCCCTTGAGAATGAGGGCGCTGAAGGTGCACACATAACCGCGGTCTTTCTCGAAGCGTCCGTCGCTGCCCATGGTCTGGGCATGCAGCCAGGCGTTGGTGGCGCTGAGCACCCGTTCGGCGGCGCGGCGCACCGACCAGGCTTCGGAGGTGGCGTAATAGTCTTCGAGAAAGGAGCGGACGGCGGTCTGGCTGGCCAGCTGGCTGACCTGGCTGGAGCTGATGCCGTCGGCCAGGGCCAGGGCGATGCCCTTGCTGGCGAGCTGGTGCCCGCGAGGCAGCAGGGCTCCGTGAAAATCCTGGTTGGTGGCGTGCGTGCCGGCCAGGGACGCCTGGCCGAGGGTGACGCGCAAGGTCTTGGACATGGATGCGCGGCCCCCGGCTGGCGTTCAGGTTCAGGCGAGGCGGCGCTTGGGAGCCGTCTTGTAGTGGGTGGAGTACAGGGTGGCGCCGACGAAGGTCAGACCGCCCACCAGGTTGCCCAGCACGGTGGGGATCTCGTTCCAGATCAGGTAGTCCATGAAGGTGAAGTTGCCACCCAGCATGAGGCCCGACGGGAACAGGTACATGTTGACGATGCTGTGCTCGAAGCCCATGTAGAAGAACACCAGGATGGGCATCCACATGGCGATGACTTTGCCGGAGACGCTGGTGGACATCATGGCGGCGACCACGCCAGTGGACACCATCCAGTTGCACATCACGGCGCGCACGAACAGCGTCAGCATGCCGCCGGCCCCGTGGGCGGCGTAACCGACGGTGCGGCCTTCACCGATGTGGCCGATCTTCTGGCCGATGGCGTTGGGGGCTTCGGTGAAGCCGCTGGTGAAGATGATGGCCATGAAGACCGCCACGGTGAGCGCACCGGCAAAGTTGCCGGTGAACACCAGGCTCCAGTTGCGCATCACGCCGCTCCAGGTGGCGCCGGGGCGCTTGTCGAAGACGGCCAGCGGGGCCAGCGTGAACACGCCGGTCAAGAGGTCGAAGCCCAGCAGGTAGAGCATGCAGAAGCCCACCGGGAAGAGCAGGGCGCCGATCAGCGGGTTGCCGGTATTGACGTTGACGCTGACCGCGAAGGCGGCGGCCAGGGCCAGGATGGCACCGGCCATGTAGGAGCGGATCAGGGTGTCGCGGGTGGACATCAACAGCTTGGATTCACCGGCGTCCACCATTTTGGTGACGAACTCGGCAGGGGCAAGATAGGCCATGGGGTTTCCTGTGTAATTCAGTTGATAGCGCGGAGCAGGCGGGCCTTAGCCCAGGGCGACCAGTACGCGGCCGTCCTCGATGCGCACCGTGTGGGCGCGCACCGAATGCTCGGGAGCCTCCAGGCATTCGCCGGTGGCCAGGTCAAAATGGTTCTTGTAGAGGGGCGAGGCGACAACGATGTGCGTGCCCAGGTTACCCACCAGGCCCCGGGACAGGACGCTGGCGCCGGACTTGGGGTCCACGTTGTCGATGGCGAAGAACTGCGTTTCACCGACGCGGAAGACCGCCACGTGGCGGCCCTCCAGCAGGGCACACACGCCGGTATTGGGCAGGATGTCCTTGACCGTGCAGACGGCGTTCCATTGAAGGGTTGCGGTGCTCATGGGGGGCGTCCTCAGGCAGGTATGGCGCGGGTGGCGGATTCGTCGGCGGCACGTTCGTCGGGGCGGGCCGGGCGAATCTGGCCGCGTTCCTCCACGAAGATGATGTGCTCGTCGGCCTTGTCGCTATTGACGAAGGAGCGGAAGCGCTGGCGCACCTCGGGGTTGGTGACGGCGGTCTTCCACTCGCACTGGTAGGTGTCCACCACGTGCTGCATCTGGCCTTCGAGTTCGGCGGCGAGGCCGAGGCTGTCGTTCACCACGACATCCTTCAGGTAGTCGAGGCCGCCTTCGAGGTTGTCGCGCCAGGTGCTGGTGCGCTGCAGACGATCGGCGGTGCGCACGTAGAACATCAGGAAGCGGTCCACCAGCTGGACGAGTTGCGCCTGGGTCAGGTCGGCGGCCAGCAATTCGGCGTGGCGGGGTTTCATGCCGCCGTTGCCGCACACGTAGAGGTTCCAGCCCTTTTCGGTGGCGATGATGCCCACGTCCTTGCCCTGGGCTTCGGCGCATTCGCGGGTGCAGCCGGATACGCCGAACTTGATCTTGTGGGGGGCGCGCAGGCCTTTGTACCGGTTCTCCAGATCCACCGCGAAGCCCACGCTGTCACCCACGCCGTAGCGGCACCAGGTGGAGCCGACGCAGCTCTTTACGGTGCGCAGGGATTTGCCGTAGGCGTGGCCGGATTCGAAGCCGGCGCTGATCAGTTCGTCCCAGATGAAGGGCAGTTGTTCGACGCGGGCACCGAAGAGGTCGACCCGCTGGCCGCCGGTAACCTTGGTGTAGAGGCCGTATTTCTTGGCGACCTGGCCGACGGCGATGAGGCCGTCGGGGGTGACTTCGCCGCCGGGCATGCGCGGGACCACCGAGTAGGTGCCATCCTTCTGGATGTTGCCCAGGTAGTAGTCGTTGCTGTCCTGCAGGCCGGCGAGGTCTTTCTTGAGCACGAACTCGTTCCAGCACGAGGCGAAGATGCTGGCGGCGGTGGGCTTGCAGATGTCGCAGCCGAGGCCCTTGCCGTGCTTTTCCAGCAGTTCGTCGAAGGTCTTGATTTCGCCCACCTTGATGAGGTGGAAGAGTTCCTGGCGGGAGTACGGGAAGTGCTCGCACAGGTGGTTGTTCACCGCCATGCCGAGGCGGGCCATCTCGGCCTTCATGACCTGGGTGACCAGCGGCACGCAGCCGCCACAGGTGGCGCCGGCCTTGGTGCAGGCCTTCATGTCGCCGATGGTGGTGGCACCGTCGGCCACCGCTGCGCAGATCTGGCCCTTGCTGACGTTGTTGCACGAGCAGATCTGGGCGCTGTCGGGCAGCGCATCGACGCCCAGGCCGGGCTTGGCCTTGCCGTCGCTGGACGGGAGGATCAGGAATTCCGGATCTTCCGGCGGCGCGATGCCGTTGAGGGCCATCTGCAGTAGGGTGCCGTATTCGTCGGCGTTGCCCACCAGCACGGCGCCGAGCAGGCGCTTGCCGTCTTCGCTGACCACGATCTTCTTGTAGATCTGCTTGCGCTCGTCGGTGTAGCGGTAGCTGCGGCAGTTGGGGGTCTTGCTCTGGGCGTCGCCGATGCTGGCCACGTCCACACCCATCAGCTTGAGCTTGGTGCTCATGTCGGCGCCGGCAAAGCTGGCGTCCTTCTGGCCGGTGATGTGGCGGGCCACCACGCGGGCCATGTCGTAGCCGGGGGCAACCAGGCCGAAGAGCTGTTCCTTCCAGGCGGCACACTCGCCAATGGCGTAGATGTCGTGATCGCTGGTGCGCAGGTGGTCATCCACCGCGATGCCGCCGCGGGGGCCGACTGCCAGCGCGTTCTGGCGGGCCAGTTCGTCGCGGGGGCGGATGCCGGCCGAAAACACGATCATGTCGGTTTCGAGGTGGCTGCCGTCGTTGAAGACCATGCGATGGCGGGCGCGGGTGCCGTTGGTGATCTCCACCGTGTTGCGGCTGGTATGCACGTGCAGGCCGAGTTCCTCGATCTTGCTGCGCAGCACGCGGCCGCCGTCTTCGTCCACCTGCACCGTCATCAGGCGCGGGGCGAATTCGACCACGTGGGTTTCGAGGCCGAGGTCGCGCAGGGCCTTGGCGCATTCCAGGCCAAGCAGGCCGCCACCGACAACCACGCCGCTGGTGGAGCGGGCGCCGCATTCGGTCATGGCCTCCAGGTCTTCGATGGTGCGATAGACGAAGCAGTCGGGGCGATCGTTGCCCTTGACGGGCGGCACGAAGGGCACGGAGCCGGTGGCCAGCACCAGCTTGTCGTAGGCCAGCACTTCGCCATCGGCGGTGGTGACGGTCTTCTTGCGGCGGTCGATGGTTGCGGCCGGGGTCTTGAGGCGCAGCGAGAAGCCGCTCTTCTCAAAGAAACCCGGCTCGACGACGGACAGCTCGTCGGCCGTCTTGCCGGCGAAGAATTCGGACAGATGGACCCGGTCGTAGGCGGCGCGAGGCTCCTCGCACAGCACGGTGACTTCGGTAGGAACAGATGCCAGTTGGTGAAGTTCTTCGAGGAACTTGTGGCCCACCATACCGTGGCCGACAACAATGATTTTCATGATTAATCCTGCATGTCCGGGCTCTCTGGGGACCATGCAGGATCTCTGTGCCAGGTCTCACGGTGTGAGTGGCGCAGACATCAGGGCCCCCGCGAAACGCGGATCGAAGTCGGGTTGGAACAACGAGGTGACGTGTGCATGCGCACTCGATTGACTCGGGTTCCGCCGTCGTTGGCGGAGGCAACAAGACCCGCGGCGACACTGCCTGCGGGCAAGAACTGTATAGCAGGTATCGTGCCGGGTCGTTTTCCCCGTAATTCGGGGTTCTTCAGGGGGGTGGTCGCCGTGGCGGGACGCCGGAGGCGCCAAGTTGGTGCGTGGTGGTGTCCACAATGGCGCATGGACGCCTTGCGGGAGCGAGGCTCGGGGATAGTGAGGCGGTAAAACGCGAAAAGCCGCAGGAGGCGTCTGGAACGACGCGCGCCTGCGGCTTTACGACCTGCGTGCTTACATGCCCAGGTAGGCGGCGCGGACCTGTTCGTCCTCGATCAGCTCCCGGCCACTGCCGGTGAGGGTGATGTTGCCGGTTTCCAGCACATAGCCCCGATCGGCGATGGCAAGGGCCGAGAAGGCGTTCTGTTCGACCAGCAGGATGGTCATGCCCTGGGCCTTCAAGGTCTTCACCACGTTGAAGACTTCTTCGACGAGCAGCGGGGCGAGGCCCATCGACGGTTCGTCGAGCAGCAACATCTTGGGGCGGCCCATCAGCGCGCGACCGATGGCGAGCATTTGCTGCTGACCGCCGGAGAGGGTGCCGGCGGGGAGCTTCCGCTTCTCTTTCAGGATCGGGAACATGGCGAAGATCTTTTCCAGATCGCCTTCCACCTGCTGCTTGGGCTGCGTATAGGCACCCAGGCGCAGGTTGTCCTCGATCGACAGCGGTCCGAAGACCTGGCGGCCTTCCGGCGACTGGCAGATGCCGCGGCGCATGCGCATGTCGGAGCGCAGCTTCGAGATGTCTTCGCCGTCGAAAGTGATCTTGCCGGCCGACATCGGCTGCACGCCCGACAGGGTGCGCAGGAAGGTCGTCTTGCCGGCACCGTTGGCACCGACCAGGGCTACCGTTTCGCCGCGTCGCACTTCGAGGGAGATGCCTTTGAGCGCCTTGATGCGTCCGTAGCAGCTTTCCAGGCCGCTGACGCTGAGCAGCACTTCGGCCTTGCCGCTGGCGGGTTGCAGTTCGCCGGCGCTCTGGCCGCCGAGTCCGACCGACACCGGCGCCAGACTGGCAACCTTGTGGAACAGCTCGCGGAATTCGGCCCGTGCAGCGCTGCCAAAGACCGGATCGTCGTTATCCAGGAAGGCTTGGTCGATCTCGGCCCAGTCGGCGGCGGTGAGCACTTCGCTGGCCAGCGGGTAGATGTCCTTCTCTTCGCTGCGGATGTGCGCTTTCTGGTCGTTGAGGTAGAGGCGCAGGGCTTCCGCCAGTTCATTCACGCTGCTGCGGCCGGCGGCGGTATCGGCCAGTTGCCGGCGCAGGGCTGCGAGGTTCTGCGGCCCGTTGCGGTGTTCGGCCTGCAGGCGGTCGAGGAGCGGCCCGGCCTTGTCGCTGCGCTGGCGCAGGATGCGGAACAGGTACTCGTCTTCCTTCTTGTGGTGGCAGCCATCCATGAAGTGCTCGAAGTAATCGAGCACGGAGCCGATGAAGGCCGGGTCGGCCTTCTGGTCCTGTTCCATCTCGCCGATGACCTGGTCGAGGGTGATGGCCAGGCGCCACAGGTTGCGGTGCTCGTCCTTGATGATGCGCAGTGCTTCCATCTTTTTATCCTCGGGCTTCAGGCGTGGGCGCCCAGATAGGCGGCGATCACGTCGGGATTCCTGCGAACTTCCTCGCCCGTGCCTTCGGCCAGTTTCTTGCCGTAGTCGAGTACGAGGATGCGGTCGGAGAGGTTCATCACCATCTTCATGTCGTGCTCGACGAGCACCACGGTGATGCCCGAGTCGGCCACCTTGCGGATGAGTTCATCCACCTCGATGGTTTCCTTCGGGTTGAGGCCGGCGGCCGGTTCGTCGAGAAAGATCAGGCGCGGCTTCATGGCCAGCGCGCGGGCGATTTCGAGGCGCTTGAGGGCACCGTAGGGCATGGAGTCGGCGCGGGCTTCGATGTACTTTTCGAGGCCGACGAAGCGCATCAGCTCGGCCGCTTCGACACGCATTTCGGCGTCGCGGCGGGTCAGCGTGGGCAGGCGCAGGGCGGCTTTGAGCAGGTTGCGGTCGAGTCGCAGGTGGGCGCCCACCATCACGTTCTCGATGGCGCTCATGTTCATGCAGATCTGCAGGTTCTGGAAGGTGCGGGCCACGCCGCGCACGGCCAGTTCATTGGGCGACTTGCCGCCGATGGATTCGCCATCTAGACGGATCTCCCCGCTGGTCGGCTTGTAAACCCCCGTGATCAGGTTGAACAGGGTGGTTTTGCCGGCGCCGTTGGGGCCGATCACCGCATACACAATGCCGGCGTCGATGCTGAAGCTCACTTCCTGCACGGCCTTGACGCCGCCGAAGTGGATGGAGAGTTTGTTTACGTCGAGGAGCGCCATGCTCAGTCTCCCTTTCCGAATTTGGCGGCCAGAGTCGGAACCAGGCCCTTGGGCATGAAGATCATGCACACCATGAGGATCATGCCGAAAGCGACGGTTTCCCAGCCTTCGAAGGTGGCCAGGGCCTGGGGCAGGGCGGTGAGGAGCACCGCGCCGATCAGGGAGCCATACACCGAGGCCATGCCGCCAATCACCACCATCGTCACCAGCTCAATCGAGTGGAAGAAGTCGGCCAGGTTGGGGGTGACGAAGCCCACGTAATGGGCGGTGACGCTGCCCATCAGGCTCGCAAACACCGCCGACATGACGAAGATGGCGACCTTGTAGCGGACCACGTCCACCCCCACCACCTGCGAGGCGACTTCCGAGCCGTGCAAGGCGCGCAGGGCGCGGCCGAAGGGCGAGTCGATGAGGTTGATGGAGGCCCACACGCTGACCGACAGCATCAGCGCGACGACCCAGTACCAGTGCTTGTCGCTGGTCAGCTCGAAGCCCATGAGGCCCATTGCCGGCACCGGCATGCCGTCGGGGCCGCCGGTCCAGGTGGCCTCGTTGCGGATGGCGATGTTGATGATGATGCCCAGGCCGAGGGTGGCCATGGCCAGGTATTGGCCTTTGAGTTTGAAGATCGGGCGCGCCAGCACGGCCGCCAGCAGGCCGGTGACGGCAGCGCCGGCGCCCATCGCCAGCAGCGGATGCCAGCCGAAATGGGTGGGCAGCACGGCCGAGGCGTAGGCTCCGATGCCCAGGAAGCCGGCATGGCCGAGACTGATCTGGCCGGCAAAGCCGATCAGCAGGTTGAGGCCGAGGACGATCACCGCGTTGATGGCCATGCGGATGGCCAGGTCGAGATAGAAGCTGTTGGGCACTACCAGCGGCAGCACGGCGAGTACCGCGATGACGATGTAGAGCCCGAAGTAGGCGCGTTTCTGCATGGTTACACCCGGTCGGTGACCCGGGCGCCGAACAGGCCGCGGGGCATGAAGAAGAGGATGAAGAGGATCAGCACGAAGGGAATCGCGTCCTTGTAAGCCGACGACAGGTAGCCGGCGCCGAAGGATTCGAGAATGCCCACCAGCAGGCCGCCGATGACGGCGCCGAGGCCGTTGCCAAGCCCGCCGACCACCGCCGCCACGAAGCCCTTGAGGCCAAGCATGATGCCCACGTCGTAGGAGGTGAGGGTGATCGGGGTGACGAGGATGCCGCCGACAGCGCCCAGCGCCGCCGACATGGCGAAGCTCATGAACAGCACCTTGCTGGTGTTGATACCGACCAGTTCTGCCGCCAGGCTGTTGTAGGAGGTGGCCAGCATGGCCTTGCCGGTCAGGGTGCGGTTGAAGAAGTACCACAGCACCACCACCACCACGGCGGTCACGCCAAGCACCCACAGGCTCTGGGGCATCAGGGTGGCGCCGAGGATTTCGATCGGGGTGTCGCCGGAGAAGGCCGGCAGGCTGTGCGTGCCCTTGCCCAGAAAGACGGCGGTGAGGCCGCGGATCACCAGCGAAGTGCCGATGGTGATGATGATGAGGGTGACCGTTTCGGCGCCCTTCACCGGCTCGATGGCCAGCTTTTCAACCACGATGCCGACGATGGCCGGAATCAGCGTGGCGAGCACCAGAGCCACCGGCAGGGGCAGGCCGGACTGGGTGAAGAACACTGCCAGCATGCCGCCCAGCATGATGAATTCGCCCTGCGCGAAGTTGATCACGTTGCTGGCGTTGTAGATCAGGGTGAAGCCGAGGGCGGCGAGGGCGTAGGTGGCGCCGACGGTGGCTCCCGAGAAGAGGAACTGGAGGAATTGGGCAAGCATTACGCTCCCCTTCCAGACGGGTTGGTATCGCGTTGGTGGTTCATTTTTGTCTCCTGTCGTGCTGGGTATTGGACGGGTGACCTGCGCCGAGATTGGGCGGGTTCTGTATTTTGTAATCTGTTCTGCGGATTAGAAATGATACAAAAATACTAGTCAAGAAGAAAATTTGTATCGGAATGAGCCGGCGTGTAAAAAGGGCTTCGGAAGGGCTGGCGACAGGTGCCCGCAGAAACACAAATCCCGGCGCCGGGGCCGGGATTTGCGGGGTACGAAAGAGAGGAGGCGGATTTTTCTACGCTGCGCTGTCGACTTCGCGGGTCGAGCCCAGACGGAGCGAAAGATTGTGGGCGGATTTTTTCAACTCGATGATCGTCGGACTTTCGGCGCGCATGTCGGTGGAGCCTTCGACCCCGACGATGACCAGCGCCATGGTGAGTTCGTTCTTGAAGTTGAACACCGGGGCCGCCAACGCTTCGACGCCCTTTACCGCGTAGTTGCCGGAGATGGCGGCGATGCCTTCGCGCTCGACCTCGGCGAGCATGGCGTAAGCGTCGTCGAGGGTGTGGATGTCGGCGGGGGCGCTGCCACTGGCCAGTTCCTTGAGAATCTGCTCTTCCACCTGGTCGCGCGGCAGCCATGCGGCAAAGACGCGGCCGGCTGCCGAGCTGAGCAGTTTGAGGTGGGTGCCGGTGACCACGTTGACGATGATCGGGCGGTTGGGGCGTTCCCAGCGGACGATCACCGGGCCGTGGTCGCCCCACACGGCGAGGGCGGTGGTTTCGTTGATGGTGTCGCGCAGCTCGGCGATGGCCGCCATGCCCAGGCGCACCCGGTCGAGGCGGTCGATGGCGACCAGGCCGATCTTGAGAGCGAAGGGCCCGATGTTGTAGCGGGAGGTGAGCGGGTCCTGCTCGACCAGCCCGACGCGGATCAGGCTGACCAGATAGCGGTGGGCCTTGGAGGGCGGCATTTCAGCGGCAGCGGCGATGTCCTTGAGCATCATCGAGCGCTGGCCGCCGACCATGGCCTTGAGGATGCCCATCCCTACCTCCAGGGACTGCACCCCATGCTTTCCTTCCAGTTCTTCGCTCATGATCCTGATTTCTCGGTTATGTTACGTATTGAAGAATAGATTTCATTATAAGAAACCATCTGTCAAGCAAGGAGATCAATTCATGACAACAAAGCTGCGCGTGTATGCCATCGACGGCATCGTTCCGGTGGTGGACCCGACCGCCTATGTGCATCCTTCCGCGGTGCTGATCGGTGACGTGATCGTCGGCCCCGACTGCTACGTGGGGCCGTGCGCCAGCCTGCGTGGGGATTTTGGACGGCTCATTCTCGAACGCGGCGCTAACCTGCAGGACACCTGCGTGATGCACGGTTTTCCGGGCACCGATACGGTGGTCGAGGAGAACGGCCACATCGGCCATGGCGCAGTGCTGCACGGCTGCCGCATCCGCAGGAATGCGCTGGTGGGGATGAACGCAGTAATCATGGACAACGCCATCGTCGGCGAATCGTCCATCGTGGCGGCCAGTGCCTTTGTGAAGGCTGGCGCCGAGATTCCACCGCGGGTGCTGGTGGCGGGCATGCCGGCCAAGGTGATCCGCGAACTGAGCGACGAGGAGATTCGCTGGAAGGGGGAGGGCACGGCGACTTACCAGGACCTGACTCGGCGCAGCCTGGCGACGATGGTCGAAACCGCGCCGCTGACTGCCGTCGAAGCCGACCGCAAGCGCATCCACATGCCGGACGTGGTGCCGCTGGTGGAACTTCGTAAAAAGGAAGGCTAGGACGTTTCTGTGGGTCGGACTTCAGTCCGACTCAGACGCTGAACTCGCGTTGTCGGACTGAAGTCCGACCCACAGGGCTTTCAGCCTGGCAGCGCGAGGGGATCGTCTTCGCGGAAGCGCTCGTGGAGTGTCGGGGTGGCTTCGGGAGTTTGGCCGTTGGCGAGCTGGAAGTGGGCGTCCAGGTGGCGCTCGGACGGGGCGAGCAGGCGGCGATAGAGTTCCTTGCACAGCAGCCGGGCCTTTTGCCCGGGCCACTCGGGCGGGAGCAGCACGTCGGGCAGCTCCGGGTCGCGCAGAAGCAGGCGGCGGTAGTCGTGGATCAGCAGGATGCGCAGCAGTAAAGCGCTTTCGCCGTCGATGTCGCCCTGTCCGTCGGCGCGCAGCTGTTCGAGAACGGGCTGGTAGTGTTCGACGAACTCGGCGTAAACGCCGGCCAGCCGTTCCAGGTTCCAGGCCCCGTGCACCATGTCGATGTCGTTGGCGGCGTTGCCGAACTGGGCGTCGGCGGCAAGCAGCGGCTTGAGCTTGCCGAGCACGTCCGACAGGCCTTCGGCGATCAGCGCGTCGAAAGCCGCCGACAGGTCGGCGCTCGGGTGCACGAAGCAGTCACCGTTGAGAATCCCGAAACCCTGCCAGAACAAGGCGCGGCGGAGTGCTTCGCGGCGCTTGGGGGGGAGTTCGCCGACCGTGATGATGAGACGCCAGCGGCGATCCCAGCGGGGCGCGCTGGACGCGTAGATGTGCCGCGAGGCTTCTTCGAAGCGACGCTGGCCGGACGGGGTGAGCAGGTAATCGGTGCGCCGGCCGGCCGGTTCTGTGCGCAGCCATTCCTCTTTGGCGAGGCGAAATACCGAAGTGCGCACCAGGCGTTCGTTGAGCTCCAGCGGCTCCAGCAGGCGGATCAGGCTGCCCAGCCAGATGCGGCTGCCCCGCGGCAAAACCGCGTCGCCAAACACTGAAATGATGAGGGAGCCGGCCTGGACACGGCCTTGTTGACGGAAGTCGTCGAGACGTTTCTGGATCGGGGGCAGCACTGGATTTGCCGAATGAATGGGGCAGAAAAGCGCGACAGTCTAGCGGCTCGCCCCGGATCTGGGTAGCACGGCCGGGCCGGCCTGCAGGGCCTTAAATGACAAGGAGATGATCTGCGTCGGGCGCGATGGGCTGCTGCCGGGCGAAGAAGGCTTCGGTATGAATCAGTGTGGACTGCGCCCCCAGCGCCTTTACCGTGGCGACGCAGCTGTCCACAAACGGTGGGCTGCCGGCCACGAAAATGGTGTGTTTCGACAGGTCGGAAAACAGCCCGGGGAGCACTGCCCGGATGCGCCCGGCGAGGTAGCCATCCTGCTTTTCGCGGGTGAGCGTGATCTTGTAGTCGAGGCCCGGATGCCGGCTGCGCCACCAGGCCATCAGGCCCTGACTGTAAACGTCGGCCCGGCTGCGCGCCGAGAAAATCAGGCTTACCGGCTGGCGAAAGCCGCGTCGCAAGGCGGCTTCGGTCAGCGCCAGGATGGGCGCCAGCCCGGTGCCGGCGGCAAGACACAACACAGGCGTATCCACCGACGGGTCGCCGATGAAGCTGCCGTAGGCGCCGGCCAGTGTGACGCTGTCGCCGGGCTGCAACTGGTCGTGGATCCAGTTGCTGGTGATGCCGCCGTCGGCACGGGCGACCTGCAGCACCAGTTCGCCATCCGGGCGTGGCGTGTTGGCGATGGAATAGGCACGGGCCGGAATACCGGCGTCCGGATGGCCCAGCGTCACGTACTGGCCGGGCCAGTAGCGGATCGGCTCGCCGACCGGGCGCAGGCGCAGTTCGACCACCCGCTCGGTAAGCCGGTGCTTGTCAGTCAGCACAAAGAGGGCAGCGTCGCGCGGCGGAAAGAGCTTGGGCCGGGCGTCAGCAGTGCCCCATTCAATACTCAGTTCGTCGGAAATCGGCTTGGCCATGCACATCAGGCCGTAGCCCTGGCGACGCTCGTCGCGGGACAAGGCCATGTCGAGCACCATGCCCTGGTCGAACTGCCCCGATGTGACTTTGACCTTGCATTCGCCACAGGCGCCGGCCCGGCAGTTGTTGGGCAGCGCGTAGCCGGCTTTTTCGAGGGCCATCAGGACGGTGTCGCCGTCGGCGCACGTCACCGACTTGCCCGAGGGTTGCAGGATGATGCGAGCGATGTTTGTCATTGGCCTGTAATTCCATTCTTTCTGTAGGGTTAATAAATGATACAAAATAAAATTATTTTATATAAAAAATGTATCTATTTTGCGGGGGCGAGAAAAATCTCTGCGCTTTTTTGTTTGTCCGAAAAATCGTTTTTTTCTGATGTTTTTCAAAATAACTAACTGAAAATTATAATATTTTAAAATATGGAACTGATTTCTATGGGGGGAATGTTGTGCATTCATACCAAAAAAATGCGATACCAAGCATTGACATAGATCATCTAGGTTTGTAACGTTTGCTCCAGAAGACAAAACCCAACCGGAGACAGACGAATGACGCATCCCCTGTTCGAAAAGCATCGCGCCACCCTCGAAGGCGCCCTCGGCGCCATCGCCACCCGCAGCTACTGGTCGGCCTACCCGGAAATGCCGAGCCCCAAGGTGTATGGCGAAACGGCTCCCGACGACGGCAAGCGCGCTTTCGAGGCGCATCTGGGCCAGCAATTCGAACTGGGTCAGCCGGGCCAGAACGGCTGGCTGGGTGGTGAGTCCTCGCCCTACGGCGTGGCGCTGGATGTGCGCTACCCGGTGTGCGATCCGGATGCGTTGATCGCCGCCGGCCTTGAAGCCATGAAGGGCTGGCAGGCCGTGGGCGCCGATGGCCGCACCGGCATCTGTCTGGAAATCCTTGAGCGCCTCAACAAGCAGAGCTTCGAGCTGGCCCACGCGGTGATGATGACCACCGGCCAGGGCTGGATGATGGCCTTCCAGGCCGGCGCCCCCCACGCCCAGGACCGCGGCCTCGAAGCCGTGGCCTATGCCTGGCGCGAGCAGAGCTTCGTGCCCGCCGAGGCGGTATGGGAAAAGCCCCAGGGCAAGAACCCGGCGTTGGTCATGAAGAAGCACTTTCAGATCGTCGGCCGTGGTATTGGCCTGGTGATCGGCTGCGGCACCTTCCCGACCTGGAACACCTACCCGGGCCTCTTCGCGGCGCTGTCCACCGGCAACGCGGTGATCGTCAAGCCGCACAGCAACGCCATCCTGCCGGCCGCCATCACCGTGCGCACGGTGCGCGCCGTGCTGGCTGAAAACGGCATCGACCCCAACCTGGTCAGCCTGTGCGTCACCGACAAGCGCGCCACCACCCAGGCCCTGGCCACCCACCCGGCGGTCAAGTCGGTCGATTTCACCGGCGGCAACGTGTTCGGCCAGTGGCTCATCGACAATTCCCGCCAGGCCCAGGTGTATGCCGAGCTGGCCGGTGTGAACAACATCGTCATCGACTCCACCAACGCCTACAAGGCGATGCTGGGCAATCTGGCCTTCACGCTGTCCCTGTATTCGGGCCAGATGTGCACCACCTCCCAGGCGCTGTTTGTGCCGGCTGGTGGCATCGAGACCGAAGATGGCCACAAGTCCTACGACGAGTTCTGCGCCGATCTGGCCAAGTCTGTCGAACGCTTCCTGTCCAAGCCCGAAGTCGCCCATGCCGTGCTCGGCGCAATCCAGTCCGCCGACACTGCCGAGCGCATCAATCTTGCCAACAGCGGTGAGCTGGGCAAGGTCGTGCTGGCCTCCACCAAGCTCGACAACCCGGACTTTCCGGCTGCCAACGTGCGCACCCCGGTGCTGCTGGCTTGCGATGCCGCTGACGAGAAGCTCTACATGGAAGAGCGCTTCGGCCCGATCAGTTTCATCGTCAAGGTGGCCGACACCGCCGCCGGCATCGCCCTGTCCGAGCGCGTGGTCAGCACCCACGGCGCGCTGACCACCGGCGTGTATTCCACCCAGCAGGACGTGATCGACGCGATGACCGAAGCTACCTGGCGCAGCAAGGTGGCCCTGTCCATCAACCTGACCGGCGGCGTCTTCGTGAATCAGTCAGCGGCGTACTCCGACTACCACGGCACCGGTGGCAACCCGGCCGCCAACGCGTCCTACTCGGACTCGGCCTTCGTCGCCAACCGCTTCCGCGTTGTGCAACGTCGCTACCACGCCTGAGGAGTCGCCATGGACTACCAGAACATCCTCTTCACGGTGGAGGCGGGCATTGCCCGCCTGACGCTGAACCGCCCGGACAAGCTCAACAGCTTCACCGGCGAGATGCACGCCGAACTGCGCGACGCCCTCGACACCATCCAGGCCGACAAGCGCATTCGCGTGCTGGTGCTCAGTGGCGCCGGCCGGGCCTTCAGCGCCGGCCAGGATCTGGCCGACCCCGAAATGGCGATGGCCCCGGGCCAGCCCATGCCGGACATCGGCAACGTGGTCGAAAAGAACTACAAGCCGCTGGTGCTGCGCCTGCAAAACCTGCGCGTGCCGACCATCGCCGCGGTAAACGGCATTGCCGCCGGTGCCGGCGCCAGCGTGGCGCTGGCCTGTGACCTGGTTGTCGCCACCAAGTCGGCGTCCTTCCTGCAGGCCTTCAGCAAGATCGGCCTGGTGCCCGACACCGGCGGTACGTGGTTCCTGCCCCAGCGCGTCGGCATGGCCCGCGCCATGGGCCTGGCCCTGCTGGCCGAAAAGCTGCCCGCCGAAAAGGCTGCCGAATGGGGCCTGATCTGGGCTGCGGTTGAAGATGCCGAGTTCGCCGCCACCGTCGATCGTCTGGCCACCCAGCTTTCCACCGCGCCGACCAAGGCCCTGGTGCGCACCCGTCAGGCCCTGCATGCGGCGCCCGGCCATACGCTCGAGCAGCAACTTTCCTTTGAAGGCAGCTTCATGCGCGAACTGGGCTGGAGCCCGGATTACGCCGAAGGCGTCGCCGCCTTCATGGAAAAGCGCGCACCGAAGTTCACCGGGGAATGAGCGTGACCGAGGCGCTCAAATCTTCTTCCGTCGTCGCTGTAGTCGGCACCGGTGCCATGGGCGCCGGCATCGCCCAAGTGGCGGCTGCCGCTGGCCACGTGGTCAAGCTGCTCGACAACCGCCCCGAGGCGGCTGCCAAGGCGGTGGCCGGCATCCGTGCCCAGTTCGCCCGTCTGGCCGAAAAGGGCAAGCTGACGGCTGAGGCGGCGCAGGCCGCCGGCGCGCGGCTGCTTCCGGTCGACCAACTGGCCGATCTGGCGGACGCCGCGCTGGTCGTCGAAGCCATTGTCGAAAGCCTCGAAGCCAAGCAAAAGCTCTACAGCGATCTCGAAGCCATCGTCGGCGCCGACTGCATCTTCGGCACCAACACCTCATCGATTTCGGTGACCGCCATCGGTGCCGCCCTCAAGCGTCCCGAGCGTCTGGCCGGCCTGCATTTCTTCAACCCGGCGCCGCTGATGGCGCTGGTGGAGATCGTCTCCGGCCTGGCCACCGACAAGGCCGTTGCCGACACCCTGTTCGCCACTGCGGCGGCCTGGGGCAAGACGCCGGTGCATGCCCGCTCGACCCCCGGCTTCATCGTCAACCGGGTGGCCCGGCCGTACTACGCCGAATCCCTGCGCATCCTCAACGAAGGCGGCGCCGACTGCGCCACCCTCGACGCGGTGATGCGCGAGGCGGGTGGCTTTCGCATGGGCCCCTTCGAGCTGATGGACATGATCGGCCACGACGTGAATTTCGCCGTGACCCGCTCGGTGTGGAACGCTTTCTATAACGACCAGCGCTTCCTGCCGTCGCTGATTCAGCAGGAACTGGTGGATGCCGGCTTCTATGGTCGCAAGAGCGGCCGTGGCTTCTACGATTACCGGGACGGCGCCGAGCGCCCGCAGGCGAAGAACGCGGTCGCCCAGGGTGTGCCGGGCCAGATCGTGCTGCACGGCGAGTCTGCCGCCGCGCTGGCGCTGGCCGACCGGCTGCATGAGCGGGACGTTGCCTACAGCTGGGGCGAGGCCGACGACGGCCGTATCGCCGAAGCCGGTGACGCCGTGATTTACGTGACCGATGGCCGCACCGCCACCCGTCGGGCTGCCGATACCGGCATCACCAACACGGTGCTGATCGATCTGGCCCTCGACTACACCCAGGCCAGCCGCCTGGCGATGAGTGCGGCGCAGGGCTGTTTTGCTCCGGCCGTCGGTGCGGCCATCGGTTTGCTGCAGGCCGCCGGTTTCTCGGTCTCGCGCCTGGCTGACGTACCCGGCCTGGCCGTGATGCGTACGGTGGCGATGCTCGCCAACGAGGCCGCCGACGCCGTGAATCAGGGCGTGTGCGATGTGGCCGGTGCCGATTCGGCCATGCGCCTGGGTGTCAATTACCCCCGCGGGCCGCTGGCCTGGGCCGATCTGGCAGGCTTGCCGGCCATCTGCCGGGTGCTCGCCAACCTCGGCCAGTTTTACGGTGAAGACCGCTACCGCATCTCGCCCCTCATTCAGCAGCAGGTTTCCGCCGGAAAGAACATCCATGACCGATAAGCACCTCAACAAGGCAGAAGCCCAGGCCCTGGCCGAGTCCGTCGCCGAAGTCATGTGGGCCCGCGACCGCGCCACCAACGCCCTCGGCATGAAGATCGAGGCGGTGCGGCCGGGCTATGCGCGGATCTCGATGACGGTGCGCGGCGACATGGTGAATGGCCATCACATCTGCCACGGCGGCCTGATTTTCACGCTGGCCGACAGCGCCTTTGCCTACGCCTGCAATAGCTATAACAAGAACACGGTGGCCTCCGCCTGCAACATCGACTTCCTGGCTCCCGGCCGGGAAGGCGACACGCTGGATGCCGAAGCCGTCGAGCAGTCCCAGGCCGGCCGCACCGGCGTCTATGACGTGACCGTGCGGGACAGCGCGGGCAAGACCATCGCCCTGTTCCGGGGCAAGAGCTACCGCATTTCCGGCGAAGTCATTGCCGGACTGGCTGCCGAGAAATCCTGAGCAGCCTTTTATCGAATAACACGGAGAGGAGAGACACCCCATGACCGCAAGAATCCCCCAGCCCGGCGATCTCGAGCCCATCGAAACCGCCAGCCGCGACGAAATCTCGGCCCTGCAACTCGAACGCCTGAAGTGGTCGGTGCGCCACAGCTACGACAACGTCGCCCCGTACCACGCGCGTTGCGTTGAAAAAGGCGTTCATCCGGACGACCTGAAGACGCTGGCCGACCTCGCCAAGTTTCCGTTCATGACCAAGACGGACCTGCGCGACCACTACCCGTTTGGCCTCTTTGCCGTGCCGCGCACCAAGCTGGCACGCCTGCACGCCTCCAGCGGCACCACCGGCAAGTCGGTAGTCGTCGGCTACACCAAGAACGACATCGACAACTGGTCCAACGTGGTTGCCCGTTCGATCCGCGCCGCGGGTGGCCGGGCCGGCGACATGGTGCATATCGCCTACGGCTACGGGATGTTCACCGGCGGCCTTGGGGCCCACTTCGGTGTTGAGCGCGCCGGCTGTTGCGCGGTGCCGATGTCCGGCGGCCAGACCGAAAAGCAGGTCCAGCAGATCATGGACTTCAAGCCCGAAATCATCATGGTGACGCCGTCCTACTCGCTGGTCATCGCCGAGGAGTTCGAGCGCCTGGGCATCAAGCCCGATGAAATCTCGCTGAAAGTTGGCATCTTCGGCGCCGAGCCGTGGGGGCAGGGCATGCGTCACGAGATCGAGCGCAAGCTCGGCATCGACGCCATCGACATCTACGGCCTGACCGAAGTGATGGGCCCCGGCGTGGCCTGTGAATGCATCGAGTCGAAGGACGGCCCGGTGATCTGGGAAGACCATTTCTACCCCGAGATCATCGACCCGGAAACCGGCGAAGTGCTGCCCGACGGCGAAGAGGGTGAGCTGGTGTTCACCTCGCTGACCAAGGAAGCCTTCCCGGTCATCCGCTACCGCACCCGCGACCTGACCCGCCTGCTGCCGCCCACCTCGCGCTCGTTCCGGCGCATGGACAAGATCACCGGTCGTTCCGACGACATGCTGATCATCCGCGGCGTCAATGTCTTCCCGACCCAGATCGAGGAGCAGATCCTGCGCGACCCGCGCCTGACCGGCAACTACCAGATCGTGCTGACCCGCGACGGCCACATGGACAACGTGGAAGTGCGTTGCGAAGTGCAGCGCGAACTGTCCGGCAAGCTCGGCCGCGGCACCATCGAAGAGATCGCCCGCGCGCTGCAGCACCACATCAAAACCATCATCGGCATCTCGACCAAGGTGAACGTCATGGACTTCGAGTCCATCCCGCGCACCCAGACGGGCAAGGCCCGCCGCGTTGTCGACCAGCGCCCGAAGCAGATCTGAGGACGACCCCATGACTGAAGCCTTTATCTGCGACGCCATCCGCACGCCCATTGGTCGCTATGCCGGCACCCTCGCCAGCGTGCGCCCCGACGACCTCGGCGCGGTGCCCCTCAAGGCCCTGATGGCCCGCAACCCGCAAGTCGACTGGGCCGCTGTCGAGGACATCATCTACGGCTGCGCCAACCAGGCCGGCGAAGACAACCGCAACGTGGCGCGCATGTCCGGCCTGTTGTCGGGCCTGCCCATCGAGGTGCCGGGCACCACGGTGAACCGCCTGTGCGGTTCCGGCATGGATGCCATCGGCCTGGCTGCGCGCTCCATCAAGTCGGGTGAAACCGAGCTGATGATTGCTGGCGGCGTCGAGAGCATGTCCCGTGCGCCCTTCGTGATGGGCAAGGCCGAATCCGCCTTCTCCCGTAACGCTTCGATCTTCGACACCACCATCGGCTGGCGCTTCATCAATCCGATGATGAAGAAGCTCTACGAGACCCACTCGATGCCGCAGACGGCCGACAACGTCGCCGCCGACTTCGGCATCTCCCGCGCCGATCAGGACGCCTTTGCGCTGCGCTCGCAACAGCGCTGGGCCGCCGCCAACGAAGCCGGCCGTTTTGCCGACGAGCTGGTGCCGGTGGAGATCCCGCGCAAGAAGGGCGAGCCGATTGTCTTCACTACCGACGAGCATCCGCGCCCCGAAACCACGCTGGACATGCTGGCCAAGCTGAAGGGCGTCAATGGCCCCGAACTGTCGGTTACCGCTGGCAACGCCTCCGGCGTCAATGACGGCGCCTGTGCGCTGCTGCTGGCGTCCGGCGCTGCCGCTGCCAAACACGGCCTGACGCCGAAGGCGCGTGTCGTCGCCATGGCGACCGCCGGCGTTGCCCCGCGGATCATGGGCTTCGGCCCGGCGCCGGCCGTGCGCAAGGTGCTTGCCAAGGCCGGCCTCACGCTGGCCCAGATGGACGTCATCGAACTCAACGAAGCCTTCGCGGCGCAGGGCCTGGCGGTGCTGCGTGACCTCGGCCTGGCCGACGACGAAGCGCGGGTCAATCCGAATGGCGGCGCCATCGCCATGGGCCATCCGCTGGGCATGAGCGGTGCCCGCCTGGTGACCACCGCAAGTTACGAACTGGCCCGGCGGGGCGGCCGCTATGCCCTTTGCACCATGTGCATCGGCGTCGGCCAGGGCATTGCCATCATCATCGAACGCGTTTGACACACAACACCCGTAGAGGAGACAACCCGATGAAAAAAACGATGAAGACCTTCCTTGCCGGCGCCGTACTGGCGCTGGGCAGCCTGGCCGCAATGGCTGCCGATCCGATCAAGGTCGGTTCGGTGCTGTCGGTAACCGGCCCCGCTGCCTTTCTGGGCGACCCGGAGCTGAAGACCCTGCAGTTGTACGTGGAGGACATCAACAAGAAGGGCGGCGTGCTTGGCCGTCAGCTCCAGCTCGTTCATTACGACGACGGCAGCGACGCCAACAAGGCCAACGGCTTTGCCAAGCGCCTGCTCGACGACGACAAGGTGGACATCCTGATCGGCGGCACCACCACCGGTTCCACCATGTCGATGGTGCCGCTGGCCGAGAAGTCGGGCACGCCCTTCATCTCCCTGGCGGGCGCCGTGGTGATCATCGAGCCGGTCAAGAAGTTCGTCTTCAAGACGCCGCACACCGACCGCATGGCCGCCGAGAAAGTCTTCGAGGACATGAAGAAGCGCGGCCTCACCAAGGTGGCGCTGTTCTCCGAAACCAGCGGTTTTGGCCAGTCCGGCAAGAAGGAAACCGAGCTGGTGGCCGGCAAGTACGGCATCACCCTGGTGGCCAACGAAACCTACGGCCCCAAGGACACCGACATGAGCCCGCAGCTCACCAAGATCAAGGGCACGCCGGGCGTGCAGGCGGTGTTCGTGTTCGGTCTGGGTCAGGGCCCGGCCATCGTCACCAAGAACTACAAGCAGCTCGGCATCACGCTGCCCCTGTACCAGTCCCACGGCGTCGCGTCGGATGAGTTCCTGAAGCTCGCCGGCCCGGCTGCCGAAGGTGTGCGCCTGCCGTCGCCGGCTCAGTTGATCGCCGACAAGCTGCCTGCCAATGACCCGCAGAAGCCTGTCGTGACCGCCTACGACAAGGCCTACAAGGAGCGCTACAAGCAGGACGTGTCCACCTTCGGCGGCTACGCCTACGACGGCCTGATGCTGGCTGTCGATGCGATCAAGCGCGCCGGCAGCACCGACAAGGCCAAGGTTCGCGACGCCATCGAAGCCACCAAGGGCTATGTGGGCTCCAGCGGCAAGGTGACCATGTCGGCCACCGACCACATGGGCCTCGACCTGTCTTCCTTCCGCATGCTGGAAGTGAAGAACGGCGACTGGACGATCTCGCAGTAATCGCAAAACCCTTGTGGGTCGGACTTCAGTCCGACAACGCAGGTTCCGCCAGCCGCGTCGGACTTCAGTCCGACCCACAGGGTGTGCAAAAAAATAAAGATGGGCGGCCCTCGGGCGGCCCCTCCGGAGGCAGCAAATGTCGAACGTAGTCATTCACGAAGTGCACGGCAAGGTCGGGTTGATTCGCATCAACCGGCCGGAGTCGCTGAATGCCCTCAACAACGAAGTCGTCGACGGCATTGCCGCCGCCATCGATATCTTCGAAGCCGACGAGAACATCGGCTGCATCGTCCTCACGGGCAACGAGAAAGCCTTCGCTGCGGGAGCCGACATCGGCTTCATGAAGGATTTCGACTACATGCACGCCTACAAGACCGACTTCATCACCCGCAACTGGGAGCGCATCAAGACGACGCGCAAGCCCGTGATTGCGGCGGTGGCCGGTTTTGCCCTCGGGGGTGGCTGCGAGATGGCGATGATGTGCGACATGATCTTCGCCGCCGACACGGCCAGGTTCGGCCAGCCGGAAGTGCGTCTGGGCACCATGCCCGGCGCCGGTGGCACCCAGCGTCTGCCGCGTGCCGTCGGCAAGGCCAAGGCCATGGATCTGTGCCTCACCGCCCGCATGATGGATGCGCTCGAAGCCGAAAAGGCCGGGCTGGTGGCCCGCGTGATCGCCGCCGACCAGCTGCTCGACGAGACCATGAAGGCTGCCCAGGCCATCGCCGGCTATTCGCTGCCGGTGGTCATGATGATCAAGGAGTCGGTCAACCGCGCCTTCGAGTCGTCCCTCAACGAGGGGCTGCTCTTCGAGCGTCGTGTCTTTCATTCGGCCTTCGCCCTCGAAGACCAGAAGGAAGGCATGGCGGCCTTCGTCGAGAAGCGCAAGCCGGCTTTCACGAACCGCTGAGGCAAGCATGGCAAACCACTACGAAACCCTCGAAGTCGAACGCCACGGCCGCGTGGCGACGATCTGGATGAACCGTCCGGAAGTCTTCAACGCCTTCAACGAGCAACTCATCGCCGATCTGGGCCAGGCCTGCGCCGAGCTGGACGGGGACGTCGGTGTTCGCGTCGTGGTCCTGGCCGGGCGGGGCAAGCATTTCTCCGCCGGCGCTGACCTCAACTGGATGAAGCGCGCCTCGGCCTTTGGCGAGGCCGAGAACCTGGCCGACGCCCGGCGCTTCGCCCGCATGTTGCGGGCCTTGTCGGACATGTCCAAGCCGACCATCGCCCGCGTGCAGGGCGCTGCCCTGGGTGGCGGCACCGGCCTGGCGGCGGCCTGTGACATGGCGGTGGCGGCCAGCGACGCGGTGTTTTCGACCTCCGAAGTGAAGTTCGGAATCATCCCGTCGGTGATCAGCCCCTATGTGCTGCGCGCTGTCGGGCCGCGTCACGCGTTGCGCTTCTTCCAGAGCGCCGAGCGTGTTTCGGCCGAGCGGGCGCTGGCCATTGGCCTGGTGGGCGAAGTGGTGGCAGTGGAGGCGCTGGATGCGGCGGTTGCCGCGCTGGCCGACACCCTGATTGCCGGCGCACCGCAGGCCCAGAAGGCGGCCAAGGACCTGATTGCCGCTGTGACCGGCCGTCCGATTGACGACGCGGTGAGCGAGGAAACCGCCCAGCGCATTGCCCGCCAGCGGGCGACCGACGAAGCGAAGGACGGCATCGCTGCCTTCCTGGAAAAACGCCAGCCCGCCTGGCTGCTGTAACGATCCTGAATGGGTTTAACCGAGAGGAGACAGAACACTATGTACACACAGTCATTCAACGTGCCCGACCAGGCCGGACAAAAAACGGTGGCGGTGACCCCGTCCACCGAGAACCCGGAACTGATGGCCCGTTTCGACGCCCGCATCGACGCGGACGGTCGCATCGAGCCGCAGGACTGGATGCCGGAAGCCTACCGCCGGACCCTGGTGCGCCAGATCAGCCAGCACGCCCACAGCGAAATCGTCGGCATGCTGCCCGAAGGCAACTGGATTTCCCGCGCCCCCAGCCTCAAGCGCAAGGCCATCCTGATCGCCAAGGTGCAGGACGAGGGCGGCCACGGCCTCTACCTGTATTCGGCCGCCGAAACCCTCGGCACCAGCCGCGACCAGATGCTCGAAGGCCTGCATTCCGGCAAGGCCAAGTACAGCTCGATCTTCAACTACCCGACCCTCAACTGGGCCGACGTGGGGGCAATCGGCTGGCTGGTGGATGGCGCCGCGATCATGAACCAGATCCCCTTGTGCCGCTGCTCCTATGGCCCGTATTCGCGCGCCATGGTGCGCGTCTGCAAGGAAGAGTCCTTCCATCAGCGCCAGGGTTACGAAGCCCTGCTGGTGATGATGAAGGGCACTGAAGCCCAGCGCGAGATGGTGCAGGACGCGGTGAACCGCCTGTGGTGGAAGTGCCTCGCCATGTTCGGGCCGCCCGATGCCGACAGCCCCAACAGCGCGCAAGGCATGCGCTGGGGCATCAAGCGCATCAGCAACGACGACCTGCGCCAGAAGTTCGTCGATGCCACCGTGCCCCAGGCCAAGGTGCTCGGCATCACCCTGCCGGACCCCGACCTCAAGTGGAACGAGGAACGCCAGCACTACGACTACGGCCAGATCGACTGGCAGGAATTCTGGGACACCGTGGAAGGCAACGGCCCCTGCAACAAGGAACGCCTGGCCACCCGCGTCAAGGCCCACAACGATGGCCAATGGGTGCGCGACGCCGCCCAGGCCTACGCCCGCAAACAACAAGAACGTGCAATGAAGGAGGCAGCATGACCACCACCGCCCTTAAAGAATGGCCCCTCTGGGAAATCTTCGTCCGCAGCAAGCAGGGCCTCGAACACAAGCATTGCGGCAGCCTGCACGCCGCCGACGCCAGCCAGGCCCTGCACATGGCCCGCGACGTGTACACCCGCCGCCAGGAAGGCGTGAGCATCTGGGTCGTGCCCTCGGCAGCGATCACCGCCAGCAACCCCGACGAGAAGGGCGAGTTCTTCGATCCGGCCGCCGACAAGATCTACCGTCACCCGACCTTCTACGAAATTCCCGATGAAGTGGGGCACATGTAATGAGCGCAACCATCGACTACCTGCTGCATCTGGCCGACAACGCCGTGGTTCTCGGGCAGCGTGATGCCGAATGGTGCGGCCACGGCCCGATCCTCGAGGAAGACCTGGCCCTCGCCAACGTCAGCCTCGACCTGATCGGCCAGGCCCGGCTGCTCTACCAGCGCGCCGCCGAACTGAAGGGCGACGGCACGACGGAAGACCAGCTGGCCTACTTCCGCGACTCGCAGGCCTTCCGCAACTACACGCTGCTGGAGCTGCCCCATCACGGCGCACTGGTCGGCTACGCCGTTGCCGACCGCGACTACGCCACCACCATCGTGCGCAACTTCCTGTACTCGGCACTGATGGTGCATGTGTGGGATGCGCTGCAAACGTCCGCCGACAGCGAACTGGCCGGCATTGCCGCCAAGTCGCTGAAGGAAGCCACCTACCACCTGCACCACAGCCGTGACTGGCTGCTGCGCATGGGCGATGGCACCGACGAATCCCACGCCCGGGCGCAGGCCGCAGTGAATCATCTGCTGCCCTACACCGAGGAGTTCTGGACCGTCAGCCCGGCCGAAACCGCGGCAGTGGAAGCTGGCGTTGGCGTGGATGTGCGCACCCTGCGTGCCGCCTGGGATGCGCTGGTGAACGACGCCCTGGCCGAAGCGACCCTGACCCGGCCGCAAGTCCGTGGCTATGTGCCGCAAGGCAAGGTCGGCCTGCATTCCGAGCATCTGGGTTTTCTGCTCGCCGAAATGCAGAGCCTGGCCCGCGCTCACCCCGACGGTTGCTGGTAAGCCCATGACCACCGCCACCCTTGAGCAGGTGTGGGTCGCCCTGGAGGGCCTGACCGATCCGGAGATTCCGGTGGTCACCCTCCGGGAGCTCGGCATCCTGCGCGATGTGAGAAGCGGCCCGGACGGCCTCGTGGAGGTGGTGATCACGCCAACCTACAGCGGCTGTCCGGCCATGGGGCAGATCGAGGACGACGTGCGGGCGACGCTGGAAAGTTCCGGCATTGCCGCCCGCGTCATCACCCAGCTGTCGCCCGCCTGGACCACCGACTGGATGAGCGACGTCGCCAAGGAAAAGCTGCGTGCCTACGGCATTGCGCCGCCGCACCAGACCAAACCGGACGTCAGCGTCGTGCGCTTCATGCGCCGCCCGGCGGCCGAGCCGGTGGCCTGCCCCCAGTGTGGCTCGACCCACACCGTTGTCTCTTCGCAATTCGGCTCGACGGCATGCAAGGCGCTCTACAAGTGCCTCGACTGCCAGGAGCCCTTCGATTATTTCAAGCCTTACTAGGCTTTCCGGAGCACCCGACATGTCCGCTCTCCGTTTTCATGAACTTACCGTCAAGCGCGTCAGCCCCGAGGCGGCGGGCTCCGTTGCCATCACCTTCGACATTCCGCCTGCCGAGCTGGAGCGCTTCCACTTCGAGCCGGGCCAGTTCCTGACGGTCAAGGCCGTCGTCGATGGCCAGGAAGTGCGCCGCAGCTACTCGATCAGCAGCCCGCGCAGCCGCCTCGCCAAAAAAGGCGAGCTGGAAATCGGCATCCGTCCGGTGGAAGGTGGCGTTTTCTCGAACTGGGCCGCCCAGTCCGTCAAGGCCGGCGACACCATCAGCGTGATGCCGCCCGACGGCCGCTTCGTCGTCAAGAAGCAGCGCGCCATCCACCGCGTCGGTTTTGCCGCCGGCTCGGGCATCACGCCGATCCTGTCGATTGCCGCCACCACGCTGGAAGAGCAGCCCGAATCCAAGTTCACCCTGGTGTACGGCAACCGCCGCATGTCCTCGGTGATGTTCAACGAAGCCCTGCAGGATCTGAAGGACCGCTACCGCGACCGCCTGACCCTGATCCATGTGCTGTCCCGCCAGGCCCAGGAAGTAGACCTGCTGCAAGGCCGCATCGACGCCGACAAGGTGCGTGCCGTGATCGACGCGCTGCTGCCGGTGAAGAGCATGGACGAAGTCTTCATCTGCGGCCCCGAGGCGATGATCGAGGACACGACCAAGGCCCTGGTGGACGCCGGTGTGCCGGCCAGCCGGGTGTATTCCGAGCGTTTCACCGCCAACACGCCGCTGCCCAAGGGCGTGGTGCCCATCGGCACCCTGCATCCCGAACTCGAAAGCGCCAAGAGCGTGGCCCTGTCGGTCATTCTCGACGGCAAGGAGCACGAGATGATGATGGCGCCCAACGAGCATGTGCTCGATGTGGCCCTCAACGCCGGTCTCGATCTGCCCTTCTCGTGCAAGGCCGGCGTGTGCTGCACCTGCCGCGCCAAGGTGCTCGAAGGCACGGTCGAGATGGACAAGAACTTCACCCTCGAAGGCTCCGAGATGGCCCAGGGTTTTGTGCTGAGCTGCCAGGCCCGCCCGACCAGCGGCCGTTTGCTGGTGAGTTTCGACGAACGTTAAACGCATCAACGCGCGAACTTGGTTCGCACCCCTCGCGGCCGCCTTGTGCGGCCGCTTTTCATTGTGGCGAAGGAAAAGTAAAGCCATCTGCCAGCCCGGAACACACATCCGGGCTGGCAGATATCTGTTACGACGTCGATGAACTCAATGTAGCGCGCCCGGATTGCTTATCAGGCACATCGGAACAGTGATCCGATAGGTAAAAACAGTCTTCCGACGTGCCGGATGAAGATTGCGGACTATCGGATAAGGAATACGACCGGCCTGAACAGTGATTCGATAGGTAAAAACAGTATTCCGATGCGTCGTATGACGATTCAGGACTATCGGATTGATCATCCGGGGCCGCAACTTGAATGAATGAGGCGGCAGATCAAGGATAGGGACGGCGGAGGAGGGGGTCGTCGCGGGATTGAGGGTGTGGCGGTGTGCGATGAGCGGCATGGCGGCGAGGCGAATGAGGGATTCGCGCGGGCAGGGGCTTGCCGCGAGGCGTGGAAGGGGGGCGTGGCTGGGGGAGGGGGGGCTGTTTGTTGGCCTTTGCTGCCGTTCGGGTTGGAGGATTCCTATGACCGGTATCAGGCGCATAACAGCCGCCGGCAGCCCAACCCTTGGTTTGACCTTCTACCGCTGGCAGGTGGTACCCTGGTGCGCATGTCGTCCAGCCTCAACGACCTGCCAGACCCCTTCTCAAACCCCTGTGAGCTGGCGGGCGACCCCGCGCGGCAGGCGGTTGCCTCTATCCGAGGCATCGTGTATCAGATTTGGTGGTCGATTGATGCCTGGTTGCGGCTTCGCTCACCTGACGAAGTCATCTTCCTAGAGGGGGCCGAGGACCTCGACCGAATAACCTCGAGCGGCGCCATCGCCGGACAGATCAAACATGAGGCAGAAGGCCTCTCGCTCAACAACAAACGTTCCCATGAGGCCCTCGAGAACTTCTGGACTCTCAGCCTGCGGGAGTCGACTCGGCGCATCGACTTCCACTACATCACGACCGCGTCCGCTGCACTCGAGCGAGATGCGCAGTTCGAGGGGGTCGCGGGACTTGAGGCCTGGCGCATTGCCCAAACCGATGCTGAAATGGCGGCGCGGATTCAGGCCTACCTGGTGCCAAAACTCGCTTCTACCAGTGCGCTGAGGGCGTTCCTTACCTCGGCCACCTCGGAACAGGTTCAGGAACGACTCATTCGTCGGGTTCATTGGTTTCTGGACCAGCCCGGCGTTGATTCGGTGAAGCAAAGCGTCGACGACAGGTTGGTGGTCCGGCTCAACCACGCAAACGTCACGCTGTCGTACGTAGGGACCGTCCGGGACCGACTTCATGCCTTCGCCTGCGACGTGCTCGTGCGACCGGAGTCTGCCAGGCGCCGTTTGGGTCTTGCAGACCTCCTGCGGGAAATTGACGCGGCTACGACGGAACATGTCCCGGTTCCTGCAATGCAGTACCAGCAGTTCCAGAGGGCACTCCAAGCGGGCGCGTTTGACCTTGGGGCTGCGCTCCTAAGGGCCATGCGACTGCCCTTGCCACAAGCACCAGCCCCCCTCCTGAACCGAACATCTCTCGTTGAGCACGTTCGTCTGCGAATGACGGAAAGAAAGGCTGTGTTGCTTACCGGCACCATCTACAAGGGCAAGACGACCATCGCCCAACTTGTGGCGAATGCACTATGTCCGGATGCTTGGTGGTTCCCGGTGGCCTCTCGCAGTGGAGTTGACACCGACAACCTGCTGAAAGCGATAGCAGCCAGCATCGCTGATGAATCTACTCCTTCGCTTGTCGTAGTCGAC
Source organism: Zoogloea oleivorans (assembly GCF_008107625.1). Classification (GTDB taxonomy): domain Bacteria; phylum Pseudomonadota; class Gammaproteobacteria; order Burkholderiales; family Rhodocyclaceae; genus Zoogloea; species Zoogloea oleivorans. The sequence continues at coordinate 293,048 of NZ_SDKK01000001.1, forward strand.
AACATTGACCTGTCTCCGAGTGCGAATGCTGCATACGGGCAGGCATTGGCACTGCTGGTCAGTCGTGCCACTCGCTCGGGCCGTGGCTTGCTTCTGACCGCGCGCGGTGAGTCGGGTGAAGCCGCGCAGCTCTCGGACTTCGTGGGCATCGAAGCCATTGATGTGCCTGAGCTGTCGGTCGAAGAGATCCAACAGCATTGTCTGACCAACGGCTGTCCAGAGGGTTTTTCACAAGCGTGGGCCGCATTCATTAGCAGCACTACCGGGGGCCACCCAAAGCTGGTTCAGGTGAGGATTGCCGAACTCGGCACGAAGGGGTGGCCAGCGCCCACGCCGGCTGACATCACGTCAACCTCCCTAGCTATCACTACTGCCAAGCAGGTCGCACGCCGGATGCTGAGCGAGACCGTTTCCCCCGAGACCGCAGCGTTTGTGTACACCGCCGCGGAGGCAACCTTCCCGCTGACGCGCCCGATGTTGCTGAGCCTGACTCGAGCTGTCGGAGGCATCATGAATGGTGGCGACGTCATTGACTCACTGCAAGGCAAGTGGCTAGAGCTGCCTCTCGTCGGACGCCTCAGTGTGACTCCGATGTTGAAAGGGTCTGCTGCAGAGGTCTGGCCATTGGACCGCAGGCAGCTCGCCCACAGCCACATCTACGACGCGATCGCAGGCGTCAGGAGTCTCAATGTCGCCGATGCTGCGGCGCTTCTGTTCCACGCCTACATCGCGCACGACGCGTCCCGTCTCGCGCATTGTGCTCGCAATCTGGAGACCATCGGCGAGGAAACGATTTCGGCCGCTGTCTTTCAGCAACTGGTTTGGCTGCCGTACGTTTCGTTGTCCGAGGGCCAGCGCTTCTTCGAACCCAAACCATTCGTCAGCGCCATGTTGCGCCAACTTCAATTCTCTGTGGCGAACCAGGTTGACTCCGAGTCGCTCCTAACCATATTGGCCCGTTGGAGCGACGAGGTTCGTCAGATCCCGGAGCAAGAACCGCGTGCTGCCCTTGAGGTCATGCGTTGCTATAAGTTGCTCATCAATAGAAATCCGCGGGTTCCATTGAGGTCGAAGTTGGCCGCGATTGGAACCCTGAGCAAACTGAGGGGCGAGGCTGCCGATGTGGCTGAGGAATATGGCTTTCGGTTCATAGCCCAGTCCAACGGTGCGCTTGACGGCATCCCCGCAAGCGCGACGAGTTCCCAGTTCTACCTCTCGCTTCAAGCGCCTTCTATTCGTGGCCTAAAAGACTTGGCGGAAGTGCTCGACTGGCTTGAACTTGATTCCGATGCCGAGGAGAGGCAGGCCTTTGAAGCAGTGCTTCATTGGCCCCTGGTGAACTCTTGTGGAGCCTTCGTGCACGGTGCCTGGGCCTCACGCCACTCCGGTGAGACCGAATGGGCGCCAACTGTCGCGTTGCTGTCCCGAGCTAATGCGATTGCACGTCGCTTCGGCCTCGTCCAGTTCGGGAGTGAGGTCGCGAAGGCGACGTCAATCGTCCAGTGCGAGCACCTTCACGACCATGCGGCGGCAATGCAGACCCTGGCCGATGCGGCGTCGGCGTTCGGAGAGACGGCCACTATCCGCGAACAGCGAGTCAACGCGCTCTACCAAGTTAATGATGACGTCGGCGCCCTAGCAGTTTGGGACTCCCTGATTTCTGACCCCGAAGCAACGACTGCCATAGACGCCTTCGCGTTCCGACGAGCAGGGATCTGTGCCTGTCGACTTCAGCGATGGCCACTGGCTGAGCGCTACTTTCTTGCTGGCTCCGCTGTGCCGGCCGAATATCGGCTCGCCATTACGAGGTTTGGGCTTGTGGTTGACGCAAGTCACGTTGCTGCCTTAGCTGGCGCGCCTCAGCGCGCGGCACGGATGCTCTCGGACATGTTGGCCGAGTTGCCAGCGGCGGCCTGGGAGGACGGACATGACGATTGGGAGGCACTCCTTCGGGTCGTCAATAGCACGTTCAATCTCATCGAAGCCATTTCGAAGCAGGAAGACATCTCAACGCTGAGCCTACCCTTCGGTAAGGCCTCGGAACCAGGCCTCAGCTTCGGGGCTTCGCAGCCCAATCAAGCGCTGCGAACGCAGCTGGCCATTGCCAGAGCTGGGCTCCTGGCATCGCAGCTTGGCGACGTATCTCCTGTCTACCGGGTTCAGTTGGAAGCAGTGCGAACCTCAAACTTTCCGCTGGTGAGGTTCATCGTCGCCAAGGCCCTACTCGCGTTCGAGTTCAACGCTGGGGCTGGCGCAGGGTTCGTTAGCGCACTCGCTGCCTTCGAGCGAGCGTTCAATACCCTCGCATCACTCCCTGACCGCCAGCAGACCATACAAAGTGATGGCGGCGACACCCCGCCGACCCAGTCCAAGTTGAACGTCGAGGGCTGGTTTGCGGTGTTTGCAGCGGGTGCCATTTGCTGCGATGGCCCAGTGCAGGCCGTCACCGCGTGGCACGATGAGGCATTGCACACCTGGGGCGCCGGTAGTCCGGTCGTCACAGCACTTGCCGACATGTCCCGCGGGCTGGCGCTGTCGAATCAGGCTGCCCGCGACGTTGCTTGCGGTCGAGTAGAACGGTCAATTGGCGAAACATTCGGAGCCGCGCTGGCACTCATGCGTGGCCCCACCCTCGGCCCCGAAGAGACGTTTCGCATCCAGGTTCTTCTGGCATCGGCTACGGTCTGCTTCTCCGAAGGCTTAGTGCTTCAGGTGACATTCGGCAGAGCTGTGGCAAGGCGATTCACCAGCGTGTGGAAGAAGCTTGCGTCAAGTCCGTTTCTGCTCGTCTCGCCTCGCACCAGCGTTCCCGCGTTGCTTGCCTCCATCTCCGCAGTTGAGCAAGGCATTGGCTCTATCCGCGTGCTTTTGACTGCTGCTGCCCAAGCCGTTGGAGCAACCCTCGGTGAGGTGGGAACGAGGCTTGAGTAATCACTGAAGGTTGCCGCCAGCAGCCACTCTAACGACGCCTTGCCCGGTGAGGGACCGAAGTCTGACTGCATTGCTGACATCCAGGTTGGAGTGGCGACCGACAGCAGCGGGTACGGATACTGTTCCTCGTACTTACGTAAGGGCCATTCAGACCGACTTCATGTTCAACGTCGGCAAGGGGGTTGGCACCGGCCCTTGAGACGTGCCAGCATCAACGTCCGCAAAGGCCGATAAACCGTCGCTCGCTCAGAAACTACCGGTCGATCAAGGTGACGATTCATGCCGGCGTTTCAATCAAACCGGTTTCTCGCGATTCGGCGCTGACAATTGTCCGAGACGGTGTGCCGCGTCAAGCAAGGCCCGGCTATTTCGCCCTTGCCGTGCATCACCATGAACGTTTGCGGCTACACCGCACAGAGGGTTTCCCGGCCGTCCTTTACCGCAAATACTTCGGCGCTGGTGACAATCAGCGTGCGGCCGGGGCGGATGACCTGGCCGCGGGCGATGAATTTTTCGCTGTCGGCCAGTGCCAGCAGGTTCAAATTGCTTACCAGTGGGTTTCCCGGTCCGGCGTGGCGGTGATTTTGTGGATCGTCAGGTCAGCGCCGTCGTATTCCTCTTCGGGGTCGAGGCGGATGCCGACGAAGGCTTTCAGGGTGCCATAGACGATGGCGCCTCCGGCCAACGCGATGACGATGCCGCCGAGCGTGCCGATCACCTGTGCCATGAAGCTCACGCCGCCCATGCCGCCCAGCGCCTGCGTGCCGAAGATGCCCGCTGCCAGCCCGCCCCATGCGCCGCACAGGCCGTGCAGAGGCCATACGCCGAGCACATCGTCGATTTTCCAGCGGTTCTGGGTGATGGTGAACAGGCTTACGAACATGCCGCCGGCGATCAGGCCAGTGGCCAGGGCGCCGATTGGGTGCATCAGGTCGGAGCCGGCACAAACGGCCACCAGGCCGGCCAGCGGGCCGTTGTGGATGAAGCCGGGGTCGTTCTTGCCGAGGACCATTGCCGCCAGGGTGCCACCGACCATCGCCATCAGCGAGTTGAGGGCGACCAGGCCGCTGACCTTGTCGAGGGTTTGCGCCGACATCACGTTGAAGCCGAACCAGCCGACGGTGAGGATCCACGCGCCGAGGGCCAGAAACGGAATGTTGGAGGGCGGATGGGCGGCGACGTTGCCGTCCTTGGTGTAGCGTCCGCGGCGGGCACCGAGGAGCAGCACGGCGGGCAGGGCGATCCAGCCGCCGACCGCATGCACCACCACCGAGCCGGCAAAGTCATGGAACTTGGCACCAAAGGCCGCTTCGATCCACGGCTGGATGCCCAGGTTGTCGTTCCATACGATGCCTTCGAAGAAGGGGTAAACAAAGCCCACCAGCACGAAGGTGGCGATGCTTTGCGGGTGGAACTTGGCGCGTTCGGCAATGCCGCCGGAAATGATTGCCGGGATGGCTGCCGCGAAGGTCAGCAGGAAGAAGAACTTGACCATCTCGTAGCCGCTCTTCTGGGCCAGCACTTCGGCGCTGGCGAAGAAGTTGACTCCGTAGGCGATGGTGTAGCCGATGAAGAAATAGGCGAGGGCGGAGACGCCAAAGTCGGTCAGGATTTTGACCAGCGCATTGACCTGGTTCTTCTTGCGGACCGTGCCGAGTTCGAGAAAGGCGAAGCCTGCATGCATCGCGAGCACCATGATGGCGCCTAACAGCACAAAGACAACATTACTGGCGTTACTTGATTGCTCCATTTTGGGCTCCAGAATCGAAGGGGAGCACCAAGCAGGTGCCGTGCCAGTCTGTTTTGCGGAAAAAACCTGCCGGATGAAGGGTTTGTAAATCAAATGCCAGGTTTTAATGCACCTGTAACGTGCGCTTTGTGGATTTGCGCACCAAACAAAGGCGCATTTTAAGCGTTCGCGGGTCGCTTACCAGGCATTTTCGACTGCAATCTGGGCGGGGGCCGCCAGTCTGCTGAGGCTAAAGCCCCGCGCCATCAGGGCTTTGTGGGTGTCATGCACCATCTCGGGGCTGCCGCAAATCATGATTCGCGAGTTCTCCAGGGTGAGCGGGATGCCCACCCGGGATTCCAGCGTGCCATCCCGCAGGAGTTCGGGTATGCGCGCCTGGAGCGCGCCCGGCAGGCTCTCCCGGGTGGCCACCGGCTGGTAGATCAGCTTGTGGCCATGCTCGCCCCACAGGGGATGCGTGCGCAGTGCGGCGATCTCATGCCGGTAGGCCAGGTCTTCGCCATTGCGGGCGCAGTGCACAAGGATCAGGCGTTCGAAACGCTGCCAGGTACTTTCGTCCTGCAGGATCGCCATATAAGGAGCGAGGCCGGTGCCGGTGCCCAGCAGCCACAGGTCGCGGCCGTCGGCGAAGCGGTTGGTGGTGAAGAAGCCGAAGGGCTGGCTTTCGATCATGACCTCGTCGCCAACGGCCAGTTGTTCCAGGCGCGACGTGAAGGCGCCGTCGGGTACCACGATCGAGTAGAACTCCAGGTAATCCTCCCAGTTCGCCGAGGCCATCGAGTACGCGCGCCACACCGGCGCACCATTGGCCTTGGTCAGGCCGAGGCGGGCGAACTGGCCCGGCACGAAGCGGAAGCCCGGCGCCCGGGTCAGCCGGAAGGACAGCAGCCGGGGGCTCCAGCGGTGCATCCATAGAATGCGGCTGGTACGCACTTTGTCGCCGGTTTCGTCCATGATCGTTTCCCTTTGGGTCATCCCACCCGCGTTTCTGTAGGTCGGACTGCAGTCCGACTAGGCTGGTTCCGTACGTGTCGTCGGGCTGAAGTCTGACATCCGAGGGCTGGGGAGACCGGCGCTCAGAACGATGCGGCAGATGTGTTCCAGCCGTTCCACGTGCTCGAAGGCTTCCCACGGGTTGCGGCCGACAGCGACCACGCCGTGACGATCCAGACCGACGATGTGCGGCATCGGGCCGAGGGCGGGGCGGAACGCCGCTTCGCAGGCAATTGCGAGTTCCTCGCTGGTGGCAGGCAGGGCCGGCACGTCGGCGCCGACGCGGGTGTAGCGGGTCACCTCCGGAAAATTGGCGCACAGCTCAGCCAGCCGGTGCCCTGCATACAGGGCGGCCACCGTGTGGGTGGGGTGGAGATGCAGCACGGTGAGCGGGCCGCTGCCGACCGTTGCCTGGATGCGCCGGTGCAGTTCCAGTTCGCCCGACGGAGGCGGGTAGGCGTCGGCCGATGGTGCGCCGGTTTCGCCGTTGGGCACGAAGACGAACTGGGTCGGCACCAGGCTGTGCTTGACGACTCCGCTGGCCGAGACGAGAAAGCCGCGCCGGTCGCTCATGGCCACCGAGATGTTGCCGTCGCGGGTGCTGATCCAGCCTTGTTCATAGGCCTTGCGCATCACTGCGCTGGCTTCGGCGAGGGTCGGATGTTCGTGCGGGGCTGGGGCTGGCAGGGTCATGGCGCTCTTTCTGGTGGGTGTTTTGTCGGGTTCTTGAAGCTGAATATAAAAAGCATCTTTAAAAGAGTCAACAAAAATGCATCTTTATGGAGTGTCCCTTATACTGGCGGGGTCAAGTCGATTTCCCGTCCCGTCCGCCATGCACATCACCCAGCACACGGATTACGCCCTGCGCGTCCTGATTTTTCTGGCCTCCAACGACCATCGCCTGGCGACAATCCAGGAGATTTCCGAGCGTTTCCAGGTGTCGCGGGCGCACCTCATGAAAGTGGTGAACCAGCTCATCCGCAATGGCTTCGTCGAAGGGCTTCGCGGCAAGGGCGGTGGCTTGCGTCTGGCCCGCCCTGCGCCGGATATTTCAGTCGGCGATGTCATCCGCAAAATGGAGACGGACCTGGCGCTGGTGGAGTGCTTCAACGAGGACAGCCGTTGCCTGCTGACTGCCAGTTGCCAGCTCAAGGGTGTGCTGGCCGAGGCCCTTGAAGCCTTCTTCGCCAGCCTTGATCGGGTGTCCCTTGCGCAGATACTCGGCCCGACCCAGCGCCAGATGCTGTTCATGCCTCGACGCGGCACGCAAACTGATGATACCGGCCCTGACGCCAAGCTATGACTGACGCATTTCGGCAGGTGGCGTGACGAAAAGCGTCACTTTTGATGAGGAAATGCCTGTTGAAAAGTGTGACTTTTTTCACGAGACACGACGAGTCGCCTGATTCAAAAGGAGAAAGTCATTTTTATGTATTTTTGGCACGTCAATTGCCTGTAAGAAACCGGACGGGTCGCAAAACCCTGACTGAATTCAACCAAGCAAGTGGAGGTTCTCATCATGAAGAAGCAAGCCGGTTTTACACTGATCGAACTTATGATCGTCGTCGCGATCATCGGCATTCTGGCCGCGGTCGCTGTTCCCCAGTATCAGGATTACACCAAGAAGGCCCGTTTCAGCGAAGTGCTGACCCTGAGCGATACCTACAAGCAGGCTGTGGCTGTGTGTGCGGCGGACAATCCGACCAACCCGACGACGCCGCTCACTGGTTGCAGTAACGGACTGCTTGGCGTACCGTCTGCACCTGCCGCTACCACCAACGTGGCCACTTTGGTGACAACCAATGGCATTATTAAAGGTACCGCGACTTCAGCGGCTGATGGTGTCATCTCTATCCTGACCCCGACGCTTGATGTCAATGGCACCAACATCACGTGGAAGAACTCTGGTAGTTGTGTAGATAAGGGTTGGTGCAAGAAGGAATAACTGTTTCGTTAGTTTGATTTGTTGAAACAACAAGACCGCTGCGGCGGTCTTGTTGCATTTGAAGGCCGCATGCGTAAAAAGCAGGCCCTAGGATTCATGAAAAATTGCCGAGTCGAAGTCTCGCCCAACTGCGACAGCCGTCCTCTCGATGAGGCCGTGTCGCTTGTCGTCGTTCACGCGATCAGCCTGCCCCCGGATCGCTTCGGCGGTCCGGGCGTCAGGCAACTGTTCCTGAACTGTCTCGACCCATCCGAAGATCCGTTCTACGCGCAGATCCAGCATCTGCGGGTCTCCGCCCATTTCTTCATCCGGCGCACTGGTGAGTTGATCCAGTTTGTTCCGCCCGAGGCGCGTGCCTGGCACGCGGGTGCATCAACCTGGAAAGGGCGGGAACGCTGCAACGACTTTTCCATTGGTGTCGAACTTGAAGGCTGCGACACGTTGCCCTTTGAGCCTGTTCAGTATCAGGTGCTGGCCGAATTGCTGGTGGATTTGGGCGAGCGTTTTCCGATTGCCGATGTGGTCGGACATTCGGATGTGGCTCCGGGGCGCAAGACCGATCCGGGGCCGTTTTTCGACTGGTGCTTCCTGCGGGATGTGCTCGCAGGGATCGACGCCCCGGAGAGAATCGCCGGGCTGCTGAGGGGTGTGGCTGGCGGCGGAGACGCCGCGTCGGTGGACCTCATGCGCTGGCCGTTTCCCGTTACCGCCAGGCCGGGCTAGGCATCTAGCGCGGCACACTTTCCTTGTGCAGGTGGGAAAACAGGGCTACGTACTGGGAGGTGAGGTGATCCCAGTCCCATTTTTTGCGAGCAAAGACGGCTGCGTCCGTACGGATTTCCGCCATGTCGCTGGCGGTGAGCATGTCCTGCAGCGCCGTTAGCCATTCTTCGGGTTGTGTGGTGGCGGGGGAGTAGGGGACTGCCCGGATCGCTCGTGGAAACGCCGGCGCGCCAGCGGCGGTTTCTTCCGAGATGACGGTGGGGGTGCCACAGGCCAGTGATTCCTGGACGACCAATGGAAAGCCCTCGCCGTAGCTGGGCAAAACGAGCACGTCGGCCATTCGGTAGAGTTCGGCCAGGCTTTCTCCATGCTGCCCTTTCCAGACACGCACTTGCGGGAGCTCCCAGGTGTCTGGATGGCACGGGCCGTCGGGTCCCCAGCCGGCGCACCACCACTGCCAGTCCGGGCGTAGGGCCGCCAGTTGGCGGATAAAGGCCAGTCCCTTCTTCTCGACGAAGCGTCCGACGAACAGAACCACCGGCTGGTCGGCCGAAATCCCCAGGCCGGCCCGGCGAGCAAGGCGTTCGGGGGGAGCAAGGGGCGTATAAATCTGCGTATTCACGCCGTTCGGCCAGTAAACGGGGCCCGAGCGGAAGGCGGTAAAGCTCCGGAAGATCTCCTTCACCCGCGGGCTGATGAAGACCACCTGGCTGGCACGGCCCAGAATGAGGCGTCCGAAGCTTCGGTTGACGCCTTTCAGCACGGCCCTGAGGACCGGGTTGCGGTAGTCGATGTCGCCGATGTGCTGGGTGATGACGACCGGCTTGCGCCGAAGACGGGCGAGGCAGAACGCCACAATGTTTGCCGGGTAAATGAAGTCGTGGAGGTGGATGATGTCGGCCTCGCCCACGGCGCCATACAGGGTTTTCCATCCGCGCCAGCCCCACAGCGGCCAGGGAAGCCCGAAGCGCTCCAGGCCGTTCCAGGCCTTTTGCCCGTCGATGCGTGCATTCGGCAGGGACGGCGCCGGGTCGCAGTCTGCGGCGAGCCAGCGCAGCGCGAAGTGCTTGTTGAGTCGGGAGGCCAGTTCGCCGGCAACGATTTCCACGCCACCCCGGTGCGCGGGAAAGTAATGGGTAACGACAAGCAGACGCGGTTTGACGGTGGCTGGCTGGCTGGACATGAATGGGGGCTAGTCGGTGTGGCGGGGGCGGGCCACCAGCATGTAGATGGCCGAGTTGGTCTCGCGAAGAGCCTTGGGGGTAATGAGGTCTTCGAGCAGCATGCGGCCATACATCAGTGCGCACAAGCCTGCTCCGCAAAGTCGTCCGAGTGGGCCCAGGTGCGACAGGACATGGTGATAGGCGAGGGTGCGGAACTGGGTCGTCCAGGCCAGCGGGCCGACGATGGGGTGCACGTCAAGCACCTCGAAGCCGCGTTCTTCCAGTTCCTTGCACAAGCCGTCGCGGGTCCAGCGGCGGTAGTCGGTGGGGTGAGGGTGATACAGCCAGGTGCCGTGGGTGGATAGCACGAGGCGTCCGTCCCGGGCAAGAACGCGGCGGCATTCTGCCAGATAGGCATCGATATCCCAGACGTGCTCGAGCACCTGGAAGGAGACGACGCAATCGGCCGATGCGGCAGCAAGATCGAGCGCTTCGCCCGGCTTGAATACAATGTCGATCTGCGGCCCGGCTGTCAGGTCGCAGGCCAGGTACTTTCCGCAGTGAGGCGCGAACAGTGGTCGGTAGGGGGTGTCACCAGCCCCGAAGTCGACAACCGTGCCCGTTGCCGTGAGCAAGCCCCCCGAAACGAGCTTATTGACGATGCCCTGGAGGGCTGTCGCCAGCTTCCTCAGGGTGTAGGCATCGTGGCGCCAAATGGGCGGGTTCATTCTGGGGTGCATGGGTTTTCTGTTTTCGGGCTTTTATGTGATGTTTTTTCAAGACAGGCGATGGTGGCGTTTTCTGGCGGTGGGGGGGGCGTGTTTCCTGACCAACCTCCTGGTGCTCTACGTCGGTACCGAGCTGGCCGGTCTGCATTACCTGGTGTCAATGCTGATTTCCATCGTCATCGCCAACACGCTCGGCTGGGCTTTGAACCGGCAATGGACCTTTGCCTCTACCTCGACGGCCTGGTTTGCGGAATACACGCGCTATCTTGCCGTCAACCTTTCCAGTTTTCTCGCCAGTCTTGGCTTGATGGCCTTACTGGTGAGTGGGGCGGGTGTTCATTACCTGCTGGCGAGTGCCGGCATTGCCGTGGTCTTGACCGCGTTCAATTTCATCGCCCATCGGGGATGGAGTTTTGCGGGTAATGATCAGCCCGGCTCCCGTTCATAGAGAGCCACGTACTGCAGCGAATTGGTCAGCAGGCCAAGGGGGCCAACGTGGCAGGGGGCTGGGTGAATGAATATTTTCTGGACCCATCCGCGGCGGGCCAGATGGTCCGTCCAGCTCCAGGCATGCTGGTAATTGTAGGGGGAGGGGATTCCGAACTTTCGGTTGCCCAGCTCGTCCAGTACCGCGAGGGCGAGGCGACCCGTTGCGCTGGAATAGTTGTGATCCTTGAGGAGCAGGTAACGCCTGGAGACGCGGGTCAGCTCATCCAGTTGCCTGAACGGGTCCGCGCAGTGATGCAGCACGTCGACGGAGTAGGCCAAGTCGAAAGTTTCGTCTGGGAAGGGGAGTGGCGCGTCGGGCGTGCAGATCAAAGGCTCCACAAAAACATGCTCGCGTCGTTTGACATCAAGCGGCACCAGTTCCCGGACCTGCATGTGGGCGAGCACCTGGCTGGCGAACCAGCCGTCGCCGCACCCGAAGTCGAGCACCTTGTCCAAAGGACCCTGTGCTTCGAGGATGGGCTTGAGCATTGACCATATGCGCTGTCGGTAAGGGTTCATGATCGGTTTGGCTTGTGTTGTTTGAGCGAATTCAGGTTGTTTCGATCAAGGTATCTGCGTCCGGCCCCTGGGGGGCATCTCAGGGCAGTTTTCCTGCAGATGTCGTTGCTGTGCATCCTCCAGAACCGTGACATTGCCGCCGACGCCAGGCTTGGCGGTGATCAGCTGACCTCCGGATTCTAGGAGAAGGGTTTCCGTGCTGGCGAAAAAGCGGCGTCGTTGTCTCGGCATTTGCTCGCTCCACGCTTCTGCAGGGGCAAAGTAGGCAGGACAATGCCTTGTCCACCAGGCCATCCTTTCATCGATGTTCTTGCGGCGGGCGGCCTCCTCGGCAGGCATGGGCGGGGCATCCGTCACGGCACAGCTGATGATTACGCTACGCGGCATCTCAAGGGTGTAGGTGTCACTCGGGGTCGTCTGCTGCCAGTGCAGGGGAGGTCTGCCCTTGCCGTCAAGCACAAGCCACTGGCAGTCGTTCCTTTGTGTCTGCAAGCCGTATTCCGACAGCAGGGCATCCTGCACATCAAGGCTGGAGAGCGGGACGCCACCTGACTCGGCAAGGATCGGGACCAGATACAGCGTACGCCATGGCAGCCCGCTGTGCTGGTGACGCTGGCGTACCGTGGTCCAGACCAGTCCGGCCGGATTCAGCGTGTTTTGCCCGATCACGTTGATGAAGCGGGATGCGGGAGCCAGCTCCGCGCTCAGGCTGGAAAATGACTGGAGTTGAAGGGAAATATAGTAAGCGGGTTGTGTTCGCAGCTTGTCCGGCATCTCCAGGTCAAACCAGGATTCCGTCCAGTCCCGTTTCTCATGTCGGACGGCGTTGAGGGTGAGGCTGACGGTTCCTTGGGCAGTCAGTGGCAGCAGGATGACCAGCAAGGGCCAAATGTCGCTGCGGCCGGGGATGCGCAGGGCGGTCCAGGCGAGCCCCGGTCCCAGGAGGAGAAGCCCCTGTATGGCGTAGCGGGTGTTTCCGCTCGTGTATAGCCACGCCGGCATGAAAATGAGCAGGGTCAGCCAGAACAGTTTCGCTGCCGCCGGGTTCGCGCCGTGCTGGGTCCTGCCTTCTTTTTTACGGAATCGGCTCAGCACCGTGACGAGGAGTAGCGCGCCGATCAGCCAGAGCGGGCGTACATCCACGGCGATGCCTTCGAATCCTGGGCGCTGGAATGCATTGGCAAGGTCGAGCGGGTAGCGCAATGCGACCATCAGGGATTCGGGCCTAAAACGATCGGAGACGACGCTTTCGGCAGGAAACCAGGGGGAGGCGAACAGGCTGTTGAAGAGGGGGAAAACTGGGTTGCCGAAATTTTTCCACAGCATGAATGCGTGGGGGCCACCTGTGATGGCAAGGCCGGCGAATCCGCTGGCGGCGGTTCTCCACAGTACGCTCCAGCCGCGAGACCCGGCCACCAGCGTTGCGGCAAGCGCCAAGGCGCCGCAGAAAACGAGGGCAGAGGGTTTGAGTCCCATGGAGACTCCCGCCAGCAGCCCTGCAAGGTACAGCAGGCGCCAGGTGTGTCTTGATGAGCGGGGATTGAAGTCACGCAGCCAGTAAAGCAGGCTCAGCAATGCGCCGAGGGACGGAATGCTCACGATCACGTCGGTAAAGCTGCTGCCCACTTCGATCAGGAATGCGGGGGTCAGCCCGCCAAGCAGCACGCCACAAAAGACCATCAGGCGGCGCAGCCGGTTTGTTGGTGGCGTGAGTTCGACGGCAATGAAGTGCAGCAGCCACAGATTGATGCTGTGCAGCGCAGCAACCGTAACGGTGATCAGGATGCTGTGCCAGCCCGTGCTGTACGCCGCAAAAAAGGGCAGGTGCGCCAGGGGGTTGAGGTATCCCTGCGAGCTGGCGGCAAACAGTTCTTCCGGCAGGCGGTTCTGCCACCAGGCCTGGGCAACGTAGAGGTGGTAGTTGAGCTGGTCCCAGCTTTGATCCCGGCCCGCCCAGATACTCCAGCCAAGGCACAGCAGGGTGTATGTCAGGCAGCAGGCGAGGTGGAAACCCGGGCCTGCTGGTGTGTTCGCGTTGGCGTCGTGCTGGGTGCTCATTGAGTACGGCGGTCCAGTGTGAATTGAAGGAATGTCAGCCAGAAACTGGCGATGAGTAGTTCCATGCCGCTGATCCCGAGTGCGGCGGCCGGAATGGCACGGCGCATGGTGGCGCTCGGATTGAGCGCAGCAAAGCCACCGGTTTCCCAGCCAGCCAGCGTTTGCCAGGCCAGGCCAAGGGCGCAGATGACGATGAACACGGCGACCAGCAGCCCGAGCTCCAGCCTGAATTTGGCGATCAGCCAGCGCGTGAGCGGTGAGTGGGGGAGCAGACCCAGGCAACTGCCGGTGCACCGGGCCAGGATGCCGAACAGCACCATCTGCATGCCTACGACGCTGGCTGCCGAGGCGTACAGGAGGGAGTGAATGTCGAAACCCACGCCGCCCACGATGCGCGTCTCCGGCAGGATCCACAGGCTGCCGAGCAGGCCGCTGATGAACAGCAGCAGGCCCGGGTAGAAGAACAGCCAGCGCGGCGACAGCAGCAGCATGAAGCGCAGGTGGCGCCATCCGTCCCGCCAACTGCGCAGGTGGGGTGGCCGGTTGCGGCCGTCTGGCTTGAGGGTGGTCGGAATCTCGCAGATCTTCAATTGCGCCATCGATGCCTTGATGACCATTTCGCTGGCGAACTCCATGCCTGTGGTTTGCAGTTTCAGGGCGCGGATGGCTGCCGTGTTGAAGCCTCGCAGGCCGCAGTGGAAATCACGCACCGGAATGCGGAAGAACAGGCGCCCGATGAAGCTCAGGACCGGATTGCCGAGGTAGCGATGGAGGGGCGGCATGGCGCCCGGGGCGATGCCGCCGAGGAAGCGGTTGCCCATGACCAGCTCGTGGCCTTGCTTCAGGGCCGCATGGAAGGGATCGATGGCATCGAAGGCGTAGCTGTCGTCGGCATCGGCCATGATGATGAAGCGTCCGCGGGCGGCGTCGATGCCTGCCCGCAAGGCGGCACCGTAGCCGCGCACCGGTACATTGATCACCCGCGCTCCAGCCGCTTGCGCAATGGCCTGCGAGCCGTCCGTGGAGCCGTTGTCGGCAATCAGGACTTCACCCGACACGCCGAGCCTGGCCAGGCTGGCCTGCGCCTTGGCGATGCAGATGCCCAGGGTCGCCGATTCGTTGAGGCAGGGCATCAGAACGCTTAATTCGCACCCGTCGGAGGGGAGGAAGGGGGCTTTTTCAGGAGAAGCAGTCGAGTCGTTGATCATTGCGTTGTCGAAGGAAAAATGGCTGGCTGGAACACTTCCTGCCACACCGGCCGGCAGCCTGGATTCGCCAATCAGGCGCGGGGGTGTGAGCCTACAGGGACTTCGTGCTCCGAGTCAAAAACATGCCCAAGGCATCGTTTGGAAAGGGGTGTCAATCCCGCCGACTTGACAAAAGTGAGTCGAATCAATAGAATGCAGTCTGTGTGCAATGCAGCACGCAATTTTTTTGTTACACGTCGGTGTCGAAACCGCTGCATGATCGGGATTCTCACTCCTGGTTACTGACCATCTCAAGGTCTGGTTTTGATGCTTTTTTTGGCACGCTGTCTGGTTGCGTCAGCGTGTTTGGATCCAACCCCTGGCGACCTAGTCTTTTGAATGCCGTTGGCCGTTTCACTGGCTGATGAGTTGAACTCCGCCCTGTTGTTTTTGGGCTGTCGGGTGATACAACCGGATGCTTGTCTCATTGCTTTGTGAGGCAGACCTGCGCGCGCGTTCGATGGATTGTGGCCACAGAAAGGAGAGCCCATGTTCGCAACTCGTATCGCGAAGTACGCACGTCACGCGGCTTCATTCATGCTTCACTTCGCCCACGGCGGTCTTCTCGTCGCTGGCCTTATCGTTACTCTCTTTGTTGCATCACGTATTGCCAATCACGGCGTACAAGGCTTGTCCCTCGGTAGTTTGACCGGTGAATCGTCCGCCAGCGCGGTCATTGATGAGCCGGAAGTAGACGTAATCCAGGTGGCGGAGAATCCGTCATCCCAGTTGAGCCCCGATCTCCAGCGGGTCAAGACATACGTAGCCAAGCGTTACCAGGTTTCCGCAGTGGCGCTTGAGCCGCTCCTGGCGGCAGCCCAGCAAACCGGGCGCAGTGTGGGTGTGGACCCCTTGCTGCTGGTGGCGGTGATGGCCATCGAGTCCCGTTTCAATCCCTTTGCCGAGAGCCCGATGGGTGCCCAGGGACTGATGCAGGTGATTCCAAAATGGCATCCCGACAAGATTGATGTGAAGTCTGACAAGGGGGCAATGTTCGATCCCGATACCAACATCCGTGTTGGAGCCCTTGTGCTCAAGGAATACATCAAGAGCACCGGCTCGATCGAAATGGCTCTGCAGAAGTTCAACGGTTCCAGCGATCCCTCGGCACCCTACGCCAACAAGGTTATGGCTGTGAAAGCCCAGTTGAGCCAGGCTGCCCGCAGCGGCAGCCGATTCGTCGGCGTCTGAGGCTTGTCCGTGACGCTGGCTGTTCAGCTGGCGTCACCTTTTGTTCTTCCCCCTTAATTTTTCAGTACCTTGCGAATCCGTTCTGCGGCTTCGACTAGCCTCGCTTCGTCGGTTGTGTAGGCGATGCGCAGGTGGCGTTCGGGGGCGTTATCGCCGAAGTCGAGGCCGGGCGTGGTGGCGACGCCGGCTTCTTCGATGAGCCGTTTTGCCAGGCTTTCGCTGCTGTCGGCCAGCCCGGAGATGTCGGCGTACAGGTAGAAGGCGCCCTGTGGTTCCGTTGCGAAGCGAAAGCCCAGTTCGCGCAGGGCTGGCAGCAGTGCGTTGCGCCGGTTGGCGAAGGCGTGGCGGCGGGCTTCGAGAATTTCCAGGGTTCCCGGTGCGAAGGCCGCGAGTGCCGCGTGCTGGGCCGGGGTCGATGGCGAGATGAAGAAGTGCTGGGCGAGCTTTTCGATCTCGCGCACATAGGCGTGCGGAACGACCATCCAGCCCAGGCGCCAGCCGGTCATGCCGAAATACTTGGAAAAACTGTTTACCACAAACACGTCATCCAGCCGGCTCAGCGCGCTGCTCGCCTCGATGCCGTAGTTGAGGCCCTGATAGATCTCGTCGACGATCAGCACGCCGTCTCGGGCGCTGACCGTTTGTTGCAATGCGATGATTTCGTCCTGGCTCAGCAGGGTGCCGGTCGGGTTCGCCGGTGAGGCGACCATCAGGCCCCGGGTGCGCGGCGTCCATGCCGCTTCCACGTGCGCCGGGGTCGGCTGGAAGCGGCTGGAGGCATCCACGGGGAGCGCCTTGGCCACGCCTTCGAAGCTGCGTACCAGATGGCGGTTGGACGGGTAGCCCGGATCGGGCAGCAGCCATTCGTCGCCCGGATCGGTGAGCACTGCCAGGGCCAGCATCAGTGCGCCCGAGGCGCCGGGCGTGACGATGATGCGTTCCGGCGACACATCGGCGCCAAAACGATCCTGGTAGAAGCGGGAAATCGCTTCGCGCAGGGCGGTGAGGCCGAGTGCCGGGGTGTAATGGACGTGTCCGCCGGCCAGAAAGCGCTGGGCCGCCTCGACGATGGGTGGGGGGCTGGGGAAATCCGGCTCGCCCACTTCGAGGTGGATGATGTCCCGACCCGCGGCCGCCAGTTCGTGAGCGCGCTTGAGGATTTCCATCACGTGGAAGGGCTGGATGTCGGCCATGCGGCGGGCGATGCGGGTCATACCTGTACTTTCTTCTGCAAAACAAAAAAGCGCCGATTGCTCGACGCTTTTTTGCGGTTTCAGAGCAGCCTCGCGGCGGCTGTGAAATTACACCGACAGGGCCAGTTCGAACAGTTCGCGCTTGAGCATGAACTGCTTGGGGAGGCGATCCTGCAGCTTGTCGAACCACTCCTTGTGGCCGGCCAGCTCGGTCTTCCAGGCTTCGGCGTCGATCTTGACCAAGGCGTTGAATTCTTCCTTGGTGACGTCGGAGCCGGTCCAGTCGATGTCTTCGTACTGGGGCATCCACCCGAGGGCGTTCTCGGTGGCGTGGACGCGGCCACGGACACGGTCGACAACCCACTTCAGGACGCGCATGTTCTCGCCGAAGCCGGGCCACATGAAGTTGCCATCCTGGTCCATGCGGAACCAGTTCACGCAGAAGATGCCGGGAGCCTGGTCGACCGTGTGACCCATCTTCAGCCAGTGGTTGAAGTAGTCACCCATGTGATAGCCGCAGAACGGCAGCATGGCGAACGGATCGCGACGGACCACGCCCTGGGCGCCAAAGGCGGCGGCAGTGGTTTCGGAACCGAGGGTGGCAGCCATGTAGACGCCGTAGTTCCAGTTGAAAGCCTGGTACACCAGCGGCACGGTGGTGGCACGACGGCCGCCGAAGATGAAGGCGGAAATCGGCACGCCAGCCGGATCTTCCCAGTTCGGGTCGATGGACGGGCACTGGCTGGCCGGGGCGGTGAAGCGGGAGTTCGGATGCGCAGCCTTGCGGCCGGTTTCCTTGGCCAGCTCCGGCGTCCAGTCCTTGCCTTGCCAGTCGATCAGGTGAGCCGGGGCTTCCTTGGTCATGCCTTCCCACCACACATCGCCATCGTCGGTCAGCGCGACGTTGGTGAAGATGATGTTTTCCTTGAGGGTGGCCAACGCGTTGAAGTTGGTCTTCTCGGAGGTGCCCGGTGCGACGCCGAAGAAGCCGGCTTCCGGGTTGATGGCGTAGAAACGGGTGGTGCCGTCGGCTTCCTTGCGGGGCTTGATCCAGGCGATGTCGTCGCCGACGGTGGAGATCTTCCAGCCGTCGAAGGACTTCGGCGGAATCAGCATCGCGAAGTTGGTCTTGCCGCAGGCGGACGGGAAGGCGGCGGCGACGTAGGTTTTCTCGCCGGTGGGGCTTTCCACGCCGAGGATCAGCATGTGTTCGGCCAGCCAGCCTTCATCGCGGGCCATGTTGGAGGCAATGCGCAGGGCGAAGCACTTCTTGCCGAGCAGGGCGTTGCCGCCGTAGCCGGAGCCGTAAGACCAGATTTCGCGGGTCTCGGGATAATGAACAATGTACTTGGTGGTCGGGTTGCAGGGCCAGCGCGAATCTTTCTCGCCGTGGCCAAGCGGTGCGCCGACCGTGTGCACGCAGGGCACGAACTCGCCGTCGGCGCCGAGCACTTCAAACACGGCCTTGCCCATGCGGGTCATGATGCGCATGTTGGTGACGACGTACGGGCTGTCGGAGATTTCCACGCCGATGTGGGCGATGGGAGAGCCGAGCGGACCCATGGAGAACGGAATCACGTACATCGTGCGCCCGTGCATGCAACCCTTGAACAGACCGTTCAGGGTCTGGCGCATCTTGGCCGGCTCTTCCCAGTTGTTGGTCGGGCCGGCATCGTCCTTGTTGACCGAACAGATGTAGGTGCGATCTTCAACACGCGCCACATCGGAAGGGTCGGAGCAGGCGAGGAAGGAGTTCTTGCGTTTTTCCGGGTTCAGCTTGACCAGCATTCCGGCGTCGACCATCTCGGCGCACAGGCGGTCGTATTCTTCTTGCGAGCCATCACACCAGACGACGCGCTCAGGTTCGGTGAGTGCTGCGATCTCGCCAACCCATTGCTTGAGCTTCTGGTTTTTGACGTATTCGGGGGCGGCTGCGATGGCGGCTTCGGCAATGCTTTGAGACATCTGACGATTCTCCAGGACGTTACGGATGCGTTGTTTCATTCTTGCCGGCTTGGGAGTCCTGCCGGCTGGGCACTCGCGTCTTTTGCCACCTGGGCGCGGCGCGTATTATTGGTGTCAATCGGGACAAACCCCAAATGAGCTAGCCTAGTATTATGCCACGGATCGAACCGCTTCGTAATCCAGTCATCGTGCATGAAATGCTGTGGATGTCACGAATGGCAGCGTGAGGGGTTTTGGTCTGATGATGGCAAGGTCGCAGCAAACAAACACAATGGAGAGGGACTACAGCATGGATGAGCAAATTCGCCTGGCCGCACTGGAATATCACCGTTATCCCAAGCCGGGGAAGATTTCCATCGCGCCGACCAAGGCGCTGACCAACCAGCAGGATTTGTCGCTGGCCTATTCACCCGGTGTGGCGGCTGCCTGCGACGCGATTGTCGAAGATCCGGCCGAAGCGGCGAACCTGACTTCCCGCAGCAATCTGATTGGTGTCGTTACCAACGGTACCGCGGTGCTCGGCCTCGGCAACATCGGCCCGCTGGCCGCCAAGCCGGTGATGGAAGGCAAGGCCGTGCTGTTCAAGAAGTTTGCCGGCATCGACGTGTTCGACCTTGAGATCGACGAACCCGATGCAGACAAGCTGATCGACATGATCGCTGCGCTGGAGCCCACTTTCGGCGGCATCAACCTCGAGGACATCAAGGCGCCCGAGTGCTTCTACATCGAGAAGAAGCTGCGCGAGCGGATGAAGATCCCGGTCTTCCACGACGACCAGCACGGCACCGCCATCGTGGTCGGCGCGGCGATCCTCAATGGCCTGCATCTGCTGGGCAAGGATCTGTCGAAGGTCAAGCTGGTGACTTCCGGTGCCGGTGCTGCCGCGCTGGCCTGCCTCGACCTGCTGGTGATGCTCGGCATTCCCGTCGAGAACATCTGGGTGACCGACCTGGAAGGCGTGGTCTATGTGGGCCGCACCAAGCTGATGGACCCGATCAAGGACCGTTACGCCAAGGTGACCGAGGCCCGTACGCTGGGCGAGGTGATCGAGGGCGCCGATGTGTTCCTCGGTCTCTCTGCCGGCGGCGTGATGAAGCCGGAGATGGTCGCCAGGATGGCACCCAATCCGATGATCATGGCGCTGGCCAACCCGACCCCGGAAATTCTCCCGGAAGAGGTCAAGAAGGTGCGCAGCGATGCGCTGATTGCTACCGGCCGTTCGGATTATCCGAACCAGGTGAACAACGTCCTGTGCTTCCCCTTCATCTTCCGCGGTGCGCTGGACGTGGGCGCCACGACCATCACCGACGAGATGAAGATGGCCGCCGTGAAGGCGATCGCCGAGCTGGCGCGCGCCGAGGCTTCCGACATCGTGGCTGCGGCCTATGGCGAGAACGTCTCCGGTTTTGGCCCCGAGTACATCATTCCGAAGCCTTTCGATCCGCGCCTGATCGTCAAGATTGCGCCGGAAGTGGCCCGGGCGGCGATGGAGTCGGGCGTGGCGACGCGGCCGATCACCGATTTCGAGGCCTATCGCCAGCAGCTCAACAACTTCGTGTGGCAGTCCGGGCTGGTCATGAAGCCGGTGTTTCAGGCCGCCAAGCAGGCGCCCAAGCGCATCATCTTTGCCGAAGGCGAAGCCGAACGCGTGCTGCGCGCCGTGCAAACCGTGGTCGACGAGGGCTTGTGCCGGCCGATCCTCATCGGGCGTCCGGAAGTGGTGGTGGACAACATCGAACGCTTCGGCCTGCGTCTGCGTCCGGAAATCGACTTCGAGATGGTCAATCCGGATTCCGATCCGCGCTTCGACCAGCTGTGGTCGCATTACCACACGCTGATGGAGCGCAAGGGCGTGTCGGTTGACTACGCCAAGCGCGAAGTGCGTCGCCGCACCACGCTGATCGGCTCGCTGCTGCTCAAGTTCGGCTACGCCGACGGGATGATCTGCGGCACCTACGGCATGCACGGCCTGCACCTCAAGTTCGTTGAAACCGTGCTGGGTCGTCAGAAGGGCGTGCGCAACTTCTACACCATGAACCTGCTGTCCCTGCCGGGGCGCACGGTGTTCCTGTGCGACACCTACGTCAATTACGATCCGACGCCGGAGCAGGTGGTTGAAATGACCCGTCTGGCCGCCGATGAAGTGCGTCGTTTCGGTATCCAGCCGCGCATCGCGCTGTTGTCCCATTCGAGCTTTGGCACCGACAATTCGCCGACCGCCGAAAAGATGCGCAAGGCGCTGGTGATGCTGCATACCGAGCATCCCGAACTCGACGTCGAAGGCGAAATGCACGGCGATGCGGCCCTGGATGCGGGCATCCGCAAGCAGGTCTTCCCCAACGCCAAGATGAGCGAGGATGCCAACCTGCTGATCTTCCCGACCCTCGACGCGGCCAACATCGCCTTCAATCTGCTGAAGACCGCCGCTGGCGAAGGCATGACCATCGGCCCGATCCTGCTTGGTTCGGCCAAGCCGGTTCATATCCTGACGGCAACGGCAACGGTGCGGCGGATCATCAACATGACGGCGCTGACGGTGGTCGAAGCCGGTCGCTGAGGTAGCGTCTAGGCCTCGGCCGCATGTTGCCGTTACACTCGTGAGATAAATCACGGGAGACGGTATGGCTGAGGGCAGGGCGGCGCTGGTGCTCACTGGCGGTGGTGCGCGTGCGGCCTATCAGGTCGGCGCGCTCCTCGCCATTCGGGATGTGTGGGGCAGCAAGCGCGCCGAAAATCCGTTTCCGATCGTTTGCGGGACTTCCGCCGGTGCCGTCAATGCGGTGGCACTGGCGGTTTTTTCGGCCAATTTCGACGAGGCGGTGCGCAAGCTCGCCTTCATCTGGCGCAACTTGCGGGTCGACCATGTCTACCGCGCCGATACTCTCGCGATCGCCGAATCGGTGTTGCGCTGGGGATCGGCCGTTTTCTTCGGCTGGCTGGTGAACCAGTCGCCCCGCTCGCTGCTCGACAATGCGCCGCTGGGCGAGTTGCTCGAGGCCCAGCTGGATTTCAGCGCCATCGGCCGTTCGATTGCCGATGGTCATCTGCATGCGATCTCGGTGACGGCATCCGGTTACACCTCCGGCGAAAGCCTGGCCTTTTACCAGGGGGCGGATTCACTCGAACCCTGGCGACGCGCCCAGCGTGTCGGCATCCGGACCGAGCTGAAGGTGGATCATTTACTGGCTTCCAGCGCAATTCCCTTTGTTTTTCCGGCGGTACGCATCAATCGCGAATATTTCGGCGACGGCTCCATGCGTCAGTTGGCGCCGATCAGCCCGGCCATCCACCTGGGAGCCGACCGGATTCTGGTGATTGCCGGCGGGCGCCGTTCAGAGGAGGCCCGTCAGCGCTCCGACACCTATCCGTCACCGGCCCAGGTGGCCGGCCACGCCATGTCGAGCATCTTTCTCGATGGCTTGTCGATGGACCTGGAGCGTCTCGAGCGCATCAACACCACCCTGAGTGCATTCACTGCGGAGCAGCGGCTTGAGGCTGGCATTGCCCTGAAACCCATCGAGACGCTGGTGATTGCTCCGTCCCAGCGCCTGGATTATCTGGCGACCCGCCACCGCAATGCGCTGCCGAACTCCCTCAGGCTGGTTCTGCGCGGAATTGGTGCCATGCGGAAGAATGGCTCGGTGTTACTCTCCTACCTGCTTTTCGAGCGTGCCTATACCCGTTCCCTGATGCAGCTCGGCTACACCGATGCGATGAGTCGCCGGGCCGAGCTGGCCCGCTTTTTGCGGATTGACGAAGGCTGAACAGGCGTCCGTTTGACGTCGCTGGCACTGTTACAAAGAAAAGTGGAAAAAATCATTCACAAAAAACTTCAAAAATTTAAAATAAGCCATTATTTTGAATGAGAAGTCTGCCGTTACTGTCTGACACACTCCCGGCGTGGAAACCGACCTCGAAGCAGGACGTCGGCCAGTCGGGAGGCAACGCCGCCCGCGAGACACATCTGTCGCGAAGATTTGTTACTCCGGAAGAGCCCGCTCTTCCGGCTCACGATTCAGTTTGAAAAACGATGAAAATCCGTAATACCGTACTTGCCCTGCTGAGTGTTTTTGTCCTCGGTACGATGGCTTCCGGCGACGTTTCTGCTGCATCGCAGCGTCAGTCGTCGAAGAAGGCGCATTCCGCCAAGGCCGCGAACAAGTCCGAGAAAGTGGCGAAGTCGGCCCCGTCGAAGGCTTCCCGGGTTGCCAGTGTGCGCAAGCCCGGCCGGCATGCCACGTCGTCCCACGTCCAGCGCGCCTCTTTTGCGTCGGTGGCGCCGGATATGGACAACGAAGGCAATCCGCTCCTGCATTCGGCGGCCTTCATGATCGCCGACCAGGCCACCGGCAATGTGCTGCTCGAGAAAAACTCCGATGCAGTTCTGCCGATCGCCTCCATCACCAAGCTGATGACGGCGATGGTGGTGCTGGATGCGCGTCTCAGCCTTACCGATATTCTCACCATCGCCAGCGATGATGTGGATACGCTGCGCGGCAGCAGCTCCCATGTGCCGGTTGGTACCGAGCTGCCCCGCGAAGACATGTTGCGCCTGGCCTTGATGTCGTCCGAAAACCGGGCTGCATCTGCCCTGGCGCGCCACTATCCGGGCGGCCTGCCTGCTTTCGTCACGGCCATGAACCGCAAGGCGGTTTCCCTCGGCCTGCGTGAAACCCGCTTCATGGACAGCACCGGTCTCAATTCAGCCAACGTCTCCAGTGCCCGCGATCTGGTCAAAATGGTGTCGGCGGCGTCCCGCTATCCGCTGATCCGCGAGTTTTCCACCACGGCCAACTACACCGTCTCCCTCAACGGTCGCCCGCGCCAGTTCAACAACACGAACGCGCTGGTCAGCAGCCCCGATTGGCAGATCGGCGTGTCGAAGACCGGCTTCATCAACGAGTCGGGCAAGTGCCTGGTGATGCAGGCCTGGTTGCTCAACAAGCCGATGATCATCGTCCTGCTCGACTCCTTCGGCCGCTTCACCCGTGTGGCCGATGCCCAGCGGGTCAAGCGCTGGCTGGAGAGTGCGGCGGTTCAGCAGAAACTGGCTGCCAACATGCGGGGTCCGGCGACCTGATCCATGCCTGCCTGAGTGTAGAAAGGGCGCCTTGCGGCGCCCTTTTTTCGGCTGTGTCGCGGTGGCCTAACGGGCCGGTGCCGGGATGTAACCGAGGGATGCGGAGATTTCGTCTGCAGTCTGGCGGATCAGGGGCGCCCAATCGGGATTGAAGCGTTCCGACGGGGTGGACAGGGACAAGCCGGCCACCAGTTCGCCGCTGTCGTCACGGATGCCGGCGGCGATGCAGCGCACGCCATTTTCGACTTCATCCAGGTCATAAGCCACGCCATGTCGACGCACCTTGTCGAGTTCCTTCTCGAGGCCCTGCAGGGTGGTGATGGAGGTGGGCGTTGAGCTTGGCAGCCCGGTGCGTTTGGCGTAGTCCTTGACCTTCTGGGGGCCATCCTCAACGAGGAAAAGCTTGCCGGTGGCGGTGGTGTGCAGCGGGGCGCGGGCGCCGACGATATGCACCACCCGCACGGCGGAGCGTCCGCTGGAAGTACGCTCCACGTAAACGATTTCGTCGCCAGCCCGGATGCCGAGGTTCACGCTTTCGCCGGTGGTGGCGTGGAGCTTGAGCATGGCCGACATGGCGGTTTCCCGCAGGGAGATGCGTGACTTGACCAGGCTGCCCAGCTCCAGCAGGCGGATGCCGAGGCGGTAGATGCCGGTTTCATTGCGTTCGACGAAGCCGCTGCTGGTCATGGCGCCGAGGATGCGGTGAGCCGTAGACGGGTGCAGGCCGGTTTCGATGGCGAGTTGCTTGAGGGGAACCGGATCGGGATGCTCGGCGAGGACGTTGAGCAGCGTCATCATGCGCTCGATGACCTGGATCGGATTTTTCGCGGGTGTTTCTTGCGTGGACAACGGATTTTCTGCCTGTCGATCAGTAGTCAGCGATGTTAACGCAGGACCCCTGATTTCGCCTAATGAAATGCCGCACTGCCGCATCGGTCGTCACTCCTTGATCGCAAAGGGCGCGAATAGCACCTCGACGCTGGTCTTGGTGGCGAACTGGGTGAGCATGAATCAACCGATCAGCGTATGCCCCGCCATGCGTACCAGGATGCCGATTGCTGCGCCGAGGGCGGCGGGCTTCCAGACGTCGGCAACCCGCCGGCCCGCCGAGATCAGCACCGCCACGCCGGGGATGTCGAGGGGGTGGATCAGCAGGCCGGCGCTGGCCCCGTTGAGGGTGGCGGCGCTGGCGGTGCCGGCACGCAGCATTTCGTCCATCACGCCCATCATCGCCGTGCCGCCGGCCAGGTATTTGGTGAGGGTCGGCAGGATCAGGGTCGGGTCGGCACCGATGGCGAGCAGCAGGGGCGAGAGCACGGTGGTGAGGGCGTCCAGCGCGCCGAGGCGGCGCAGGGCGAGGACCACGGTGAGGGACAGGACCAGCATGGGAATGGCCCCGACGGCAATCTTGAAGGCTTCGGCGCCGGCACGGTTGATGACGTCGAGAATGCCCTTGGCGCTTTCGGCGACCGGATGCTGGAGGGTTTCGTCGAGGGTGTGCTCGACGGCACTGAGGCTGCGGCCGAAGCCGTAGTAGGTGGCGGCTGCAGCCACCAGTCCGCCAACCAGTGACCAGCCGAGGACGATGCCAAAGTGCAGGCCCATAGCGGCCATCGGCATGGAGACGTTGGCTTGGGCCATGGCCATGACCATCGCCAGGGTGGCTGCCAGATGACGGCTGGAGGCGCCGCGCTGGTCCATCATGGCCAGGGTGGCGACCGGGGCGGCGAAGCTCACGAAGTTGATCTGCAATGCGGCGAAAACGCCGAGGCCGGTGAGTCCGACCGGGCGGAGTGCCGGCGCTAGTCTGGCCACCACCCAGTCGAGCACGCCACGGGCTTCGAGCAGGCGCATCAGCGACAGCATGACCACCATCACCGGCAGCAGCACGAAGAAGGACAGTTCGACCGCCGAGCGGCCGGCACGCAGGATTACGTCGATCAACAAGTCCATTGGGAGCGGTGCAGTAAAAAGACGCGACCCCGATTATCGGGGCCGCATGAGGAGGGGACAACTTGAGGGGAACCCTGATTTACGTAGCGTCTAGCGGAGCAGCGGTGAGAGCATGGGCAGCAGCCAGGGCAGGGTCAGGGCGGTGAACAGGCCATTGAGGCCCATCGCCAGCGCTGCGAAGGCGCCGGTCTGCTCGTTGATCTGGAAGGCCCGGGCGGTGCCGATGCCGTGGGAGGCCAGGCCCATGGCGAAGCCGATGCTGGCGTCGTCCTTGACGCCAAGGCGCTTGAGGATGCCGGCCGCGAAGATCGCGCCGAAGATACCGGTGAGGATCACGAATACCGCAGTGAGGGAGGCCAGTCCGCCGAGTCGTTCGGCAATCCCCATGGCGATGGGCGTGGTGACGGACTTGGGGGCCAGGGAGGCGACGGTCGGTGCGCTGGCGCCGAGGAGGGCGCCAATGATGTAGGCCGACAGGCCGGCGGTGAGTGAGCCGACGACGAGGGCGATGAGCAGCGGCCCCCCCATTGCCAGCAGCCGCTTGAGTTGGCCGTGGAGTGGAATGGCCAGCGCTACGGTGGTCGGACCGAGCAGGAAGTGCACGAACTGGGCGCCGTCGAAGTAGCGCTGGTAGGGGGTGCCGGTGGCCAGCAGCAGGCTGACCAGCACGGTTACCGAGACCAGCACCGGGTTGACGGCCGGGTGGCCGCCGGCCTTGCGGTGCAGGGCCATGGCGAGCAGATATACGGCGAGGGTCAGGGTCAGCCACAGCAGTGGCTGCGCGGTGAGGTAGACCCAGATTTCCGTCATGCTGTCCGGAGGGCTCATGGCGTTTCTCCCGTTTTCCGGTCGCGGGTCAGAAAATGCAGGGTCAGCCCGGTGGCTGCGAGGCCCAGCACGGTGCTGGCGACCAGCGCGATGGTGATCGGCCAGGCTTCGTCGACCAGTCGGCCGGCGTGGAGCATGACGCCGGTGCCGGCCGGCACGAACATCAGGGACAGGTTCTGCAGCAGGGTGCCGGAAGTCTGGCGCAGGGGCTGGCTGGGACCGCGGCGGATGATCAGATACACCAGCAGCAGCGCCATGCCGATGACCGGACCGGGAACCGGCAGGTGCAGGGCAACGCGCAGGGCTTCGCCGGCGAGCTGGAAGGCGAGGAGGAGGGCAAAGGCGGCGATCATTTTCGGGTTCTCCCCGGGGCGGGTGGAATGGAATCCTCCCAAATAAAAAGGGGCCGCGCAATGCGCGGCCCCTGTACCCGTCAAGAGGGAGCTTATTTCTTGGCGGCCTTGGCGGAAGCGCTGCGGGCAGCCTGCATGAAGTTGTCGTAGCGGTTTTCTGCCACGGCAAACCACTGCAGTTGGTCGTCGCGGAATTTCTTCCAGGGTTCGTAGATCTTCTTGAACTTGGGGTTCTTGGCCGCAGTTTCTTCGTACAGTTCGTGGGCTTCCTTGTAGGCGGCAGCCATCACCTCGTTGGGGAAGGGGCGCAACTGGGTGCCGGAGCCGACCAGCTGCTTGAGGGCGGTCGGGTTCTTGGCGTCGTAGCGCGCTTGCATTTCGGCGTGGGCGTACATGCAGGCGTCTTCCAGGATGGTCTGGTATTCCTTGGGCAGCGAGGCCCACTGCTTCTGGTTTACGTACAGGGATATCTGCGGGCCACCCTCCCAGAAACCCGGGTAGTAGTAAAACTTGGCGACCTTGTTGAAGCCGAGCTTCTGGTCATCGTAGGGGCCGATCCATTCGGCCGCGTCGATGGTGCCTTTTTCGAGTGCCGGGTAGATGTCGCCACCGGGAATCTGCTGGGGCACCACGCCAAGCCGTGCCAGCACCTGACCCGCAAAGCCGCCGCAGCGGAACTTGAGTCCCTTGAGGTCTTCGAGGGTCTTGATCTCCTTGCGGAACCAACCGCCCATTTGGGCGCCTGTGTTGCCGCAGGGGATGTTGTAGATGTTGTATTCCTTGAAGAATTCGCGGAACAGCTCAAGGCCGCCGCCGTTCATCATCCAGGCGGTTTGCTGGCGGCTGTTGAGGCCGAAGGGGATGGCCGTGTCGAGGGCGAAGGTGGGGTCCTTGCCGACGAAATAGTAGGAACAGGTATGGCCGCATTCGACGGTGCCATCCTTGACGGCATCCATCACGCCCGGGCCGGGGACGATTTCACCCGCTGCGAAGACCTGGATCTGGAACTTGCCACCGGTGGCGGCGGCCACGCGCTTGGCCACCAGGTCGGCGCCACCAAAAATGGTATCGAGGCTCTTCGGGAAGCTGGAGGCCAGGCGCCACTTGATGGTGGGCAGGTCGGCCGCCATGGATGGCGCTGCAACTGCTGCGGCAGCTACGCCGACACCGGCTCGCTTGATGAATGAACGTCGTTCCACTTTGTCTCCTTATTGGAATGGGTACAGATTGTGAGCGGATTATTCATGAGCCCCGCAGCAGTCAATAGTCAGGAAAACCCTATGTTGCCGTGCAGCGTAAATTCATCCGGGATCACTTCTTCGTCTTGTGGCGCATGCCCTGCATGAAGTTGTCGAAGCGGTTTTCGGCTACCGCGAACCATTGCAGCTGGTCATCGCGGAATTTCTTCCAGGGTTCGTAAATCTTCTTGAACTTCGGATTCTTGGCCGCGGTTTCTTCGTACAGCTCCGTGGCGACCTTGTAGCCGGCGGCCATCATGTCATGGGGGAAGGGCCGCAGCTGGGTGCCGGAGCCGATCAACTGCTTGAGGGCGGTCGGGTTCTTGGCGTCGTAGGCGGCCTGCATTTCGGCGTGGGCGTACATGCAGGCATTTTCCAGGATGGTCTGATATTCCTTGGGTAGCGAGGCCCAGTGCCTGGTGTTCACGTAAATGGACAACTGCGGACCACCCTCCCACCAGCCCGGATAGTAGTAGTACTTGGCAACGCGGTTGAAGCCGAGCTTCTGGTCGTCGTAGGGGCCGATCCATTCAGTGGCATCAATGGTGCCTTTTTCAAGCGCCGGGTAGATGTCGGCGGGCGGGATCTGCTGGGGCACCACGCCCATCTTGGCAAGCACCTGGCCGGCCAGGCCGCCAACCCGGAACTTGAGGCCCTTGAGGTCATCAAGGCTCTTGATTTCCTTGCGGAACCAGCCACCCATCTGGGTGCCGGTGTTGCCGCAGGGAATGTTGTAAATGTTGTATTCCTTGAAGAACTCGCGCATCAGCTCCAGGCCGCCGCCATCGAACATCCAGGCGCTCTGCTGACGGCTGTTGAGGCCGAAGGGCAGCGCCGTGTCGAAGGCCAGGGCCGGATCCTTGCCGATGTACCAGTAGGACGCAGCATGGCCCATTTCGACGGTGCCGTCCTTGACGGCATCCAGCACGCCGGCAGTCGGGACGATTTCGCCGGCGGCGAAAAGAGAAATCTGGAATTTGCCGCCGGTGGCCGCCGCGACGCGCTTGGCGACGGTTTCGGTGGCCCCGAAGATGGCGTCGAGGGTTTTCGGGAAGCCCGACGCCAGGCGCCACTTGATGGTGGGCAGGTCGGCCGCCAGGGCCGGGGCGGCCACGGCTCCGGCGGCAAGGCCGGCACTGGCTTGTTTCAGGAAGGAACGCCGTTCCATGATGTGTCCTTTTCTTTTTCGATCTGGGCGAAGGGTAAAACTCAGGCGCCGGCCACGGTCATGCGGTCGACCAGGATCGAGCCGCAGTGCTTGGAGCCGCGCACCAGCACGTCCGAGCCGACTTCCTGGATGCCCATCAGCATGTCCTTGAGGTTGCCGGCGATGGTGATCTCGTGCACCGGGTACTGGATCCTGCCGTTCTCGACCCAGAAACCGGCGGCGCCGCGGGAGTAGTCGCCGGTGACGTAATTGACCCCGTGGCCGAGCAGTTCGGTGACCAGCAGGCCGCGATCCATCTGCTTGACGAGGCCGTCCAGGTCGTACTGACCGGATTTGACCAGCAGGTTGTGGCTGCCGCCGGCGTTGCCGGTGGTCTGCATGCCCAGCTTGCGCGCCGAGTAGGTGCTGAGGAAGTAGCCCTGCAGCACGCCGTCGATGATGATTTCGCGGTCTTTGGTGGCCACGCCGTCGTCGTCGAAGGGGCTGCTGGCGAAGGCTTTGGCCAGGTGCGGGCGTTCGGCGATCTGGATGTGCGGGCGGAAGACGGCCTTGCCGAGGCTGTCCATCAGGAAGGTGGACTTGCGGTACAGGGCGCCGCCGCTCACCGCATGCACGAAGGCGCCGATCAGGCCGGCAGCCAGCGGCGCTTCGAACAGCACCGGCACTTCGCAGGTGGGGATCTGGCGGGCGCCGATGCGGGCGAGGGCACGGCGGGCGGCAAAGGTGCCGATCTCGTCGGCGTCGGCCAGTTCGGCCGGATCGCGCTTGGAGGTGTACCAGTCGTCCCGCTGCATGTCGTCGCCTTCACCGGCAATCACCGAGCACGACAGGTAGTGGCGCGAGCTGGCGTAGCCGCCCATGAAGCCCAGGCTGTTGGCCGAAATGAAGTGGGATTCCTGCATCGAAATGCTGGCCCCTTCCGAGTTGCGGATCTCCGGGCTCACCGCAAAGGCGGCGCGCTCGCAGCGGCGGGCGATCTCGATGGCTTCTTCGACCGGGATGTTCCACGGGTGGTAAAGATCGAAATCGGGGAAGTCAGTGGCCAGCAGTTCCTTGTCCGGCAGGCCGGCGGCCGGGTCGGGGGCGGTGAAGCGGGCGATCGACACGGCGGCATCGACGGTGGCCTTGAGGGCTTCCTTCGAAAAGTCCGAAGTGCTGGCGTAGCCGCGCTTCTGGCCGTCGTAGATGGTGACGCCGACGCCCTTGTCGCGGTTGTATTCGATGGTGTCGACCTCATCGCGGCGGACGCTCACGGATTGGCCGAAGCCCTCCGATACATCCACCTCGCAGGCCGACGCGCCGCGCTTTTTGGCGAACTTGAGAATGTCGTCGGCAATGGTCTTGAGCTTGTCCTGACTGAAGCTGAAACGGGTGTCGGCCATGGCGTTCCGGGTTAAGGCTGGGCTAAAGGCTATAATCTTAACCGTTTCCCGAGTCTTTCCAGCCCATATGGCCAAACACAAACACAAGCACGAAGAAGAAGAGTACGCCGGCCCGAGCAAGTCGCAGCTCAAGCGCGACAGTACAGCCCTGCAGGATCTCGGCCGCGAACTGGCCGAACTCGGCAAGGAGCGGCTGGCCAAGGTGCCTATCGACGAAGATCTGCGCGACGCCGTCAAGGACTACCAGCGCTTCACCGCCCACGAAGCCAAGCGCCGCCAGCTGCAGTACATCGGCCGGCTGATGCGCAACGTCGACCCGGAGCCGGTGCGTGCCGCACTGGACGCCTTCCGCGGCGTGTCGGCGGTCGAGACAGCCCGCATGCACAAGCTTGAAGCCCTGCGCAACCGCCTGCTCGAAGACGAGAAGACGCTGCACGAGATCGCCGAAAAGCACCCCGGCGTCGATCTGCAGCAGCTGCGCGTCATGCGTCGCAACGCGCTCAAGGAGAAGGAACTCAACAAGCCGCCGCGGGCTTTCCGCGAACTGTTCCGTGTCCTGCGCGAGCTGGAAACCGGTGGCGTCGACAGCGAAGACTTCGACGATGAGTCCGACGAGGCTGAAGAATGAACGATGAAGTGGTGATCGGCCTGGTTTCGATCAGCGATCGGGCTTCCGGCGGCGTCTATGAAGACAAGGGCATCCCGGCCTTGCAGGACTGGCTGGGCAAGGCCCTCGAAACGCCGTTTCGCACCGAAACCCGGCTGATTCCGGACGACCAGGCGAACATCGAGGCAACGCTCGTCGAGCTGTGTGACGTGGTGGGCTGTGCGCTGGTGCTGACTACCGGCGGCACCGGCCCAGCACCCCGCGACGTGACGCCCGAGGCGACGGTAGCGATTGCCGACAAGGTGATGCCGGGCTTTGGCGAGCAGATGCGCCAGATCAGCCTGGCGTTCGTGCCGACGGCGATCCTGTCGCGCCAGGTGGCGGTGATCCGCGGCAAGACGCTGGTCATCAATCTGCCCGGTCAGCCCAAGGCGATTGCCGAGACGCTGGAAGGCTTGAAGGCTGCCGACGGTACGCAGAAAGTGCCCGGCATCTTTGCCGCGGTGCCTTACTGCATCGACCTGATCGGCGGGCCGTACATCGAGACGAACGAAACCGTGGCAAAGGCCTTCCGGCCCAAGTCGGCGATCCGGCCGAAGGGCTGAGCTTTTTCCTGGCTGGGTCGAGGCACCAGAAGCCTGCACGCACCGAGTTTCAGGCTCGGTGAGTGCAGGCTTTTTGCTTTGGTGGCGTGGCCGGCGGAGGTCTTACTTGGCGAAGATCTTGATGACCTTGCCTTCAAATCTCGGCTGCTGCAGGTAGCTACCGGCCAGCTGCTTTCTGCGCTCCAGCTCCCGCCACCAGGCCCGCAGGCCGAGCAGCACGGCAAGGATCACCGAGTAGATCAGCGGTTCGGTCACATCCTTTTTGACCAGCCACCAGAAGTGGATGCAGCCGAGCATGGCGATGGGGTAGATTGCCCGGTGCAGGCTTTGCCAGCGGCGGCCGCCGAGCTTGCGGATGGCGAAATTGCTGGAGGTGAGGGCCAGCGGCGTCATTAGTACCAGCGCGGCGAAGCCGACGGTGATGAAGGGGCGCTTGAGGATGTCCTTGGCGATGGCCTGCCAGTCGAAGAACTGGTCGAGCCACAGGTAGGTGGACAGGTGGGCGGCCCCGTAGGCGAAGGCGAACAGGCCGAGCATGCGGCGCAGGCGCACGACCCAGTGCCAGCCGCTGTACTTGCGCAGGGGCGTCACGCAGAGGGTGATGAGCAGAAAGCGCAGGGTCCATTCGCCGGTGTTGCGGGTGATGGCCTCGATGGGATTGGCGCCGAGGCTGTCCATCTCGAAGCTGCGCCACAGCAGAAAGGCGGGAATCAGGCAGAGCGCAAACAGGACTGTCTTGATGGTGGCAAGTTGGGAATTGCTGGGAGTCATGGCTTGGTCTTGCTATGCAGGTCAGAAGTAGCGGCGCAGGTCCATGCCGGAGTACATGGAGGCGACCTGGTC
Source organism: Zoogloea oleivorans (assembly GCF_008107625.1). GTDB lineage: Bacteria > Pseudomonadota > Gammaproteobacteria > Burkholderiales > Rhodocyclaceae > Zoogloea > Zoogloea oleivorans. Next base: position 326,000 of record NZ_SDKK01000001.1, read on the forward strand.
AGCGTAGCCGTTGAACATCAGGGTCTTGCGCTTGGTGAATTCGCCGATGCGCCGCTCGGTGGCCTGGCTCCAGCGCGGGTGGTCGACTTCGGGGTTTACGTTGGCGTAGAAGCCGTATTCCGACGGTCCGGCCTTCATCCAGGCGGTGCTCGGCTGCTTTTCCAGCAGGCGGATCGCCACCAGCGACTTGGCGCCCTTGAAGCCGTATTTCCAGGGCACCACCAGACGTACCGGCGCGCCATTCTGGACCGGCAGGACTTCGCCGTACAGGCCTACGGCCAGGATGGTCAGCGGGTTGCGGGCTTCGTCGAGGCGCAGGCCTTCGTTGTAGGGCCAGTCGAGCACGCCGCGGGTCATGGTGGCCTTGTCGTAGTGGGAGATGAATTCGACGTACTTGGCGCTGCCTTGCGGGTCGGCCAGCTTGAGCAGGCTGGCCAGCGGAATGCCGACCCACGGGATGACCATCGACCAGCCCTCGACGCAACGCATGCGATAGATGCGCTCTTCGAGCGGAACGAGCTTGAGGAGTTGCTCGATACCGATGGTCTGGGGCTTGTTCACCAGGCCTTCGATACGCAGCGTCCACGGGGCGGGCTTGAGGCGGTGGGTGTTCTGGGCCGGGTCTTCCTTGTCGGTGCCCAGTTCGTAGAAATTGTTGTAGGTGGTCACCGCCTTGTAGGGCGTCTGGCTTTCGCCGATGCTCAAGGGGCTTTTGATGAGTGGGCCGAGGCTTTGACCGGCTGCGTGGGCGAGGCCGGCCGGCAGGGCGCCAGCGAGGGCCAGCGTCCCGGCCTGGGCAAGAAAGCGGCGGCGTTCCAGGTACACCGCGGAATCGGTGATTTCCGACGGGAGTATGTCGGCGGGATGGCGGATAAGCATGATGGTTTTTCCTGGAAAGCGTTGTCTGCAAGGGTAGACGGGGTAGCTTCACAAAAATTACAGATTCACCCGATTATTTTTTGTGCCCGGTCGGGGCGCGGCAAGCGGCGGCTAGCATCGGGCCGTTTGCGCCTAGCTGCAGGGAAGCCGACTCTGCTAAACTCGGTCCCTATTCGTGGTGTTTCGCACGCTGTCGTTGTATCGGGCCCTGCCCGCGCCAAACGGGCGTTTCGCGATTCCGCATCCCATTCGAGAAAGCCTGTTCCGGTTCCCAATGCGTATTCTGCTGAGCAACGACGACGGTTATTTTGCCCCTGGTCTGCAGGCTCTCGCGGCTGCCCTCTCCCAGGTGGGGAAAGTCACCGTGGTGGCCCCCGAGCGTGATCGAAGCGGCGCCAGCAACTCCCTGACCCTCGATCGGCCCTTGTCCCTGCGCAAGGCGGCCAGCGGCTTCCATTACGTGAATGGCACCCCCACCGACTGTGTCCATCTGGCCGTGACCGGGATGCTCGACGAGCTGCCGGACATGGTGGTGTCGGGCATCAATCACGGCGCCAACATGGGCGACGACACAATCTACTCGGGCACCGTCGCGGCGGCTACCGAAGGTTTCCTGCTCGGTGTGCCGGCCATTGCCATCTCGCTGGTTGCCAAGGGTGCCTCCGACTTCTCCGGCGCGGCGCGCATCGCCCGTGAACTGGTCGAACGTTTCCAGCGTGACCCGGTGAAGGTGCCGACCCTGCTCAACGTCAATGTGCCCGATCTGCCCTTTGAGCAGATCAAGGGCATCCAGGTCACCCGCCTCGGCAAGCGTCACAAGGCCGAGCCGGTGATCAAGACCACCAACCCCCGCAACGATACCGTCTACTGGATCGGTGCCGCCGGCGCCGCCCAGGATGCAGGCGAGGGCACCGACTTCCACGCGGTGGCCAACGGCTACGCGTCGATTACTCCGCTGCAGATCGATCTGACCCATCAGGGCCAGATCACTACCGTGCGCGACTGGCTGGGCAAATGAGCAGCGAAGTGCTGCGGGTTGCGATGCAAACCGCGCTGCGAGCGCGGACGCGCATGGTGGAGCGCATTCGCGAGCAGGGCGTGCGCGACGAGCGCGTGCTGGCTGCCATGATGGCCGTGCCGCGTCACCTGTTTGTCGAGGAAGCCCTGGCTTCCCGCGCCTACGAAGATACGGCCCTGCCTCTTGGCCTGCAGCAGACGATTTCCCAGCCTTTTGTCGTTGCCCGGATGATCGAACTTCTGCGCACCGGTCGCGAACTCGGCAAGACCCTGGAGGTCGGAACCGGTTGCGGTTACCAGGCGGCGGTGCTGTCCCACGTGGCAACCGAGGTTTATTCCATCGAGCGCCTGCGTCCGCTCCTTGACCGGGCGCGCAGTAACCTGCGGCATCTGCGTCTGCCGAATGTGCGCCTGAAACATGCCGATGGTAGTGATGGGTTGCGGGAGGCCGCACCCTACGACTCCATCATCGTTGCGGCTGCTGCCCCGAAAGTGCCGCCCGCCCTGGTCGAGCAGCTCGCCGAAGGCGGTCGCCTGATTTTGCCGGTGGGTGCTGCGGAGCAGGTCCTGGTGCTCATCGAGCGCACGGCACGCGGCATCCGAGAAACACGCCTCGACGCAGTGCGCTTTGTCCCGCTGCTGCCCGGCACTGAATGATGTACCTTGAACGAATGATGTTGTCCCGCGTTTGTATCAGCAGTTTTCTCATCGCCCTGACCGTTGCCGGTTGTGCCACCAAGGCGCCTGCCCCGGTTGCCGAACGTACCCGCCCGGGCAGCAGCGCCCAGAGCAAGCCCGAGTCACCGGTACCGGTTCCGTCGACACCGGTGGCGCGTCCCGGTTATTACATCGTCAAACCCGGCGATACCCTGATTCGCATCGCCCTTGATCAGGGGCAGAATTACCGGGACATCGCCGCCTGGAGTGGCCTTGAAAACGCCAATCTGATCGAGGTGGGGCAGGAGTTGCGTGTCCGGCCACCGGAGTCCGCTGCGGTCAGCCGGCCGGTGAGTTCGAACGGGGGTGAGGTTCGTCCGGCGGCGGCTGTGGTGAATAGCGACGGTGTGCGTCGCGAACCGAAGGGCGGCAAGGTGGCGTATTCCGAGCAGGCCTGGGCTCTGGCCCAGAAGCCGGAGGCGCCGGTGGTACTGGCAAAGATCGACGCGAAGCCGGAAGTCAGGCCCGAGGCCAAGCCGGAAGTCAAGGCCGAGCCGGTCAAGCCTGAGGCGAAGGATGACAAGAAGGCCGAACCGGCCAAGCCGGCTGGCAGTGACGACAAGATCGACTGGGCCTGGCCGGCCTCCGGCAAGATCATCGCCGGCTTCAATGAAACATCGAGCAAGGGTGTTGATCTGTCGGGCAAGCCGGGTGACCCGGTGCTGGCTGCTGCTGGCGGTCGTGTTGTTTATGCCGGCACGGGTTTGCGTGGTTATGGCAAACTGGTGATAGTCAAACACGACAACAGCTACTTGAGCGCTTATGCCCACAACCAGAGTCTTCTGGTCAAGGAAGGGCAGGCCGTAAGCAAGGGGCAGAAAATTGCTGAACTGGGCGATACTGACAGCGATCGCCCGAAGCTGCACTTCGAGATCCGCCGGCAGGGCAAGCCGGTTGATCCGGGCAAGTACCTCCCACCCCGCTGAGCTTTCGGGTTTACGGTCGAAGCGGGTGGATGTAGTGATATGAATGACTATAGACGCCGTACTTCGTCGCTGCTGGATTTCGCGTGAGTACCGGTCTGGCGGGTGTGGTGCAGTGTGTGCCACACCCGAGTTTCACTCCATGACGCAGTGAGGGCTCCATGTACGAACCGGCCGTACCTGAGGAACTGGAAACCACCGAACCGGACTTGCCTCCGGAGGTCGAGGTCTTCCTCGAAGTTCCTGCGCCAACCCCTGAAACCGCCGAGTTTCTCGGTGACGTCACTCAGCTTTATCTCAACGAAATCGGCGCCAATCCGCTGCTGACGGCGGAAGAAGAGCTGATGCTCTCGCGCCGGGTGCGTGAGGGGGATTTCGCGGCACGGCAAAAGATGATCGAGCGCAATCTGCGCCTGGTCGTCAACATCGCCAAGCATTACCTGAACCGGGGCATTCCGCTGCTTGATCTGGTCGAGGAAGGCAATCTCGGCCTGATCCACGCCCTTGAGAAATTTGACCCCGAACGGGGCTTCCGCTTCTCGACCTACGCTACCTGGTGGATCCGCCAGAACATCGAGCGGGCGATCATGAACCAGTCGCGCACCATCCGCCTGCCGGTGCACGTGGTAAAGGAACTCAATCAGGTCCTGCGGGCCCAGCGCCAGCTGGAAGCGGCAGGTAACGGCGACACCACCATCGAGGACGTGGCCCGTCGGCTCAATCGGCCGGTGGCGGATGTGCGGGCGATCCTGGCCCTCAACGAACACACGGCATCCCTTGATGCGCCGCTGGACATCGATCCGAGCCTCTCGATTGGCGAGTCCCTGGCCGACGACGATGCGGAAACCCCCGATGTGCAGATCCAGGATCTGGAAGTCGAAACCCTGGTGCGCGAATGGATCAGCCAGCTCAGCGAGAAGCAGCGGATGGTCATTCGCCATCGCTATGGAATCGACGAGTGCGAAGTGCAGACCCTCGAGGAGCTTGCCGACAGCCTGGAGCTGACCCGCGAGCGGGTGCGTCAGATCCAGCTCGAAGCCCTCGGTCAGTTGCGCCGCATCATCAAGCGGCGGGGCGTGTCGAAGGACGTGTTGCTGTAGCCCTGCAGCCCCGTCTTCCCGTGTAAATTCCCGGATTCAAGACCATGAGCGAAATTGTTCGCGTGTATCACAACGCCCGTTGTTCCAAGAGCCGCTCCGCCTGCCAGTTGCTGGAAGAGCAGGGCGTGGCACTGGAAATTGTTGAATACCTGAAGAATCCGCCGGGTCGTGACGAGCTGGCCGGCTTGCTGAAGAAGCTCGGTCTGCCCGCCGAGGCGATTGTGCGTACCGGCGAGGATATCTACAAATCCGACTACAAAGGCCGCACGCTGAACGAGGACGAGTGGCTGGATGCGCTGGTGGCTCACCCGATTCTCATTGAGCGGCCGATTGTGGTGCGCGGTGCACGGGCCGTGATCGGCCGTCCGCCGGAAAAGGTGCTGGCGCTCCTCTAGCGCCTGGTGGGGGCCGCTGCTCTGGCTGCCTTGACCGCTTCACCCAGCTGAAACACGGACATGGCGTAGAAGCTGCTCCGGTTATAGCGGGTGATCGCATAGAAGTTCTGGTAACCAAGCCAGTATTCGCTGTCTTCCCCCGGCGTCACCAGTTCGACAAAGGCGGCCTTGCCGGCGGACTCCGCACCGTTGGCGGCTTTTACGCCGTAACTGGCCAGGGTGCTGGTGTCGAAGGCCGGATTGATGTCGTTGGCGATCAGCGGCATCAGGTTGGCGTCGCTGCCGATGCTGGCACGGGTTGCCACCGGGGCGCCGGTTTCCCAGCCGTGCATCTGCATGTAGCGGGCCACGCTGCCGATGGCATCCTTTGGGCTGTTGAGCAGGTCGATCTGGCCATCGCCATCGAAATCCACCGCGTAGTTGCGCACGCTGCTGGGCAGGAACTGGGGCAGGCCGAGGGCGCCGGCGTAGGAGCCCTGGTAATCGAGCGGGTCGCGGTGCTGTTCGCGGGCCATCAGCAGCAGGGCTTCCAGTTCGCCCCGGAAGAGTTCGGCGCGCCGCGGGTAATCGAAGGCCAGCGTCGACAAGGCCGACACGGTCTGATAACTGCCGGTGTTGCGGCCGTAGATGGTTTCGACGCCAATGATGCCGACGATGATTTCTTCCGGCACACCGTACTTCTCGCTGGCCGCCTTGATGCTGTCCCGGTGGCGCTCCCAGAAGGCCACGCCGGCCTTGATCCGTACCGGTTCGATGAAGCGGCCGCGGTAGCGTTGCCAGGAGCGCACGCTGGTCGGGTCCGGCGGGGGCGAGATGGCCTTGATGACCGATGGCAGGTACTGGGCGCGGCGGAAAATGTAGGTCAGGGCGTCCTTGTCGAAGCCGTGGCGCTGCTGCATTTCCTCGATGAACTGCTGGGTTTCCGGTCGGTCGGCATAGCGTTCGGCCGCCTGGTTGGCCGTGGCGGCAGTGAGGCCGGCAAGCAGGGCCAGGGCGAGGAGCGGGCGGGGCATGGCGGTTTTCATCGGGGGCGGAAATTCTTGATGGATTGGTGGAAGCGTTGGCCCAGGGCCGGATCGGCGTCTGCCGGGCCGTAGCGCAGGCGGGCGTAGTCGGAAGCGATGCGGCGGACGGTGTCGGCCAGGTCGGGGCGCTGGCGGGCCAGGCGTTCGGCGAAGTCCAGCGGGCCTTCCCACGTTGCCCGTTCGTAGCCGATGGTTTTCAGGCGCCGGCAAAAGCGTGTCCAGCTGCGGTCGATGGCATCGGCGGAAGAGCGTCGGCGCAGGGCCCAGATTGTCAGCAGCCCCATTACGATGGCGCTTGCTGCGCCCATCAAGGCGGTCAGCACCTGCCAGTCGGGTTCGGCGAAGCCCAGCGCGGCAAGCAGCGCCTTTTGGCGGGCCGGATTGTACCCGAGAACCCACTGGTTCCAGCTGTTGTCGAGGGCGTCGAGACGGTTGCGCAGATCGCGCAGCCAGGCCAGGTCGGTGCGCGCCAGCAAGGGGAGGTGGGCGCTGTCCGGCATGGCGGCGGCGAGGCCGTTCTGGATGCGCAGCGGGGCGCTGGCGGCGGTCGGGTCGATGCGCACCCAGCCTTGTCCGGCCAGCCACACTTCGGTCCAGGCGTGGGCGTCGGACTGGCGGATCACGAGGGTGCCGTCCACCGGGTTGAACTCGCCGCCCTGGTAGCCGGTGACCACTCGGGCCGGCACGCCGGCGGCGCGCAGGGTGACGACGAAGGCCGCAGAAAAGTGTTCGCAGAAGCCCTGTTGGGTGTCGAACAGGAAGCTGTCCACGTCGTCCCGCCCGAGGGGTGCCGGATCGAGGGTGTAGCGCAGGCGGCTGTTGCGGAAATGGGCAATGGTACGCGTCACAATGTCGTCGGCACCGTTGGCCTCTGCGTGCAGGCGGGCACCGAGTTCGCGGGTGCGGGGGTTGAAACCGGCGGGCAGATCCAGAGCCTGGCGCAGTATGTTGGGGCTTTCGTCGAGGCCGACCGGCGTGTGCGGGTAGGAAACCAGCGTGAGGCGCTGGCGACTGCGCACCGGTTCGCGGGAGAGGAGCTGGAAGTTGTCGGTGTAGATCAGGCCGGGCACGCTGCCCGGAAAATCGAGGGCCAGCAGCCAGGACTGGTTGTGGGGTTCAAGCGTCAGGGTGTAGGAATGGGCGATGCCCTGGCTGCGATAGGCGGGGGCGTCGGTAGCGTGGGTTCGCCCCGGGCGCCAGGTGTGGCCGTCGAAGCGACTGAGCACCGGACCGCGCCAGTAGCGCTCGGCGGGTGGCGGCAGGTCGCCCTCGAAGGCTGCTCGGAACGCGATCTCGCTGGATTCGCTGAGGCGTGCCATATCGCCTGGTGCCATGCTGTTGGAGAGCCCGGTGACGCTGCTGTAGGCATCTGCCGGCAAACCCCACAAGGGGCCCTGGACGCGGGGAAACAGGACGAACAGTACCAGCATCAGCGGTACGCCCTGCAACACCAGCCGGGTGGCGGCACCCGCTCGCAGTCGGGGCGCTGTCACGGAACCCTGCAGGGCCAGCAGGCTGGCGATGGCTGCCACGCTGCCGAGCAGCGCCAGCGCGGCAATGGCCATGTTCTGCTGATAAAGAAACTGCCCAAGCTGCATGAAAAAACTCAGCAGCACTACGGCGCGGCCATCGCGCACGCTGTCGGTTTCCAGCAGCTTGAGGCTGAGCAGGCCGGCCAGCAGGGCGATACCCGGATCCTTGCCGAAAAGATGCTTGAACTCGATCTGCACGATGGCGACGATGCCTGCTGCCAGGGCCAGCAGGAGCAGGCGATGAGGGAGTGCGCGGCCGGTGTGGGCGAGTATGCCGCGCCACAGCAGCAGGAGTGCGCACAGTGCGCCGAGTGCGAGAGGCAGGTGCTCGGCGTGGGGGGCGAGGGTCAGGGTGGTGCTGGCCAGCAGCCAGCCACTCTGGTCGCGACGCAGGCGGGGTTCAGTCATGGGGGTGTCCGAACAGAGCCAGTGCACCGAGGCAGGCTTGGCGATGCGCCGGGCCGCGGGCTGGCGGGAAGTCGACACCGGGCAGACGCAGGCCGAATTCGAGGCCGGCTTCGTCGGCGTCGATGATCCAGCGGGTCAGGCGCGACAGGCGCTCTTCAGTGCCCATGCCGGCGGGGAGTTGCTGCCAGTCGAGCGCGACGGAGCGGGCGCCGGCGCCGTCAAACTCCTTGGTACGCCACGGGCCGCCGCGGGCGACCGTCTTCCAGGCCACGTGACGCGGGGCGTCGGCAGGCTGGTGATGACGCAGGCCGGCGAAGTCCTCGCGCCCTTTGCCCCGCCCAAGCTCTCCGGTCCGCTCGTCGCTGCCAAAGGGCAGGGGCGGCGCCTTGGCCTCGGGCGCGGGATAGACGAGGCAGCGCAGGTCGGGCTGGAAGAGGCTCCAGGCGCGGATCAGGCCGAGGGGGTGACGGGTTTCGAGGGTCAGGCGTGGCAGCGTCAGCCAGCCGCGGGCAGGTGTGTCGATGGCGACTTCCCGGGCGCTGACCGTTTCGGGTGGTAGATCGAAAGGCGCCTGCCGGGCTGCTGGCGGTGTGCCGGTCGGCCACAGGTTCAGGCCGGGGCGCGGACGTAGCGTGGCGTTGTCGAGCAGGATGCCGAAGCGTGCCGGGCTGCCGCAGAACACCGGTTCGACCCGGCCCGGCGCAATGCTCAGGTCCACGAGGTTGCGAAAGGCATGATGGATGCTCACCCATGCTACGCCGCCGATCAGGAAGGTGAGGGCGAAGCCCAGGCTGAGGGCGTAGTTGATGGAGGCCAGCAGCATCACGAAGAGTGTTGCCCCGAGTGCCACGCCGAAGCGGGTAGGAAGCACGAAGATGCGTCGCTGGCCGAGATGGATCGGGGCCGGCTCTGGTCCGCTGACCCGGAACAGCCAGCGCTGGAAGGTGGCGCGGAGTGTCGACAGGGACATCAGGGCAGGGCCACCGCTTCGATCAGGCGGCGGGTGAGGGTGTCGGCTGGCTGCGGGGCATCGCCGGCCGGGCGCAGGCGATGGCCGGCGACGGCGGGCAGCACCGCCTGGATGTCCTCCGGCAGCACGTGGTCGCGTCCGGCCAGCAGGGCCCAGGCCCGCGCTGCGGCGAGGAGGGCCAGGCCGGCCCGTGGCGACAGGCCGAGGGAGAAACCGCTGGCTTCCCGGCTGTGGGCCAGCAGGGCCTGCACGTAATCAAGGATTCGCGGCCCCGCATGCACCTGGCGTGCCGCGGCGAACAGGGTTTCCAGTTCGCCGGGCTGCAGGACGGCCGGTAGCTGGGCGAGCAGTTCCCGTCGGTCCTCGCCGGCCAGCAGCGCGCGTTCGGCGGCGCGGTCCGGGTAGCCGAGGGAGATCCGCATCAGGAAGCGGTCGAGCTGGCTTTCCGGCAGCGCAAAGGTGCCGATCTGATCGCTCGGGTTCTGGGTGGCAATGACGAAAAAGGGTTCGGGTAGCGGCCAGGTGCGTCCTTCGGCGCTGATCTGGCGCTCCTCCATGGCTTCGAGCAGTGCGCTCTGGGCCTTGGGGGTGGCCCGGTTGATCTCGTCGGCAAGAACCAGCTGGGAAAACACCGGCCCTGGATGGAAGCGGAAGGCCCCGTCGCGCTGGTCGAAGACCGACACGCCGACGATGTCCGCCGGCAGCATGTCGCTGGTGAACTGGATGCGCTGGAACTGCAGACCGAGCAGGCGGGCCAGGACATGGGCGAGAGTGGTTTTGCCGACGCCCGGAATGTCTTCGATCAGCAGGTGGCCACGGGCGAGCACGCAGGCAAGGGCAAGGCGCACCGCATGCTCCTTGCCGAGAATGATCCGGCCGGCGGCGGCGACAAGACGGTTGGCAATATGAATCGGCATGGCGTGGGCTTTTTTCAGGGTCGAGTTAAGTGGATAATGGCTTCACAACAGCATTCCCGGTAACCGCTTTGGGGGCGGGCTTCATGGTCTATGGAGTCCCTGCCGGCCGAGGCGTTCGCCGGGCAATGCAACAATTCACGGGCTAGAGCGTATCGCGAGAGGCAGGGGAGAGTTTATGACGAGTACCGCATTCATCACGCATCGGGACTGCTGGCTTCACAACATGGGTGAACATCACCCGGAGTCTCCGGAGCGGCTTGGTGCCATCAACGACCGCCTCATTGCAGCCGGTCTCGACATGTATCTTTCCTTCCACGATGCGCCGGTCGCCACCATCGAGCAGCTCTCCCGGGCCCACCCGCAGGATCACGTCGAAGAGCTTCTCGCCAGCGTACCCGAACACGGTATCCGCCACCTGGATCCGGATACCGCCCTGTGCCCGCATTCCATGAAGGCCGCATTGCGCTCCGCCGGCGCCGGAATTTATGCCACTGATCTGGTGATGTCGGGCGAAGCCGAAAACGCCTTCTGCGCCATCCGCCCGCCTGGTCATCATGCCGAGGCCGGCAAGGCGATGGGTTTCTGCTTCTTCAACAACGTGGCTGTTGCAGCCCGGCATGCCCTTGATGTGCATGGTCTCAAGCGCGTGGCGATCATTGATTTCGACGTGCATCACGGCAATGGCACTGAAGACATCTTCAAGGACGATCCCCGCGTGCTGATGGTCAGCATCTTCCAGCACCCGTTCTATCCCTACAGCGGGGCCGACAATCCGGCGCCCAACATGGTCAATGTGCCCATCAAGGCCGGCAGCCGGGGCGACGTATTCCGGGAAATCGTCACCGACATCTGGATGCCGGCCCTGCGCAACCACGCGCCGGAAATGCTCTTCATCTCCGCGGGTTTCGATGCTCACTACGAAGACGACATGGGCTCCCTCGGTCTGGTCGAAGCCGACTACATGTGGGTCACCGAGCAGCTCAAGACGGTAGCCGCCGAGTGTGCCAACCGGCGCATCGTGTCGCTGCTGGAAGGGGGCTACTCCCTGTCTTCGCTGGCGCGCAGTGTCGTCTCCCACATCAAGACGCTGGCCGATCTGTAATCCCGGGCTGATACGTTGAACGACCCCGCTGCGGCGGGGTTTTGTGTTTCTGGCGGTCTGACGGCCCGTTTGTCCGCCTGCTTTTGGTAACTGCAGTTTGCGCCCGTCTATCCTTCCGGAAGTGATTGGGTACAATAGTCAACTTTCCCTCTTCCAGCGATAGCTCATGATTACCGGTTCGATTGTCGCCATCGTTACCCCGATGCTCGAGGATGGCAGCCTGGATCTTTCCCGTTTGCGCACCCTCATTGACTTCCACATTCAGGAAGGAACCGACGGCATTGTTGTTGTCGGCACCACCGGTGAGTCTCCCACGGTGAATGTGGAAGAGCACTGTGAGCTCATCCGTGCCTCCGTCGCGCATGCCGCGGGTCGTATTCCCATCATTGCCGGTACCGGTGCCAACTCGACGCGCGAAGCCATCGAGCTGACCGAGTTCGCCCGCGAAGCCGGGGCTGTTGCCGGCCTGTCGGTGGTGCCTTATTACAACCGTCCGACCCAGGAGGGGTTGTACCTGCACTTCAAGGCCATCGCCGAAGCCAGTCCGCTGCCGATGATCCTGTACAACGTGCCGGGCCGCACTGTCGCCGACCTGTCCAACGATACGGCGCTGCGTCTGGCCGAGATCCCCAACATCATCGGCATCAAGGATGCGACCGGCAACCTGGATCGCGCCTGTGACCTGATCGCCCGCGCCCCGAAGGATTTCGCGCTATACACCGGCGACGACATGACGGCCATGGCCTTCATCATGCTCGGCGGTCACGGCACCATTTCGGTGACCGCCAACGTGGCTCCGCGTCACATGCACGAAATGTGCGTGGCTGCTGCCGCGGGTAATGGCGTGCGTGCGCGTGAGATCAATGCCAAGTTGGTGGGGCTGCATCGTCACCTGTTCTGCGAAGCCAATCCAATCCCCGTCAAGTGGGCCGTCGAGCAGATGGGTTTCGTTGGCAAGGGCATCCGCCTGCCGCTGACCCCCCTGTCCGAGTCCTGCCATGAACGCGTGCTCGACGCCATGCGTCAGGCCAGCGTCGAAGTTTGAGTTTGTTTTTCCCACCCCGAGGGTTACGCATGCAAAGCCGAAAGCTGGCTTCCGGTTCGGCGGTCGTTATCTCGATCGCCCTCGCCGGATGTTCCGGTTCCTTGCTGGAATCGAAGAAGATCGATTACAAGAGTGCCGCTGTTGCTTCCAAGCTGCCGTCTCTGGAGATTCCGCCCGATCTCACCGCCCCGACCGCGGATGATCGCTATGCCGTGCCGGACATGAATCCGAAGGGTTCTGCGACCTTCTCGGCTTATAACGCCGAGCGCTCCGGCCAGCCTTCGGCGGCAGGTGGGGCCGTGGTGGCGCCGACTACGGTCGCGCCGCAGTCCATCGACAAGATGCGTGTCGAACGCTCGGGCACCCAGCGCTGGCTCGTGGTTCCGGGTACCGCCGACAAGGTGTGGCCCCAGGTTCGCGATTTCTGGCAGGAAAACGGTTTCATCCTGAATGTCGATCGTCCCGAGATTGGCGTCATGGAAACCGACTGGGCAGAGAATCGTGCCAAGATCGACAACGGCTTGATTCGCAATACCATCGGCAAGGTGATCGACGGCCTTTATTCGACCCCCGAGCGGGACAAGTTCCGCACGCGTCTCGAAAACGGCGGCGAAGCCGGTTTCGTGGAGATTTACATCAGCCATCGCGGCATGATGGAAATCTACCCGAACGAGGCCAAGGACCGGACCATTTGGCAGCCTCGTGCAGCCGATCCGGAACTCGAGGCCGAACTGCTGCAACGCCTGATGATTCGTCTTGGGGCGGATGAAACCCGGGCCAAGGCGCAGATCGCTGCTGCGCCCCAGGCCGAGAAGGCCAAGCTGCAGAGCGCTTCCGATGGTGCTGCGGTCCTGCACGTCCAGGAAGGCTTTGACCGCGCCTGGCGTCGTGTTGGCCTGGCCCTTGACCGGGTTGGCTTCACGGTGGAGGACCGGGATCGCTCCCAGGGCATCTACTACGTGCGTTATGTGGATCCCGAGGCAGACGTAAAGAAGGGCAACGAGGATGGTCTGTTGTCCAAGCTGGCTTTCTGGCGCAGCACCGATGCCAAGCCGGTATCGGGCGGCAGCCAGTACCGGATTTACGTGAAGGGGCCGGATGCCACTTCTACGGTACAGGTTCTGACCCGGGAAGGCGGCACGGATACTTCCGCGTCGGCCCGCAAGATCCTGAGCCTGTTGTTCCAGCAACTCAAGTAAAGCGCCTGATGCTTGTGGGGAAGTAAAAAACGCCGGGTTCGCCCGGCGTTTTGCATTGCTGTCCAGCTTGTCGGCAGGCCATCTGAGCGCGACGCAGGCAACAAAAAAGCCAACCCGCAGGTTGGCTTTTTTGCTTCCGGAGAGAAGATTACTTCTTCTCGGCGGGGGCGGCTTCAGCCGGCTTGGCAGCTTCAGCAGCGGGAGCGGCCGGAGCAGCTTCAGCGGCGGGGGCAGCCGGGGCAGCCGGAGCAGCTTCAGCGGCGGGGGCAGCGGGAGCGGCCGGAGCAGCTTCAGCGGCGGGGGCAACAGCAGGAGCCGGAGCTTCAACGGGCTTCGGCTCTTCCTTCTTGCCGCAGGCGGAAACAGCGAGTGCAACGAGAGCAGCAACCAGGAGAGATTGTTTCATTGTTGGTTTCCCTTATCGATAAATGAAGTACAAAAGCCTAAATATAGGAGCAATCAGGTGGGGGACCCGATCTGGCCCGAATGCTATCACGGAGGAAGTGCTTGAATAAAGACATTGTTGCGTTGCCGCAACAGGGATACGCATTTGTCAAGCCCCGGGCCTTAGTCCATCAAAGTTCTTGATGCGTAGGCGAAGCCACAGCAGTACCAGTCGTACAGAAGTGCGAGGCCTTCTTCCGACAGGCCGGCGACGCTATCCAGTTCGCGATGGTCGGCCAGACGCTCCAGGATTGCCTTGTCTTCGGGGTGCACCGGCACCGGCTCGGCATTCATGAAGAACTGGTCGGCGGAGAACAGCAGCAGGCTGCGGGCGTCGAGCCGGAAACCGTCGGCGATACAGGCGGCCACGAACTCTTCGTGCTCGAGGGGCTCATCCGGGGAGTCGAAAAACACGTGGGCCTTTGGCTCGGTGAGGTAGGTGCCGAGAAAGCCGCGCACGTCTTCCCGGTTCCAGGTGATGCGCGTGAGCATGTCGGCGACGCGATCGATCATCTGGTCGCTGATTTCGGCCGAATGGGCCTGGTATTTGAGGTCCGGGTCGGCGTAGATGCCGTCGAGCTGGATGGTGTCCTGCAGATGGATCAGGAACTGCTGACCGAGCTCCTGCACGGTGGGTGAGCGGAAGCCGATCGAGTAGGTGGTGCATTCGCCGATGGCGATGCCGTTGTGGGCCCAGTGGGGCGGCAGGTAGAGCATGTCGCCCGGTTCCAGTACCCAGTCGTGGACGGGGCGGAAATCCTGCAGAATCTTGAGCGGAGCATCTTCGATGAGGGTCCGGTCCTCCTGGTTGCCGATCTGCCAGCGACGCTTGCCGATGCCTTGCAGCAGGAACACGTCGTAGTTGTCGAAATGGGGGCCGACACCGCCGCCGTCGATGGCGTAGCTGACCATCAGATCGTCCAGGCGGGCCTGGGGGATGAAGTCGAAGCGGTGAAGGAGGGCGTCACCATCGGGGCAGAACAGGTTGAGACCCTGGATCAGCACCGTCCACGGTTGCTTCTTGCGGCGCAGGTCGGCGGCCTTCTGGGGGCCATGGATGACCTCCCAGTGGGTCGCGTCGTGGCATACGTAGCGGGACTCCACGTCCTCGTCACGGGCGAGGGTAAAGAGTTCGTCCTTGGTGAGGACACCGGTGAAGCCGGGAACCGCCTGGCGAATGAGGAGCGGTTTTTTTTGCCAGTACTCGGCGAGGAATTCCTCGCCCGACAGGCCGCCGAGAAGAGTGTTTGTCATCCCGCAATTATAACGCTGTGCCTTGCAAAGGCCGCCCTGGCCGCTAAAATGGCGCCCTTCGTTTTCAGACCCAGCAAAGCCATGAGCGAAGTCGCTACCCGCGAAGCCGTCATCGAGTCCCTCGACCATGAAGGTCGTGGCGTCACCCATGTGGACGGGAAGGCGATCTTCATCGATGGCGCCCTGCCCGGCGAACGGGTGACTTACACGTCCTACCGGCGCAAGACGAGCTTCGAGATGGCCGAGGTCGTGCGCATTCTCAAGCCGAGCTCCCGTCGCGTGACGCCCCGCTGTCCGCATTTTGGCGTGTGCGGTGGGTGCAGCATGCAGCACCTGGAGCCGACCGCCCAGGTGGCGGCCAAGCAGCGGGTGCTGGAAAACGCGCTGTGGCATATCGGTCGGGTCAAGCCCGAAGTCATCTACCCGGCCATCGTCGGTCCCGACTGGGGCTATCGCTACCGGGCGCGGCTGAGTGTTCGCGTGGTGCCTGGCAAGGACGGCGTGCAGCTCGGTTTCCATGAGCGGCGCAGCAGCCACATTGCCGACATGAGTCGTTGCGACGTATTGCCGCTGCACGTTTCGGACATGCTGCCGCGCTTGCGCCAGCTGGTGGCGGGTTTGTCGGCGCCCGACCGGGTGCCGCAGATCGAGATTGCCGAGGGTGAGGGCATCACCGTGCTGCTGTTCCGTAACCTGCAGCCGATCTCTGCCGGCGATGACGCGCGCTTTGCCGCCTTTGCCGCCACCGAGCAGGTTCAGGTCTGGCTGCAGCCGGCGGCGAGTGCCGATTCGGCGTATCGCCTGTATCCGGTGAAGGCGCCGGGGCTGGCCTACACGCTGCCCGAGTTCGGTGTCTCGATGGCTTTCCTGCCTACGGATTTCACCCAGGTGAACGTGTTCATCAATCGCGTACTGATGCGTCGCTCCATGCAGTTGCTTGATCCGCAGCCGGGCGAGCGGATTGCCGATCTGTTCTGCGGGCTGGGCAATTTCAGCCTGCCCATCGCCCGCCTGGGGGCCCACGTGATCGGTGTGGAGGGCAGCGATGCGCTGGTCAAGCGGGCCGGTGAAAACGCAGCCGCCAATGGCCTGGCGGAGCGCAGCGAGTTTTACGCTGCGAACCTCTTCGAGGCCACCGAAGACAGCATCGCGGCTCTCGGCAAGCTGGACAAGATGCTCATCGACCCACCCCGGGAAGGCGCGCTGGCGGTGGTCAGGGCGCTGGGGGCTGCGGCGCCGCGGCGGATCGTCTATGTTTCGTGCAACCCTGCCACGCTGGCGCGGGACAGCGCGGTACTGGTCAATGAGAAAGGCTATCTACTCAAGGGGGTCGGCATTGCCAACATGTTCCCGCAGACATCCCACGTGGAGTCGGTTGCGCTCTTTGAGCGTGACTGAGTCTCTGGCTCAAGGCACAAAAAAAAGGCGACCCGGGGGTCGCCTTTTTGATGACTGCGGCGCTTAGTCGCGGTCGCCGCCGGTGAAGGCCATGATCAGGTTGAGCAGGCTGACGAAGACGTTGTACACGTCCAGGTACACCGACAGGGTGGCCGTCACGTAGTTGGTTTCGCCACCGCGCACGATCTGGTTGATGTCGTACAGGATGTAGGCCGAGAAGATCAGCACGACAGCTGCCGAGATCGCCAAGGACAGGGCCGGGACCTGGAAGAAGATGTTTGCCACGCCAGCCAGCAGGACGACGATCATGCCGACGAACAGGAACTTGCCCATGTTCGAGAAATCACGCTTCGACACGCTGGCGATGGTCGCCATCGTCGCGAAGATTGCACCGGTGCCGCCAGCTGCCAGGGCGATCATGGAGCCGCCGTTGGAGAAGCCGAGAGCGACCTGCAGGATGCGCGACAGCATCAGGCCCATGAAGAAGGTGAAACCCAGCAGCAGCCCTACGCCAAGACCGTTGTTCTTGTTCTTCTCGATGCCATAGAAAAAAGCAAAGGAGATGCCCATGAACAGCATGAAGGCGATGAAGGGACTGCCTGCCAGGAATGAAAACTTCAGTTGTACGCCCAGCAGCGCGCCGGCAACGGTCGGCACCATCGTGAGTGCGAGCAGCATGTAGGTATTACGCAGAACGCGGTTGGCGCCTTGCGACAAAACCTGCGTTTGCTGACCGTAAGTGTCGAGTTGCATGTAGATCCTCCGAATGACATTAACAGGGTAGCCTGCATCGCTTGAGAGTAGCGGAGGCGCCATAAAGTTTCAACCGGCGGCCCGCGCAGCGTCGGAATCAGGCTGCGCCAAGCCACATTCCCTGGCGCCAGCCGTCGACATTGGGTTCCGTGTAGCGCGGCACATACAGCCCTATCGTCGAGAGTCGCGCCAGGTGTGAGTCTCTGCCTGTTTCCACGATCCACGCCAGAAGGCGTTTGCGCCAGGCAAACCGGTCAGGTCGCTGGGGCTTGTTCATCATGCGCTGTGACTCCTGGGGGCTGGATGGGGGTAGGGATTCAGTATTACGCGATTGCGTTACAGTTTGAAGATGTCATGCCGGGCTGATGGTTTTGGGAGGGCCGATTTGAAACCGGTCCACGATCCGGGCCATGTCCTGAGATATGGCCCGGATCGAGTCTGCGGCCAGCTTGGTGTGGCGCGCGGCCGAGCTGGCTTGTTCGAGGAGGCCGTCGATCATGCCGACCTGGCTGACGATTTCGTGGCTGGAGGATTGTCCGATGTCCACCAGACGGGTGATCTCTCCGACGACCTCGATGACTTTTTCCGCCGACTCCTCGATGCTTTCGATGGCATCGCCAGCGGTTCTGGCCAGCGTTGTGTTCTCGCGCATCTCGGTCATGACTTTCTTCATCAAGTCCGTGGCCTCGTGGGAGGCGACATCGATTCCGGAGAGGTGCTGATTGATCAGCTTGGTTGCATCGGCCGAGCGTTCGGCCAGTTTGCGGACTTCATCGGCGACGACAGCGAAGCCGCGTCCCGACTCGCCGGCCCGGGCGGCTTCGATGGCGGCATTGAGCGCCAGCAGGTTGGTCTGATCGGCGATCTGGCGGATCTCCGAGACCACGCCTTCAATTTGCACGACTGCCCCAGCCAGGGCGAAGACCTTGTCGGAGGCGTGATCGATGCGGGTTGCCAGCGCACCCATGCGGCTGGCGCTTTCGCGGATGACGGCGCTCTTGCGTGTGGCGTGGTGGCTGGATTCGGCGGTAATCTCGCCCGCCTGACGCGTTTCCTTGTCGATGTCGAGGATGTGGGTCTGAATCGAGTGCACTGCGGTCTGGATGGCTTTGGAGGAGTCGCTGCCCCGGGAGGCGATGTGCGCCACCATGGCGGCCGACTGGTGCATTTCGATTGAGGCGGTTTCGTTGCTCCGGATGATTTCGATCATCTCCCCCAGGCTGGCCTGCAAGGTGTCGATCAGGGCGTTGAAGGCCCGTACCGACTGGCCGATCTCGTCGTTGCGCATGACCGGCACACGCTGGGTGAAGTCGAGGGAGTCGGCAATCGAGGCCATGGTGCCTTCCATTGAGCGGAGGGGGCTGACGATGTTGCGGTGCAGGCGAAAGACCAGTCCGAAAAGAATGGCGAGGGTGAGTGCTCCCGCTCCGGCGAGCACCTCGGCGGTCTGCGTGAAACCGTCCTCGACAGCGCTGACGGTGCGGTCCTTCACCCGCCGCTTTTCGATCCGCAGCGTTTCCAGGATCTGTTGCAGTTCCTGTTGATACTGGGCCACGCTGGCGTACAGGCTGGCTTCGGAGAGCGCCCGCTGACCGGCTGTTGCCTGGGCGACGGTTTCGTCCATGGCCGTCTGGTAGTTGCCGAGGCTTTCTTCGGCCTGCTTGAGCAGACCGATTTCGGCCTCCGAGTGGGAGATCGGGTATTGGGCTGTCAACTCGTCGATGAGCCGGGTGCGTTGGGCGGCGAGCTCTTCGCGGGCCTTGCTGCCCAGATCGGGCGTCGGGGCGTAGACCACTTCGGTCAGGACGATCTGGACCTGCTTCAGGCGGGCGCCGAGGTCGGAGGCGGCGAGGGCGCCGGGAATGGCATCCTCGGTGAGGGTGTGAACCAGGTCGGCGTTGCGCTTGAAGTGGACGCCTCCAACGATGCCGACCGACACCAGCAAGGTAGCGGTGATCGAGATCAGCATGATGAGGTAGTGGCGAATGCTCATTGGGCGTTGTTCCAGTCGGTCGGGGGAGAGTGCCCGGTTGATGCGATGCACAAACCGTGTGTCGCCCGGTTATCGGCTGGAACTGGCCAAGCTCAAATGAAGTTTTTCTTACGTTCGGCGGGTGACCAGCCAGTCGAGGAGGGGGCGCCACTGTTCCAGATCGCCAGTGGCATTCCGGCCGGGATCGAAAAGGGTTTCGCCGGTTTCCACTGCCTGCACATAGCGCTGGGTGTTGCGAATGCAGGTGACGAGGGGCAGGTCGAACTGCTGCAGGAATTCCAGCATTTGCTGCGAGGCGTTGGTGCGCGGATCGACGCGCATGCCGACGATCGCAACGCCGACCCGATCCTTGCGCACGGCCTTGGTTTCTGCGAGTTCGTCGAAGAAGTCGCGGCTGGCCAGCATGTCGAAGCGGGACGGCGCTACCGGTACGATCACGCGATCGACCTCGCGCAGGAGTTGCCGGAGGGCTTTGCCATGCAGGCCGGCCGGTGTGTCGAGGATGCCCACGCCGCAGTCTCTGGGAGGGGCGCCGGGCGTTCCGTCTTCCGATGCCCAGGCGCGAATCGGCGGCAGTGTGCTGGGGCGCCGCTTGAGCCATTCGGCGCTCGACTGCTGGCGGTCGAGGTCGGCGAGGCAGACAATTTCGTCGCAATGGGCAAACCAGCTCGCCAGATGGATCGCCAGTGTCGATTTGCCGCAGCCGCCCTTGGGGTTGGCAACCATGATCGTATGCATTTATGCTTACCTGCGAGATAAACGATATAAACTGTTTATATAGTTTATCTGTTTTCCAGGCTTGTAAAGGGTAGCTGCATGGGTACAAAGAAAAAACAGGAGGCACCCGGCGCGCGCGCCGCGGGGGCGGACAAGCCGGCGACAAGAAAATCCAGGCTCGTGCGTGACAGCTTTACGTTTCCGGAGAGTGATTACGCCTTGATCGGTGTGCTCAAGGTGCGTGCGCTGGAGGCCGGGCGTGATGTCAGGAAAAGCGAAATCCTGCGCGCCGCGCTGGTCGCCCTGATGGCCCTGCCGGTGGAGGATTTGCTCAGGACACTCGACGGCGTCGAGCGCATCAAGACCGGTCGTCCCACCAAGTCCGACACCTGAAGTCTTGGTCGTCAGTCCAGGCCGCGCTGGCAACTGGGTGTCAGCAGGCGGCGTTCAAGCATCCTTCCTTCCAGGGAGGAGCGGGCCTTGAGCCGATTCAGTTCCGACTGTTGCTCTCCGAAGGCGTCGCGCTCATCCGGGTTCCTGCGGGCGGCTTCAATGGAGCGGATGCAGCGCCAGCGCTCTCCGCTGCGCGTCACCATCTTTCGCATGGTTTCGGGATGGTGGTAGGTCATGCAGTGATAGCAATAGACTTTGCTCGACATGGTGCCCTCGTCACGGCGTTCCACATGAAGATCGCGCGCCCTGTCAGGATGGGCGCGCCTCCAGACTCCACCGCCAGAATGCGCAAGCGAGGTTTCAGTGCGATGACGAAAATGTGTGACGTGCGCCGGCTACCTGTGCGGCGCATGGGCGCTTAGTGCGATGGAGCCACCGGTTTGGCGGCGGGCTGCCGCGTGGCGAGCCCGGGTGTGACCGGTTGCCAGACGACCGGCAGGGCCAGGCCGGTGCTGTGGGCGAGGTAAAAGTTGCCGTAACGGAAGTCGTCGGTGACTTCGCGCCCCAGCCAGGGCGGACGGGGGTGTGCGGTGTTTTCGTGGGGCAGCTCGATTTCGGCGATCACGAGCCCGGCGTGCTTGCCTTCGAAGACATCGACCTCGAAGGTGTGCCCGGCCACATCAAGGAGGTAGCGGGTTTTCCGGACGATGCGTTCGCCGCAGTAGAGGGCCAGCATCCGGTGGGCGTCATCGAGGGGAATGCGGTATTCGAATTCGTCGCGGCTGATGCCGAGCTTGGGACCCTTGAGGGTAAGGTAGGCACGATCGGCGCGAATCCGGACGCGGGTGGTCATGGCGCCGGGCTCCTTGGCGACGTAGCCCTGCACAATCCGCTCGCCGGTTCGCCCATCCAGAAAACGTGTTTCCGTGATGAGGAACTTCCGCTCGATCTCCGTCGCCATGATTGTTTTTTTCAGCGAATTCGAAGGCGGCATTTTAGCAAAATGCCGCCTTCGGGATGATTACGGTCAACCACACTTGCTCAAGGCTTGTTTCTGCGCAGACGCGCAGCCGAGAGAAGCAGACCGCCCAGGCCGAGGGCCAGGGTGCCGGGTTCCGGAACGCTTTGCGGGGCGTCGAGACGCACGGCATCGATACCCAGTCGGGAGCTGCCCACGTAGTCGTTGACATCGACGACGCCGAACACCAGCTTCACGCTGCCCGTGCTGCTGAAGGCGTAGCTGAAATGCTGGCCGGTGGCGCCGCCGGCCACGTCGCCAAGTACGGTCAGCACGTCGTCGATGAGCACGAAAGCGTAGTCATTCATGCCGCTGAGCGGGTCTTCGTTCGAGGCAAAGGTCCAGTCGAAGGAGAGGCTGTCACCCGCCTGAACGGTGAGCGTCTGCCGGAGGGCCGAGCCTTCGAAGGCCCAGGTGCCGGCGGCCGGGTCCGGGTCGAGGGCACCCAGCGCCAGACCGGCAAAGTCTTCAAGCCCGCCGGGCATGCCGACGGGGGCCGCGGCGCTGCCGGAAACGTTGAAGGCGGCGTTGGCGGCCGGGGCGTCGTCCGCATCCAGGGAGGCGGTGGTGAGCACCGCCGCACCGGCCGATACGGCCACGTCGCCAAGGGCGCTCCAGCCGTTGAGGCCGGCGCTGAAGTCACCGTTGAGCAGGCCGGCGTGGGCCGGTGCGCTGGTCAGGGCGCCTACCAGGAGGGTGGCGGAGAGGGATTTGATCAGTTTCATGGTTGGATTCCTTGCTGGCAACTCAGGGGGCGACGATGAAGTCGCGGCCGGCGTTGAGGGTGTTGGTGGCGACGTTCTTGAGCAGCACGATGGGGCGGGCGATGGCCGGGCCGGCGGTGCCGTCCGTGTCGATCTGCACGCTGGTGCCAAGCGTGGTGGAAACCAGCTTGAGGTAGCCGTCTGCCACCGGGTTGGTGCCGCTGTAGCCGATGCCGAGCAGCAGGGCTTTCAGGTCGACGCGGTCGGTGCCAGGGGCGAAATCGGTGATGGTGTCGCCGGCTTCGCGCAGGCTGCGATAAACAAAGACGTCTGCCCCGGCGCCGCCGGTCAGGGTGTCTGCCCCGTCACCACCTGTGATCACATCGTCGCCGGCGGTGCCGGTGAGCGCGTCGCGGCCGGTGCTGCCGTCGAGCTTTTTGAGCAGTTGCAGGCCGATGATGACCGGGTCGTGGTCCGAGGAACGATACGGCGTGGCCGAGTAAAGGTCGGGCGTGCAGGTGGGGCAGGCGGGCTGCTTGAACTCCAGGTTGTAGTCGATGAAGTAGGGCTCGTCGGCATTGATGTGCCAGTGGCCTACGCCGGCGACCTGGGTGTTCAGGCTGGCGCTGGTGAGGGCGTGGTCGAGGTAGCCGGTTTCGCCATCGAAGACGTAGGAATAAGGATTGGCTTCGCGGGTGGCGAGCTGGTTGACCAGGCCGGCGCCGGTCAGGGCGTTGATCGGGTCTTCCTTGCCGTAGGCGTTCAGGTCGCCGATGACCACCACATCCGTGTCGCCGGCGCTCGTCTTGACCTGTTCGATGAAACCCAGCAACTGGCTGGCCTGCTGGAGGCGACGGGCGTTGAAGCAGCCCTGGCCATCGTTCTGGTCGAGATCGCCGCCGGTGGCGTCGGAGCAGCTCTTCGACTTGAAGTGATTGACGACGACCGAGAATTTTTCACCATTGAGGGCGGCGAAGGTCTGAGCCAGCGGCGGGCGGTTGTTGATCGCCGCGGCGTCGGCCAGGGAGGCGCCCACGCGACTAACCCGCGCCGGCTTGTAGATCAGGGCCACCTTGATGGCATCGGTGCCGGTGCCGGCGGCAGGATCCGGGACGGCGGCGTAGGTGCCGGCGCCCATTACGGCGTTGAGGCCATTGACGAGGTCCTGGATGGCGCTCTGGCTGCCATAACCGTCATTCTCGATTTCCATCAGACCGACCACGTCCGCATCGATGGCCTTCAGGGCGCCGATGATCTTGACGCGCTGGCGCTCGAACTCGGCGGCGCTGGTGGCTCCGCGGGCCGTCGGGTAGCCGCCGCCGGCACCGTCGCCATTGAAGTAGTTGAGCACGTTGAAGCTGGCCACCTTGACGTTGCCACCGACAGCGGCCGGTGCCGTGGTGCGCGGGTGGGCGCGGGTGAAATTGACGGCGATGGTGGGGTGCAGGCGGTAGTCGATGGTGGCCGGGCTGCTGGCACTGATCGGGCCCTGGTCGAGTACGCCGATGAGTTCACTGCTGACCACGTCGCCACCGCGCACCGTGTTGCCGGCGCCAATGTAGGGCGTCGGGCTGGGGTTTTGCAGGGTCGAGCCGTCGTCCAGCACCAGCAGGCGGCGCTGGTTTTCGTTGGCGAGGGCGATCGCTTCCGGTGAGCCGGCCGGGTAGCGGTTGGTGGCCTTCTCGATGCGGCCGCTGGCCGACAGGGTGAGCTGGCCGTAGCGGCCGAGGAAGTAGTTCTGGGCCACCGTCATCGGGCTGACGATGCGCACCAGCATGCCTTCAAAGCGCTCCAGCTCGCCATTGATGCTTTCCGGCAGGCTGACGTCGACGGGGGAGATCTGCTCGCCGGTGGCCAGTACGGTGATGCTGTTGGGGGCGGTCAGTTCGGTGAGGCCGTTGAATTCGGCCACGGTGCCCTTTACGGTGATGCGGTTACCGACGACCACGCTGGCGGGCAGGGCGGCGTTCACGTAGACGAAGAGGCCGTCCGAGGTGGCCGGGTTGTCGTCGCCGTTCGGGTCCTGCAGGTAGAAGCCCTTGAGGTTGGGGAACACGGCGGTGATCACGCCGCCGGTAGTCAGTGTTTCGCCGACGCGCGGGCTGGCGCTGCCCGCACCCTGGATCTCGTAGATCGGTGTGCTTGCTGCCGTGGCGGCGACGGTGACGTCTACCGTGCAACTGGCGTTCTGGGCTTCGTTGTTGGTGAATTGCACGGTCACCGGGTAGGTGCCGGCAGCAACCGCGCTGCTTACCTGCAGGGTCACGCTGGCGCTGCTGCCGTCGGCGCTGGCCTGCGTTACCGGGCCGAGGCTGATACCCGGTACGGAGGCGCTGGTGATGGCGGCGCCATTGACGATGCTGTCGCTGTCGATGGCGCTCAGCACGATGTTGCCGGCCGTGCCTTGCTGAACGGCGAGCGGGCTGCAGCTGGGGACGATGGCCGCATTCGCCGGTGCTCCGGCGCATTGGTTGAGCGGCGCGCTGCCATTGCGGGGCGTCGGCGTGCCGGTGGTGAAGTCGTTACCGTTCTGATCGGTGTCGGCACAGCCGGCGTTGGTGCGGAACAGGGCCAGGGTGTTGCTGGCGGCCGGCGCTGTGGCCGTGCCTTCCTTGAAGTTGGCGGTGCCGTAGCCCACCAGGTCCACGATCTGGGCGCTCTGGGTTGGCGAGCAGGGCGTGCTGCTGCCGTTACAGGCCAGGCCGATGGCCACGTTGGCGAGGATCAGCTTGCCGTTGCTGGCCGACAGGTTGGTGCTGCCGGTGGCGTCGGCCGCGGGCAGAGGGCTGCCACCGGTGGCGCCGGCCAGTCTCACCAGCAGGTACTGGCCGGGTTGCAGCGTGCCGCTGAGTGCGGTGACGCCGTTGCCGCTGAAGTTGCCCGTGCCGGTGGCGCTGGCGTATTGCAGTGACCAGCTGGCTACGCTGACGGGGGTGCTGCTGCGGTTGAACAGTTCCACGTAGTCGGCGTTGTAGAGGTTGCCGCCGCCCCCATAGATCTGGCTGATCACGACGTCGGCGGCGCCGAGGGCGAAGCCGCTGGCGGACAGGAGGCCGGCAGCGCAGAGCGCTGCCGCGAGGCGATTGGGGCTGGGCATGGGCGGGTTCCGGAAAAAAGTGGCGAGCCCGAAACTTTAGGGGGCGCTTGCTACATCCTGCGTGGTGCGGATTCGGCAAGAACTGGTCCGAATGGCGCAGGTGCTGACACGGGAATGCAAAGATTGGCGTCGTGGCCGTGGATTTTCGGGCCTGGCCCGGTCGTCTGCAACCGGAATGCCTTGATCCTGTTAAATGGCTGTCATGGGCGATGCGTAGCCTCGGGCGGCTATGCCTTTGACCCATTCCTCACGCCTTGCGCGCGGCTTTACCCTTCTCGAACTGCTGGTCGTGATGACCATCATCGGCCTGCTGGCCGGTTACGTGGGGCCGAAGTTCTTTGCCCACATCGGCAAGTCCGAGGTGAAGGCCGCGCGGGCGCAGATCGACGGGCTGGAGAAGGCGCTCGATCAGTTCCGCCTCGACATGGGGCGCTATCCGGAGACCGAGGAGGGCCTCCAGGCCCTGACCGAGCGGCCCGCCGACGCCACTGCCCGCTGGTCGGGTCCGTATCTCAAGAAGGCCGTTCCCGACGACCCCTGGGGCAAGCCCTACCAGTACGTCCAGCCCGGCGAGCACGGTGAGTTCGACCTGTTTTCCTTCGGCAAGGATGGCCAGCCCGGCGGTAGCGGTGAGGCTTCCGACATCGTCAACTGGTAGGCCGTGCGTTTTCGGGTCCGGGCCCTCGGGGCCACTTCACAGGTGCAGGAGATCGACGTGGATGCCGGCGACGAGGCGGCGGCGCGCAGTCTTGTCAGCGGGCGTGGCCTGGCCGTGCTGTCGGTCGCGGCGCAGCGTGGCGGGGCGGGGCGGGCTGCCCGTTTTCCGCTGATGCTCTTCAACCAGGAGCTCTTCGCCCTGCTGCGGGCCGGCATTGCACTGGCCGACGCGCTGGCGGCGCTGGCCGAGAAGGAGGTGCGTCCGCCGGTCCATGCCGTGCTGGCCGCGCTCGGCGCCGGCTTGCGCGAGGGGCGTACCCTGTCGGCGGTTCTTGAGGCCCAGCCACAGGCCTTTCCGCCGCTTTACGTGGCCACGGTTCGCGCCGCCGAGCGCACCAGCGATCTCGAACAGGCCCTGTCCCGTTACATCGACTATCAGCGCCAGCTGGAACTGATTCGCGGCAAGCTGATTTCGGCGGCCATCTACCCGGCCTTGCTGTTGCTGGTGGGCGGGGCCGTGATGGTGTTCTTGCTGGTCTTTGTGGTGCCACGTTTTGCCCAGGTGTTCGAGAGCGTGGGCGGCGAGTTGCCGTGGATGTCGCGCCTGCTCCTCGACTGGGGCGTGTTGATGCAGGCCCATGGCGCTCTGATCGGTCTGGGGCTGCTGGCGGGGCTGGCCGGCGTGGTGGCCGTTGTGGGCCGGCCGCAAACGCGGGCGGCGGCGCTGCGCCTGGCCTGGCGTCTGCCGCGTATCGGCGAGCGCCTGCGGGTCTTTGAGCTGGCGCGTTTTTACCGCACCCTCGGCATGTTGCTGCGCGGGGGCATTCCCGCCGTGGCGGCGATGGGCATGGTCGAGGGCCTGCTGTCGCCGGCACTGCGCCCGGGCCTCGAGCGGACGATTGCCGGAGTGCGCGAAGGGCAGGGTTTTGCGGCCACCCTTCAGGCTCACGGACTCGCCACGCCGGTGGCCCTGCGCATGCTGGCGGTGGGCGAGCGGGCTGGCAACCTTGGTGAAATGCTCGAACGCGCCGCCGAGTTCCACGAAGAAGAGAGCGCCCGCTGGCTCGACGTGCTGACCCGCCTGGTCGGGCCCTTGCTGATGCTGGTGATTGCCGTGGCGGTGGGGGTGATCCTCGTCATGCTCTACCTGCCGATCTTCCAGGTGGCGGAGAGCATCCAGTGACGCCCATCGCCCACCCCGAACTCTTCGCCCTGGCACCGGACTTCCAGGCGATTCCCTTCGACATGGCGCTGCGCCGCGAAGTGTTTGCCGGCCGCGCCGCCGATGGCCGCTTGCTGGTCGCCCTGGCCGATCCCTTCGATGCGGATCTGCTCGACGGCCTTGGTGCCACGCTGGGTGAAGCCTTCATGCTGCGCCTGGCCAGCCGTGACGATCTGGCGGCCTGCCTGGCGCGTCATGATGAATCACGCCGGGTGGTGTCGGACGTGCTTACCGCTCGCGACGGCGTCGCCCGCGGCGATGAGGGCGAGGATCTGTCCCTGCGGCGCATCGCCGGTGACGCCAGCCCGGTGGTCAAGCTGGTCAACTCGACTCTCTATGACGCCATCCAGCAGGGCGCCAGCGACATTCACCTGGAGTGCGTACCCGGCGGGCTGGTCATCAAGTACCGGGTGGACGGCGTGCTGGCGCGGGCTGGCGGCGTGCAGGGCTGCGAGATGGCCGAGCAGGCGATCTCGCGCCTCAAGGTGATGGCCGAACTCGACATCGCCGAACGCCGGGTGCCCCAGGACGGGCGTTTCAAGGTGCAGGCCGGCGGGCGGGCCATCGACTTCCGGGTGTCGATCATGCCGAGCATCCACGGCGAGGACGCGGTGCTGCGCATCCTCGACAAGGAACACCTGACCCGCGAGCTGGCCGGTCTGTCGCTGGAAACCCTCGGCTTCGATACGGCCACCCGCACGCAACTGCGGCGCATGGCCGGCGAGCCCTACGGCATGTTGCTGGTCACCGGCCCAACTGGATCGGGCAAGACCACCAGCCTGTACGCGGTGCTGTCCGAAACCAATACCGGGCAGGACAAGATCGTCACCATCGAAGACCCGGTCGAGTACCAGCTGCCCGGCGTATTGCAGATTCCGGTGAACGAGAAGAAGGGTCTCGGCTTTGCGCGCGGCCTGCGTTCCATCCTGCGCCACGACCCGGACAAGATCATGGTCGGCGAGATCCGCGACCCGGAAACCGCCGAAATTGCCATCCAGGCCGCGCTCACCGGCCACCTCGTGTTTACCACCGTGCACGCCAACAATGCCTTCGACGTGATCGGCCGCTTCATGCACATGGGCATTGACCCCTACAACCTGGTGGCGGCCCTCAACGGTGTGGTGGCCCAGCGCCTGATTCGCGTGAACTGCGCGGCCTGTGCCATCGACGTTACCCCGGACGCAGCCCTGTTGCACGAGTCCGGTCTGGCTGCGCCGGGGGCGGCGACCGGCTACGTCTTTCGGGCCGGCAGCGGCTGCGGCCAATGTCGTGGCACCGGCTACCGGGGACGCAAGGCGATTGCCGAGGTGCTGCTGCTCGACGATGAACTGCGCGACCTGATCATCGGCCGTGCGCCGCTGCGCCAGCTGAAGGACGCCGCCCGCCGGCACGGCTTCGTGAGCCTGCGGGATGCTGGCCTGGCTTTGGTCCGCGATGGCCTCACCACCTTGCAGGAGCTGAACCGTGTCACTTTTGTGGCCTGAGCGGATTACCCTGCACATCGCGCCCGACGCCCTGCAACTGCGTCGCGGCGGGGCCGCGCCGGTGAGCGTGGCTGGCGGCTGGGCGGAGAGCCTGGCGGCCGTGGCGGCGCTGCCACGTTTCGCCCGTGTGCACGTCACCGTGGCCGACCGGCATGCCCGCTACCTGCGCCTGGTCTGGCCGGAGGGCATTCAGCGGGCCGAGAGGGCGGCCTTTGTTGCGCATCGTTTTGAGACCGTCTTTGGCGCCGGCCCGTGGGTCACGCTGGCTGACCGGGATGCACTCGGCGGGGTTTGCCTGGCCGCTGCAGTGCCCGGCGCGCTGTTGATGGCGTTGAACGCGTGGGCTGCTGCGCGTCGCCTGCGCATCGCATCGATTGAACCGGCCTTCGTGGCCGACTACCGGCGCCATTGCCGCCGCTTCAGGGGTGATGGCGCCCTGGCACGCCTGGAGGCCGGGCGGATAACCCTCGGCGTGTGGCATGCCGGTCAGTGGCGGGCCCTGCGCAGTCAGCCCGTCGGGCAGGCCGATGCCGGCGCCGCTGCCCTTTGTCTGGCGGCCCTGCTGGCGAGCTTGCCGCCGGAGGAGGGGCTGTCAGGCGGCACCCTCTACCTTGCCGGAGGGCTGCCGGCGCCAGATCTTCTGCCCCCTGGGTGGACCTGCGCCCGCGTGGAGGAGGCACGATGAGCCCGCGTCGTGCGCCGGCGCCTCCCGACCTGGATTTTGCCGCTGGCCTGCGCTGTCCGAGTGCCCTCGGCTGGCTGCTGCTGGCCTTCGGCATGATCGCCTCGGCGGGCGTGCTGCATGAATACGATGTGCTCGAAACCCGCGTTGCCGAGGAGGCGCATGGGCTGGCCCGAGCCCGCCGCCACGTGGAGGGAGGCCGTGTCGCCCAGGTCCGTCCGCGGATGCCGCTCAAGGAGGCGGAGCTCAAGCCGGCGCTGGCCGTGGCACGGGCGCTCAACCGGGACTGGCCGGTGCTGCTGGCCACCATCGGCAATGCCGCCGCCGATCCGGGCGTGGCGCTGCTGGATGTCGAACAGGACGGTGCGAAAGAACTGCTCAAGCTGGCCGGCGAGGCCCGCAATCTGCCCGAGGTGTTTGCTTTCGTGAAGCGCCTGGAGGCCGGCGGTGTGTTGAGTGACGTGCGTCTGTCGGGCTATGCCTTGCGCAACGAGGGGGCGATGCCGGTGGTTGCCTTCAACGTGCAGGCCCGCTGGGGGGCGTCGCCATGAAGTGGCTCGTCCGCCTGCGGGCGTCGGGCCTGCGCACTTTTCGCGCCGCCGGCTGGGCGGGCGTGGTTGGTGTCGCATTGGCCGCTTTTGCGGTGACCTTCGACATGACCGGCAACCGTGCGCTGGAAGACGAGGCCGAAAGCCTCCGCGGACAGAGCCGCAGCCTCGGCAAGAGTCTGCGCAAACGTGCCGCCCCGGTGCTTTCGGAGCGCGAGCGGCTGGAGGCTTTTCATGCTGGATTCCCTTCTGCCGATGGCCTGCCCGATCTGCTGTTGCGCCTCCACGGTCATGCCCTGGCGCGCAGCGTGGCGACGGACAAGGCGGACTACCGGGCAGCGGCCATCAGCGGTACGCCGCTCGAACAGGTGAGCCTTGAGCTGCCGGTTCGCGGCGCCTATCCGGAAATCCGGAACTGGTTGACGGATGTGCTGGCGGCCATGCCGGAAGTGGCCCTCGACGGCCTGTCCTTCAAGCGCGCCGACATCGGATCGCCGGACGTGGAGGCGCGGGTGCGTTTCGTGATCTTTCTGCGGCGGCCGGCATGAAGCATCCGTACGTGCTGGTCGGTGCCCTGTTGCTGTCGCTGGGCGCGGCCTGGTGGGCGGCTGGGCTCGACGATGGTGACGAACAGGCACCGCGGCGTGTCGCCCGCAAAACCATCCGGCGGGATGCGCCCGTGCGGCTCGACGTGGCTGGCCTGACGCGGGTCGTTCGCGCGCCGCCTGATCCGCGGGAGGACGCGCCGGATCTCTTCCCGATGCGCAGCTTTTTGCCGCCGCCGGCACCACCGGCTGCGGCCCTGGCGCCTGTCACACCACCCTTGCCCTTTCGCTACAGCGGCATGCTGGACGACGGCGGTGCGCCGGCGGCCTTGCTGGCCAGCGGCGAACAGCTCCGCGCCGTGCGCGCCGGCGATGTGCTGGACGGGCGCTATCGGGTGACTGCCCTCAGCCGCAGCCGCATCGACTTCCTCTACTTGCCCCTCAATGAAAGCCAAAGCCTGATGACCGGGGCCACGCCATGACTGACAGATCTTTTTCGCGATGGCTGCGCAGCCTTGCGGCCCTTGCCCTGATCGCCGCCCTGGCTGGCTGTGCCGGCAACAAGGCCCTGGAAGAAAGCCGCCAGACCTTCGCCACCCGCAGCCCCGAAGTGGCGCTGCTCGAGTTGCAGGAGAAAGTCGCCGCCGACCCGCGCAACCTGGAGCTGCGCAGCTACTTCATGCGTCAGCGTGACATGCTCACCGTGCGCCAGGTGGCGATTGCCGACCAGGCCCGCGCCGCCGGCCGCTTCGACGAGGCCGAGGCGGCCCTTGCCATTGCCCGGCGCTACGATCCGCGCCATCCGCGGGTGAGTGCCGGGCTGGAGGCCATCGCGGCTCAGAAGCGCCGCAACCTGCTGGCGCTTGAGGCGGAGAGGCTGCTGAGCAAGGGGGATTTGGTCGGTGCGGAAACGGCGGCGCGCGGCGTGCTGGCCGGTGAGTCGGGCCATGCGGGGGCGCGCAGTGTGATGCGGCGCCTCGACGAGCGCCATGCGGCGCGGGATCCGCAACCGGCGGCACTGAAGGGGCCGCTGGCCAAACCGGTGACGCTGGAGTTTCGCGATGCACCGTTGCGCGGCGTGCTGGAAGTGCTGGCCCGCGAATCGGGCCTCAACTTTGTGCTCGACAAGGAGGTGCGCCCCGACACCAAGGTGTCGATTTTCGTGAGGAAAAGCAGCATCGACGACGTGCTCAAACTCCTGATGGTCACCCAGCAGCTTGAGCGCAAGCTCCTCAACGAGAACTCGATCCTCATCTATCCCAACACGCCGGCGAAGCAGAAGGACTACCAGGAACTGGTGACGCGCAGCTTCTACCTGGCCAATGCCGATCCCAAACAGGCGATGGCGATGATCAAGCAGATGGTGAAGACGAAGGACGTATTTGTGGAGGAGAAGCTCAACCTGCTGGTCATGAAGGACACGCCCGACGCCGTGCGCCTGGCCGAACGCCTCATCGCCAACCTCGATCTGGCCGAGCCGGAGGTGATGCTGGAGGTGGAGGTGATGGAGATCAGCCGCAACAAGCTGCTCGAACTGGGCCTGCGTTTCCCCGACCAGATCGGCTACGGCATTCTGCAGCCGGCCACGACCAGTGCAGTATCCACCACCACCGGCACCACGGTGACCCAGAACCTGGGCGGCCAGTTGCTGGCCGGCAACATCAACCTGCGCGAGACGGGCAGCGTGGTGCCCTTCGTCGCCAACCCGGGTTTGCTGCTCAACCTGAAGGACCAGGACGGCACCTCCAACATCCTCGCCAACCCGCGCATCCGCGTAAAAAACCGCGACAAGGCGCGCATCCACATCGGCGAGAAGCTGCCCATCTTCACCACCACCTCGACCGCCAACGTGGGGGTGTCGGCGTCGGTCAATTACCTCGACGTGGGCCTCAAGCTGGAAGTGGAGCCGTCGGTGCATCTGGATGACGAGGTCGCGATCAAGGTGAATCTGGAAGTCAGCAGCATCGTCAAGGAAGTGCTCGGGCCGGCGAATTCCCTGGCCTACCAGGTGGGGACGCGCAGCGCGGTGACGTCCCTGCGCCTGAAGGACGGCGAGACCCAGGTGCTGGCCGGGCTGATCAGCGACGAGGAGCGCAGCTCGGCCAACCGCCTGCCGGGCTTTGGCGAGTTGCCGGGGCTGGGGCGATTGTTCAGTAGCCAGCGCGACGTGGAGAACAAGACCGAGATCGTCCTGCTGATCACCCCGCGGGTGGTGCGCAACGTGATCCAGCCGGGGCTGGCCAGCGCCACCCAGTCGGCCGGCACCGAGGCCTCGGTGGGGGCGGCGCCCTTGCTGCTCGGCCCGTTGCCGGCCAGCGTGCGGGTGGGCGGTGGGGTGACGGCAACGGCGCCGCTGCCCGTCGCCGTCGCCCCGGTGGCGAGTGACGGGGCGCTGCCGGAACTCAGCCTCGATGTGCCGGCCCGGGTGCTGCCGGGCGAAGCCTTCGCGGTCAGCATTCATGTGACCGGTGCCACCGGTGAGGGCGGGCCGCTGCTGCTGGCCTACGATACCGCCGTCGTCGAACCCCTCGACCAGCCGGGGGAGGGCGGCGATGCGCTCGCGCTGGCGCTGCCGGCGGGGGCTTCCGGCAGCATCACGGCCCGCTTCCGGCCGCGGCCCGGTGCTGCGGGGGCGACGAGTTTCAGCGTGTTGTCGGCCCAGGCGCGGATCGGCGGGCAGGTGCAGAGCCTGCCGACGCCGGCTCCGGCATCCGTGCAGATTGCACCCTGAAGAATGAAATCCCGCGGCTTCACGCTCATCGAGATGGTCGTCGTCGTGGCGGTGGTGGCGGTGCTGGCCGCTATCGCCGTGTCGGTCGTGCAGCTTTCCGCCCAGCGGGCCAGGGAGAGCGAGCTGCGCATGGCCTTGCGCCAGATTCGCGAGGGCATCGATACCTACAAGCATTATGCCGACGAGGGGCGCATTGCCCGGGCGTCGGATGCCAGTGGCTATCCACCGAAACTGGCGGATCTGGTGCAGGGCGTGCCCGATGCGAAGTCGCCGGGCGGGGCGCACATCTACCTGCTGCGGCGTATTCCGCGCGACCCGTTCAATACCGATGCGGCGCTGGAGGCCAGCGAAACCTGGGGGCTGCGCAGCTACACCAGCACCGCGGATGCACCCGCCGAAGGGGCGGACGTTTTTGATGTGTATTCCCGCGCGTCGGGCACCGGGCTCAACGGCGTGCCCTACCGGGAATGGTGATGAGGGTGCATCGCCTGCGTCGTCGTCGGGGCTTCACACTGGTCGAACTGCTGGTGGTGATGGCCATTGTGGCGCTATTGCTGTCGATTGCCGCGCCGCGTTATTTCGGCCACCTGGAGCGGGCGCGGGAGGCGGCGCTGACTGAAACCCTGGCGGTTACCCGCGACGCCATCGACAAGTTCAGCGCGGATACCGGCCGCTACCCCCGGGAGCTCGACGAACTGGTCAGCGCACGTTACCTCCGCGCCGTGCCGCTCGACCCGCTCACCGACCGCCGGGACGGCTGGACGCTGGTGCCGCCACCGGACGGGAAGAGCGGCGGGGTGTGGGATTTGCATAGCAGCGCCCCCGGCACGGCCCGCGATGGTCGTCCTTTCAGCGCCCTATGAGCGCGCACCGGCGCCAGCTTGGCGCCACTTATCTCCTGATGCTGTTCGCGGTGGCGGCCCTTGGGCTCGGCCTGGCGCGCTTTGGCAGCTTGTGGGCCACCGCCGCCCAGCGTGAGCGCGAGGTCGAGCTGATCTTCATCGGCGGCGAGTTCGCCCGGGCCATTGCCAGTTACCGTGCGGCTGGCCCTGCAGCCACCCGGGACGGCCCGCAGGAACTGGAAGACCTGCTCCTCGATCCGCGCTTTCCCTTCGTGCGTCGCCATCTCCGCAAGCTTTACCGGGATCCGATGAGCGGCCAGGCCGACTGGCTGGTCGAGCGGCAGGGGGGACGCATCGTTGGCATCCGCAGCCGCTCTGCCCGGGTGGCCCTGCGGCGCAGCGCCTTGCCGGGCTGGGTCGATAGCGGGGCGGCCGTGCCCGGTGAGGCGCGGCACGCCGACTGGCTGTTCCGGCCGGACGATGGCGCTGCTGCGCAGCTTGGGCGTTTGCCCCGATGAGCGCCCTGCAGGCCATAGCCTTTGACCAATATGCGCTGGAGCGACTGGCCGTCACCCTGGACGGGGCCATCCGCATACGTAGCCGCAGCGAGTTCTACCTGTGGGCCCAGGGCGCGCTGCAAAGTTTTCTGCCCCACGAAACCCTGGTGTGCCTGTGGGGTGAGGTGCCGGAGGCGCAGGGTGTCGAACTGTTTTCACGCGGCATTCTGGCGCCCCATGCCGAAGCACACCTGCGCACGGAGGCTGGCCGACTGCGGGCGGTGCTGCTGTCTCACTGGTTGCGTCACGGCAGGCGGCCGTGCGCCGGGCCCGATCTCGAAGGTCTGCCTGTGCTGGCCAAACTGATCGCAGAAACAGGCAGCGGGAACGTCCTGTTTCATGGCGCCGATTTCGCCTCGCGCCTGCCCGTCTGTTTCTTCATTTTCATGGGGATGCCGAGTGCAGTGACACCCCGCGAGCACTACTTGACGGATCTGCTGCTGCCGCACCTGTATCTCGCCTTTGTCGGTCTGCACGACAGGGGCGAGGTGGACATGCCAGGCACTCACCTGTCGCCGCGTCAGAGCCAGGTGCTGGCCGGGATTCGCAGCGGCAAGACCAACAGCGCGATCGCGCAGGAACTGGGGCTGAGCCCCCTGACCGTCAAAAACCACGTCCAGCAGGCCCTGCGCAAACTCGCCGTTGCCAACCGGGCCGAGGCCGCTGCGGTAACGTCGATGCAGCCCTGTCCCGGCACCGCTCGACAGGTCGATCGATAAGTTTCCGCCAGACAGCGGAATACGCAAAAGTGACGCACTTCGCTGTCATTTTGTTTGGCGCGTGCCATGCTTTCGGTATTTTCGGGGGCCTGCCGTGGATCAATTCGCACCGTCCGACCTCAAGACGATTCTCCATTCCAAGCGGGCTAACCTTTACTACATCCGGCACTGCCGCGTGCTGGTCAATGGCGGCCGGGTCGAATACGTGACCGATGAGGGCAGTCAGTCCCTCTACTGGAACATTCCCATCGCCAACACCACCGTGCTTTTGCTGGGAACCGGCACCTCGATCACCCAGGCGGCGATGCGGGAGCTGGCCAAGGCTGGTGTGATGGTCGGGTTCTCGGGTGGCGGTGGCACGCCTCTGTATAGCGCCAACGAGATGGATATCGAGGTGGCGTGGTTTTCGCCGCAAAGCGAATACCGCCCGACCGAATACCTGCAGCACTGGGTTCGCTTCTGGTTCGACGATGGCCTGCGCCTGGAGGCGGCAAAGGCCATTCAGCGCGCCCGGCTGACGCGTATCGCCGATCACTGGATCGGCAACCGCAAGCTGGTTGACGGCGGCTTTGAGCTCCCCGCCGACAGGCTGAAATCGGCCCTGGAAGCCTCCCGGCGCCAGGTCGACCTGGCGCCGGACAACACCGCCTTGCTGACCGAAGAAGCCCGCCTCACCAAAAAGCTCTTCAAGCTCGCCTGCGATGCCACCGACTACGGCGAATTTGTGCGCGCCAAGAACGGCAGTGGAGCCGATCCGGCCAACCGCTTTCTCGACCACGGCAACTACCTGGCTTACGGGCTCGGCGCTACTGCATCCTGGGTTCTGGGCCTGCCTCATGGCTTGGCGGTACTGCACGGCAAGACCCGCCGCGGCGGTCTGGTGTTCGACATCGCGGATCTTGTGAAGGACGCCCTGATCCTGCCCCAAGCCTTTGTTTCGGCCATGCGCGGCGACGATGAACAGGGCTTCCGGGAGGCCTGCATCGAAAGCCTCGTGCAGGCCGAAGCGCTCGATTTCATGATCGACACGGTAAAGGCCATCGCCCTCGACCTGGGCAGGCCGGCGCCATGAACATCCTGCTGATCTCCCAGTGCACCAAGAACGCGCTGACCGAAACCCGCCGCATCATCGACCAGTTTGCCGAGCGGCGCGGCGAGCGGACCTGGCAGACGGCGATCACCCAGCAGGGACTCGATACGCTTCGTCGCCTGTTGCGCAAGACGGCCCGTAAGAACACCGCAGTGGCCTGTCACTGGATACGCGGCAAGGATCACAGCGAGTTGCTGTGGGTGGTGGGGGATGCCAGCCAGTTCAACTCCCAGGGGGCGGTGCCGACCAACACGACGAGACGCAATATCCTGCGCCGTGAAAGTGAGAACGACTGGCATGGCCTCCAGCGCATTCACCTGCTCACGTCCCTGGCGGCCATGCTGCACGACCTCGGCAAGGCCTGCCGAGCCTTTCAGGAGCGGCTTCTGCCGGGTGCGCCATTCACGCGGAATCTGTATCGGCATGAGTGGATTTCCCTGCGCATCTTCCAGGCCTTTGTCGGCGACTCGACCGATGACGCGTGGCTGCAGCGCCTGATCGAGCCAACTGCATTCGACGATGCCTGCTGGCTGGCCGCCGGCCGTCTTCTGCGTGACGGGCTGGACCCGGCTGCCCGCAGCAGCAAGCCCTTCGCCATTCTGCCGCCGCTGGCCCGGGCCGTGGCCTGGCTGGTTCTCACCCATCACCGTTTGCCAGTGATGCCGGTTGAGGACGGCAAGGGTGGCCATCGCTGGCTAGGGGTGAAAGTGCCCGACTTTCGCAGCGAACAGCTGACGAACCTCCTGGAGAGGGTGGACGCCGACTGGAACGAGCTTGCCGGCACGCCAGATCGCGCCGCCGTCGAAGCCTACTGGCAATTTCCCCATGGCCTGCCGGTGACCGTATCGGCGTGGCGCAAGCGGGCAGCCAGAATCGCCAGGCGTTTGCTCGAACAACAGCGTGCTGCACCTGCTCTGGATTGGTGTGCCGACCCTTTCGTCATGCACCTGTCCCGGCTCAGCCTGATGCTCGCCGACCATCATTACTCCAGCCTCACCGACAAAAGCGAGCGGGAGCAGGGGGAGAAGGGTTATCCGCTCTTCGCCAATACACGTCGGGATACTGGCGCCCGCAATCAGACCCTGGATGAACACTTGTTGGGGGTGACGAAGCACGCCGGGGTCATCAACCATGCACTCCCCGGTTTTGAGCTCCATTTGCCGCGTCTGGCTCGTCACAAGGGGCTGCGCAAACGTAGCCAGGATGCCCGTTTCCGCTGGCAGGACCGGGCCACGGATACCGCTGCCGCGATGCGCGAGCGGGCGGCCCGGCAGGGGGCCTTCATCGTGAACATGGCCTCCACCGGCTGCGGCAAGACGTTGGCCAATGCCCGCATCATGAATGCGCTGGCCGACCCGCTCAAAGGCATGCGCTGTGCCTTTGCCCTCGGGCTTCGTACCCTTACCTTGCAAACCGGCCGCGCCTTTCGCGACTTGCTCGGCCTGTCGGAAGACGAGTTGGCCATCAAGGTGGGCGGAGCGGCCAGCCGTGAATTATTCGAGTTCCACGAACGTCAGGCCGAGCAAAGTGGCTCGGCGTCGTCCCAGAGCCTGCTCCCGGAAGACGGACATGTCCTGTTCGAGGGCAACGCCGAGCATCCGCTTCTCCAGCGCCTGTCCAGCGATCCCCAGGTTCGTTCCCTGCTGGCCGCGCCGCTGCTGGTGTGCACTGTCGACCACCTGACCCCGGCGACCGAGAGCCAGCGCGGCGGCCGGCAGATCGCACCGATGTTGCGTTTGCTGAGTGGCGACCTCGTTCTGGACGAACCGGACGACTTCGATATTGACGATCTACCTGCCTTGACCCGGCTGGTGCATTGGGCCGGCTTACTCGGCAGTCGCGTGCTGCTTTCCTCCGCTACTTTACCGCCTGCTCTGGTGGAGGGCCTGTTCCTCGCCTATCTGGACGGCCGTGCGTGGTATCAGCGCAACCGGGGAGAGCATCCCGGTGAAGCGCCGTCCGTCTGTTGTGCGTGGTTCGACGAGTTCGACCAGGTGCAGCAGGACTGTGCCGCCAGCGCAGGCTTTCTTGGGGCGCACCGGAGCTTCGTGCTCAAGCGGCATGCATGTCTGGCCAAGGAGCCCGTCAGGCGTCTCGGCGAACTTATTCCCCTGCCGGCCGGCGGGGACTTCCGCTCCGGGTTTGCCCATGCAGTCCGCGAAGCGGCGCTGGGCCTCCACGGACGCCACCACAGCGTGGACGCCAAGACTGGCAAGCGGGTCAGTTTTGGCCTGGTGCGGATGGCCAATATCGATCCCCTGTTCGACGTGGCGCTCGCGCTCTACGCCGAAGGCATGCCCGAAGGATTCCACCTTCACCTGTGCGCCTATCACTCTCAGTATCCGCTGCTCATCCGCTCTGCCATCGAAACCCGGCTGGATGCCAGTCTGAACCGGCGCAAGCCCGATGCAGTGTTTGAACTGCCAGATATCCGCGAGCGCCTGGACCGGAGCCCGGAATCCGATCAACTGTTCGTCGTGCTCGGCTCGCCGGTCACCGAGGTCGGGCGCGATCACGACTACGACTGGGCCATCGTCGAGCCCTCGTCGGTGCGCTCCCTGATTCAGCTCGCCGGGCGCATCCGGCGGCATCGTCCTGGTGCCGTCGAAACGGCCAATCTGCAGGTGTTCGACACCAATCTGCGGCACCTCGAAAGCCCGGGCAAGGCTGCTTTCTGCCGGCCCGGCTTCGAGCAGGACGAAGAGCCCTTCCGGCTCCGTACCCATCGGCTCGCTGACCTTCTCGATACCGAAGAGATCCGGGTCATCGATGCCCGGCCCCGCATTCTCCCAAGGCCAGACGAGCAACTGCAGCCGACGCTTCGGCTGGTGGACCTGGAGCACGCCCGCATGCGCCAGCAGATGCTTCCCCAGGCTGCACCGTCTGTCCCGCTCACCGCCCGTCAGCTGCGTTCTGGCCAGAAGCCCAAAACCGCGCTGAATGCGGCCAGCCACTGGAGCACGCACCAAGTCTGGCTAACCGCAGTTCTACCCCAGCAACAGCGCTTTCGGGACGACAGCATGGCGAGGGTCGATGTGGCTCTGCTGCCCACGGAAGACGAGGACGACTACGCCCTCCACCGGATCGATCCGGGCAAGAAGAAATGGGAGTCGCTCTATGTGCAGATCGAGAACAGTCAGAACCATCGGATTCCAGACATTCAGGTGCAAGGGGCGCGTATCGAGCCGTGGGGAGAAACGGATTACCTGGAGGCGCTGAGCGCCTTGGCCGAATCCCTGGATATGTCGCTGCTGGCTTGTGCCCAACGCTACGGCACGGTCACCCTGCCCGACAGCGAACAGGGATGGCGCTTTCATCCGGCCTTGGGTTTTACCCGGGAAAGATGATGAGACGCAATGGAGATTTTGGCTCAGTGACGGGCTGGCCGTTCTTGGGCGGCAATTTCATGCCGTTGCACCAACTGTACTGGCAGGCGATCAATCGTCACACCGGCCTCGCTTCGGCCAGAACCTGCGCCCGGAATCGGGCCGGCAGATCAGCCGGTGTCAGCACATCCACCGGCACGCCCAGCAAGGCTTCCAGCTCGACCTGCAGGCCCCCCAGATCGAAGAGGGTGGTTTCCGACGACGGGTCGACCAGCAGATCAAGATCACTGTTGTCCTCGTCCGTCCCCCGCAATACCGAGCCGAATACTCTGGGATTGCTGACGTGGAAACGCAGCGCCGCCTCAAGGACGGCCCGGCTGTTCAGATGGAGGGCACGGGAAGGTTTCATCGTTGGATCACGCAGCAGAAGCAAACACAGGTTTGCACAAACACACTTGATCAATGGGAGGATTGAAATGCAACGCACTTCTCGCAAACGGGTACCGGTGCCCAGTTGGGCCGGTGGGGGAGGAGGCTCTCCATGAGTCAGACCTCTGAAGATCGCCGCGGCGCCTTTCGCGCGGCCATTGAGCATTTTCTCCAGGAGCGCCTGGCGAGCAAGCTCGACAAACTCGCGGCCGACGACCCGAAACGCAGCGAGTTGCTGATGCAGTACGCCCCCGCAGCCTGGTTGGCGGATGCTGCGAGGCGCGTTGCGCAAATCCAGACCGTCACCCACTC
The DNA here is from genome assembly GCF_008107625.1 of Zoogloea oleivorans. Classification (GTDB taxonomy): domain Bacteria; phylum Pseudomonadota; class Gammaproteobacteria; order Burkholderiales; family Rhodocyclaceae; genus Zoogloea; species Zoogloea oleivorans. The sequence continues at coordinate 366,144 of NZ_SDKK01000001.1, forward strand.
CCTCAAACCCATTCACCCTGAAGCACGGGGAACCAATCTGTATTGTCCGCCGGCATCTCTGCCGAACCGTCTCGAGGTGGGCAGCCATGTGCTGGGTGCGGATTTTGCCGGCGATGTGGTGGGCAATGCCGCGGCTCTGGATGTCTACAAGTTCCTTAAGGTGATCGTGGAAGAGCGGCCCCTGCTGGAATGGATGCAGCAGGACGATGCGGATCTCCTTGCCGCGCTCTCCGACGATTCGGAAAAGGCGCAGGCGTGGGTGGAGGCATTCCGGAGTGTGACCCAGCCAGCCAGCGAGATCCCGGCTTCCCACGGTTTGGCCAAGCAGCTCTATTGGCTGATTGGTGAGGATCCGGCAAACAACGGAGATTTCCATCTCCTGGCGCCCCTGTATGCCAGTTCGTTTGCCCACACCGTGTTTCGTACGATCAACGAAGACCGCTTCAGCGAGCCCGCGAAAGCGGCACAAAAAGCCAAGTGGGAGCGCCGTGATCACGACGGTGTGAGCCGCGAGTATCCCAATCTGGCCGTCCAGAAGTTCGGAGGCACCAAGCCGCAGAACATCAGTCAGCTCAACAGCGAGCGGGGCGGCAGCAACTACCTGCTGGCTTCCCTCCCACCCCGCTGGAAAAGCCGTGAGGTCCAGACGCCTTGGTACGTCGACTCGGTGCTCTCCCGCTTCGGGCACAGCGAGGGGGTCTGGGCCTTGGTGCGCGAATTGCGCGATTTTCTGCTCTCGAACCCGCCTCCCACGATGGAAACCCGTGACCGGCGCGAGGACTTGATCGACAGCCTGATCGATGGTCTGGTCGATTTCGCCCAGCGTTTCCAGGTCATGCTGCCTGCGGGATGGACCCATGACTCCCGCTGCCGTCTTCCCGAGGCCGAACGGCTGTGGCTCGACCCCGGCCGGGTGCTGGCGGATGCGGAGGACGACGCCGTTTTCTGCGGTAAGTGGCACCGGATGGACTGGCCCGCCGAGGTCGGGAGCCGTTTTGGAAACTGGCTCAACAAGCAGATGGGCCCGGATCTGCCGCTCGGCGACGTCGAAGCGCGTCAATGGCAGACCGAACTGCTCCTGCAGCAGGACTGGGCCCAGCGCCTGCACGAACTGCGCGGGCAACTCGACGCACCTCGCTACATTCCGACAAGGGAGGGCGTATGAGCACGACCTTTCCCGAGAGCCAGGGCCTGCTGGTGCTGCCCCGTCTGCGCATCCAGAACGCCAACGCCATTTCCAGTCCGCTGACCCACGGCTTTCCGTCCATGACGGCCTTTCTCGGGCTGATGTGGGCACTCGAGCGCAAGCTCTGCGCGAACAGCATTGGCATGGCGTTCGACAGCGTGGGCGTGATCTGCCACGACTTTGACGAGCAGGTGACCGAGGGTGGCTACACCAAGGCATTCCGCCTCACCCGCAATCCGGTGGACAAGGATGGCAGCACCGCCGCCATCGTGGAGGAAGGACGCATCCACCTGGACATCACCCTGGTGTTCGGGGTGACCAGCGAAACGATTCTGGAGGAGGCCGAGGCGCGCCAGGCCCTTGCCGATACGGTCGCCGAAACGCTGGCTGGCATGCGGGTTGCAGGCGGCAGCATTGTGCCGACGCGTAGCGCCGATGTTCGTCAGGGGGCGGAGTTGATCCGCCTGGCAGAAGACCCCGCCGAGGTGCGCAAGCAGTTCCGGCGCCTGCGCCGCCGTTGGTTGCCCGGCTTCGCGCTGGTCTGCCGCGACGACTTGCTTGCCCAGCGCGTGAATAGCTTGCAGACCACTGCGCCGACGGCTACTGCGCTTGACGCACTGCTAGACCTGTCCCGCATCAACTGGAGGCCGGAGCCTGGCGCGCCGCCCGACACCGAGCGAAAAAACGTCGAGTGGAAGCCCGAACCCAGGGAAGGCTGGATCGTGCCCATCCCCGTGGGCTATGGCGCGCTCTCCGGCGTCCACCCCGCCGGCAGCGTGAAGAACGCCCGTGATTCACGCACCGATTTTCGCTTTGTTGAAAGTCTTTATTCCATCGGCCAGTGGATCAGTCCGCATCGGCTCGGCAGCCTCCGCGAGCTGCTTTGGTATGGCCATAGCGATATCGATGGCGGCGTATACCGCTGCCGGAACGACTTTGCCGCCACGGCCCAACATTCCTGAATTCCATCCTGAAAGGAAATAGATCATGACGCTCAAGACAGCCTCCGTCCTCGCCTTCGAACGCAAGCTCGACCCCTCCGATGCCCTCTTCTTTGCCGGTACCTGGGACGGACGGAATGACAGCTCCGCCTGGCCGCCGGTGGAGATCAAGGTCAAATCGGTACGCGGCACCATCTCCAATCGCCTCAAAACCAAGGACCAAGACCCTGCCAAACTCGATGCTGCGATTGAGAACCCCAATCTGCAAAAAGTCGATGTGGCCGCGTTGCCCAGCCAGGCCGACACCCTGAAAGTCGTTTTCACCTTGCGTGTTCTCTCGGGCACCGGGCAACCCTCCGCCTGCAACGACGCCGACTATCAAAAGAAGCTCATGGACACGGTGGGCGGCTACGTGGATACCAACGGCTTTGGTGAACTGGCCCGCCGCTATGCCTCCAACCTCGCTAACGGTCGCTTTCTGTGGCGCAACCGCGTCGGTGCCGAAACGGTGGAAGTCCAGGTTGCCCATCTGGTTGGCGGGCAGGCCCGCAATACCTGGAGCTTTGAGGCACTGTCCTTCTCCCTGCGAGATTTTGCAGCGCCCCAGCAGGGCTCCGCTGCACTCGATGAGCTGGCGAAGTTGATCGCTGACGGACTGGCTGGGCAAGGTCACGTGCTCCTGCAGGTTACCGCCTATGTGCGTGTCGGTGCGGGGCAGGAGGTCTTTCCCTCCCAGGAGCTCATCCTCGACAAGGGGCGCAGCGACAAGAGCAAGACGCTTTATGCTGTGGATGGGACCGCAGGGCTCCATTCCCAAAAGGTCGGCAACGCCATCCGCACCATCGACACCTGGTACCCGGAAGTGGACGAGTTGGGCCCCATTGCCGTGGAGCCCTACGGCTCCGTGACCACCCGCGGCAAGGCCTATCGGCAGCCCCGCAAGAGCGACGATTTTTACTCCCTGCTCGACAACTGGATCATCAAGGACAAGGTCCCGGCCACAGAACAACAGCACTTCGTCATCGCCACCCTGATCCGTGGCGGGGTCTTCGGCGAGGCGGGTTGAGTCATGGATCACTACCTGGAAATCCGCCTTCTTCCCGATCCGGAATTCCCCGCCACCACGCTGATGAATGCCCTGTTCAGCAAGTTTCACCGGGGCCTGGTCGGGCACGGGGAGGGCGCTATCGGGGTGAGTTTTCCGGACGTCAAGGATGCTCATCGTGGCTTGGGGAATCGGCTGCGCCTGCACGGCAGCGCTGCCGACTTGCGTGACTTCATGGGGGCCAACTGGCTGACGGGCATGCGTGATCACGTTGCCATCGACGGCCCCGCTCCAGTGCCGGCCGGGGCGCGTCACCGCATTGTTCGGCGCGTGCAGGCCCACAGCAATCCGGAGCGGGAGCGCCGCCGCCTCATCGCCAGGAAGGGCGTGTCTCCCGAAGAAGCCCAGATGGCCATTCCGGATAGCCGTGCCGAGCAGCTCGATCTGCCTTTCCTTTTGCTGAGCAGCCGGAGTACCGGACAGCAGTTCCGGCTCTTTGTCGAGCATCTGCCTATCGAGGACGAGTCCCGGCCGGGCACCTTTGGAAGCTACGGTCTTAGCCCGGCTACAACCATCCCCTGGTTCTGACCCTTTTTTGATCGCCCCTGCAAAGGCCTTGATTTTCGGGGCTTTGGCAGGGGCTGCATTTTTTGGGTGAAAGCGTTCAGAAGTTGATTTTCTCTTTAACAATCAGGAACTCAAGACTGGTAGGCTCTACGTCACTGCCGGACAGGCAGCTCAGAAACCAACAGCAGCAAGCTGATTGACAGCATCCTCCGTCACTGCCGGACAGGCAGCTCAGAAAGACGCCGCAATGGGCGCAGGCAAGGTCGTCAACGTCACTGCCGGACAGGCAGCTCAGAAAACTTTCACCCGCATGCCGGCACGCAGCAACACCGTCACTGCCGGACAGGCAGCTCAGAAAATGGGGGCCACCAGTGCCATGGTCAGGTACCGGCGTCACTGCCGGACAGGCAGCTCAGAAAGTCACACTCACCACCGACCTGCTGCGCACTGACGTCACTGCCGGACAGGCAGCTCAGAAAGTCTCGGCACCCTTGGCTTGTGCAGCACCCGTTCGTCACTGCCGGACAGGCAGCTCAGAAAGAAGCAGAGGCAGCCTTTGCTGTGGCCAGCACCGTCACTGCCGGACAGGCAGCTCAGAAAGACCTGAAAACCCGCGCTGCAATGCTCTTTGACGTCACTGCCGGACAGGCAGCTCAGAAAATCAGGACCGTAGCAAAGCCTTCCTTGGCGCCCGTCACTGCCGGACAGGCAGCTCAGAAAACCTCCCTTCCTTGCTTTTTCAATGCGGGCGTCGTCACTGCCGGACAGGCAGCTCAGAAACCCGGCGCAAGTCAAGCTGATCGCCGTTGCTTCGTCACTGCCGGACAGGCAGCTCAGAAATACATCCACGAGTTGGAGAAGTTCAAGAAAGCCGTCACTGCCGGACAGGCAGCTCAGAAAGACTCGGGCGGCGCCTTGCGCAACGGCACCACCGTCACTGCCGGACAGGCAGCTCAGAAACTGTCGGCCCGGGCTGGCCTGATCCTCGACGACGTCACTGCCGGACAGGCAGCTCAGAAAAACGTGGTGCTCGGGTGGGTCTGATCTGAAACCGTCACTGCCGGACAGGCAGCTCAGAAATGGCTGTACGACCCCATCAAAACCATTGCGACGTCACTGCCGGACAGGCAGCTCAGAAAAGCCACGGTCGCTTGTTGTCGTCCCGCCACGACGTCACTGCCGGACAGGCAGCTCAGAAACGGGGGTGTTGGCAGCAACGTCGTTGAGGGCACGTCACTGCCGGACAGGCAGCTCAGAAAAATCAAAAAGAGGGTGGTTGTGGATGGGAGTGCGTCACTGCCGGACAGGCAGCTCAGAAACCGAGCTGGCCGCCGTGCGCCCGCTGTGGCGTCGTCACTGCCGGACAGGCAGCTCAGAAAGCACCGGTGGCACTTTCCCATGCCGAGAATGGCGTCACTGCCGGACAGGCAGCTCAGAAAAGCGTGCCCTCGCCGGTATTGAAGAAAAGTACCGTCACTGCCGGACAGGCAGCTCAGAAAGTGCGCAGCGCAAACAACACCTCCACCCGCGCCGTCACTGCCGGACAGGCAGCTCAGAAAAGCGCCGGGGCGAATTTGCGCGGGACGGTACCCGTCACTGCCGGACAGGCAGCTCAGAAATTCGCTGCGAGTACGACAAGCGCAAGGGTGCCCGTCACTGCCGGACAGGCAGCTCAGAAATGCCCCACCTGGCGCAATGGGCACCATGGGCTCGTCACTGCCGGACAGGCAGCTCAGAAAGCATCGCGCAGGTCGCCTAGCCGTTTCTAACCCGTCACTGCCGGACAGGCAGCTCAGAAATACCCGCCCGAGAGCTTCGACCTGCTGCGCGGCGTCACTGCCGGACAGGCAGCTCAGAAAGTTCCCGGTGCCGCCTGATCATTACGATTGACCGTCACTGCCGGACAGGCAGCTCAGAAAGGCGGGAATCAGACGGGTCAGCGGCTTCCCCGCGCCACTGCCGGACAGGCAGCTC
>NZ_SDKK01000085.1 GCF_008107625.1 Zoogloea oleivorans
GGCCTGCAGGTCGGCGATGCGCTCGGCGGCCTCGTCGAAACGGCGTCCCTCGACAGCCAGCTCGGCCTCGGTCATCAGACGTGCGACACGCGCCTCGGAATCGTGGGCCGCGGCCTTCTCGAGCCAGAACCGGTAACGTTCGTCATCCCGCAGGGAATGCGCCGAACGGGCGGCCAGCAACGCGGCGAGGCCCGGCGACTCATTGGCCTCGTAGGCCACCGCGGCCTGCTTGAGGGCCTGGCCGAAGCGTCCTTCGATGCGCAGGCGGGCCGCGTCGTAGAGGGCCTGCGAGGCCCGCTCGCGACTCTTCCTCTGGCGGAAATGCTGCACCGCGCGGGGCAAGGCCAGGGTCCGCGAAACCAGGCGCGACAAGGCATAGACCGCCCCAAAACCGCCTACCGCCAGCAGAATCAGCAGATTGAGGGAAATCTGGATACGGTACGGCGGCCACACCAGCAGGGCGTAACCTTCGTTGTAACGGCCGGCAACCGCCAGACCGGCAGCCAGGGCGAAGAGCCCGATCAACCACAGCAAAGCGCGCATGGCCGGCCTCAGTTCTTCTTGGCCGGCTTGGCGGACTTGTCCACCACCGCGGGCTGAGCCAGATCGGCCCGGCGCTCATGCACCGCCTGCAAACCATGCAACGCCGTCTGACTGGCCTGCAGGGTCGGCAGATCAACACCGACCGGCGTCTTTTGCAGCTCGACGAGATCGTCCTTCGCCGCGCCAACCGCAGCGTTCTTCACATCGAAATAGCGCTCGAGCCACTGGGCCGAGATGCGCACATCCTCGCGGAAGGTGTTGCCATCGCGGGACAGCAGCGCCAGACGCGCATTCATCAGGCGCAGCTTGAGGTTCTCGCGCAGGAAAACCGCGTTGCTCGGCGCCAGCAGGGCCGGGTCGGGGCGATCCATGCGCTCGATGCGCACCAGCTGGCTGAATTCACTCCAGAAATCCAGCCACAGGCTCTTCAGAAAGGAGGGCTCGCTCTTGTCGGACTTGCGCGCCTCGCCCTTGGGCTTGGCTTCGAAAGCCAGCGGCAGCGTGTCGATTCGCCCGATCAGGGTTTCCAGCTTGAGCGCCACACCGGCCGAATCCACCTGGGGCAGCGACTTGAGGGTTTCGATGTCGCCGGCAATGGCCTTGCGCAGCGGCAGCCAGTGCGGACGGTCAAGGCTGCCGAGCCGCGCATCGGCGGTCTGCAGCGCAAACAGTGCGGTCTGCACATTGCCGGCCAGTTGCAGTTGCTGGGCGGAAATGGTCACGGCCTGTTCGACTTCGGCCAGCACCCGGTCGTCGCGGGTGCGCGAGAACTCCTGGTACATGGACTCCAGCGCCACCTGCTGGCTCTGCGACTCGGCGAGGCGGGCTTCCAGCGCCCCGACCTTGCCCTGCAGGTCCTGCAGGTTTTCCTGGGCCTGTTTGGCGAGGGCGCGGGCTTCCTTGCCGACCGTGTCGCTGTCGGACAGGCGCCGGGCCAGTTCGTCCTGGAGGTCGCCGAGGCGGCTGCGGGTCTCGACCCACTGCCAACCCAGCAGAACCACCGCAACGGCGGCGATGATGGCGGACGGCCGACGCCAGGCGGAGGGCGCCGCGGTGGTCGGCGAAGAAGAATCGAGGGGCGGAAGGCTGGGAAGTTCGCTGCTCATGAGTACCAGTTTAACCCGGATAGGCGTTGTGGTTGCGGGCGGAGAAGTGGCCGATCAGGCCGTCGATGAGGCCTTGATCGCCGGGGCCGGTGGCAATCACCGTGGCAAAGCCGCCGTCCCGCGCCGCCGCCGCAATGCGCGGATGGGGCACGAAGACCGGCACCGGGGCC
>NZ_SDKK01000056.1 GCF_008107625.1 Zoogloea oleivorans
TCGGCGAAGGCCGGCACAAAGGCCGCATCGACGCCGATCAGCCCGATCGGTACGCCGAATTCTTCCCACGGCAGCATGCCGTCGGGGGTGAGGGCCCGTTCGGCGTCGAAGACCCGGTAGGCCAGGGTGTTGCGCAGGCGCGGGCCGGGGGCCGGCAGCGCCGGCCATTCCACCGGCCAGGCGTACCACAGCAGGCGCACGGCGTCGGCGAGGCGCCAGTCTTCGAAGCTCACGTTGCCTTCGGCGCAGCCGCAGCACTCGCAAGGGTCCAGCGGGTCGATGCCGGCGACGTCCACCGCCACCGGTTGCAGGACGAGGATGCCAGCCAGGGGCAGGGTGCCGGGGTTGCTGCTCAGGAACTCGCCGAGGCTCGGGCCGATGATGCGGTTGCGCAAGGCGCCGGTGCCGCCACCCCCGCCATCGGGGAGGTCGGCCGGGACGACTACCGGCAGGCCGTAGAAGTCCACCTCGATGGGCCGCGCCAGCCAGACGTCCTCGCCGCTGGCGGCCAGCCCGCTGCCGGCGGCGATATGCAGGCGCACCGTGGGGCGGGCACCGGTTTCGGTGGGAGGCGTGATGACGTAGTCGAGTTCCAGCCCCTGGGCGATGCCCGGTGTGAAGGCCTGGCCGCGCTGCACGACATGTCCGGCGGCCCAGTGGCTGCGGGCATCCAGGGTCGGTGCGGTGAGGGCCCGGCTGGGGAAGAGATTGGGACGCCGCAGCCAGGTCGTCGCGGCTTCGGCGGCGTCCGCGGGGGAGAGCTGGAGGACCTGTTCCCCGGGAAGGGGCAGGCGGATCGGCGTGGTACTCATGGTCAGGCTCCTCGTTCAGGAGAAGGGCGGTTCCGGCCAGACGGGGCTCGGGACAAGGCGGCTCCGCGCGGCGCGGGCCATCCGGCGTGCTTTCGGGTCACTTGCCTTTTCCCTTTCCCTTGCCCTTCGCTCCGGGCTGCGCTTGTGCCCCTTCCGCCGGTGCCTGTGTCGCGCGCAGAACGGGGCCTGTGCTGATGCGTGTATCGGTGACCACTGGCCGTTCCACAACCGTTGTCGTGTTGCGCAGCGGCGTGGTGAGGATCGACGGGACGACGGTGAAGCCCGTGGCGGGCAGCGCTGTGCCAGTCAGGGTGGAGCCGATCCGGGACAGGGATTCGGTCGGGGCGACAGCGGCTTCGCGGTCCAGATTCAGCCAGTCCGTGCGGTTGGCGATGCCTTGCAGTGCGGCCGGGTCGCTGCCGACGTTGCTGCCGCGCTCGATCCGCGACAGGCCGCTGCCGACCTGGCTGCCGGTGAGGGTGGCGGCGGTGCGCAGGGCGCTGGCCTGGTCGAGGTCGGGCACCCGGCTGAATTCGCCGATGGCCGCGGCGGTGAGGGCCGGCGAGTCGGCAAAGCGCGGGGAAGCCAGCAGGTTGCGCAGTTCGAATCCGGCCGCCGGGGTGGCCCGTTCGAGCAGGGTGTCGAGTTGGTTGCGCAGGCCCAGTCCGTCGAGTCGCAGGCGCAGGCGATCGTTGGTGATGATGTCGGCACCGGCAAAGCGCAGGGCGGTGCCGGCCAGATCCTCCCGGTAGGCGATGTTGCGGCGGCGCACGAACCACAGGCCGGGCAACTGGGCGAGGCGCTGCCATTCGGCGTCGGAGGGGCTGGTCGGGTCCGGCGGAATCACCACCGACCGCGGCAGGCGGATGCGCTGGAGGATTTCCAGCGGCTTGCGTGCGGCAATCAGGTTGGGGGCGGCGGGCCGCACGGCGCGGCGCAGGCTGGTCAGGCGGGCCACCACGGCCCGCCATTCGTTGCGCGGCACCGGGGCGAGGATCAGCACCGAGGTGGATTCGAGGGTTTCGGCGGCGGCGCCGAGGTCGATGCCGGGCAGGGCCAGCGATTCCTCGATCAGGGCCGGCAGCTCATCTTCGGGGATGATCGAGAAGTCCACGTCGATTTCCGCCGGAAAATAGCCCTGGGTGAAGTCGGTCGGGTTGATGACTGCCGGCGGCAGCGGGCCGGCCGGGGGCAGGGCCGAGAAGTGGCTGGCGGCCGGAAAGCTGCGTCCGTTGGCGGCCTGGGCCGCGTCGGCGACGTGCGCCTGGTGCTGCAGCAGGTAGGCCAGACGCAGGGCGTGGGGAGCGAAGCCGAGGCCGGGCAGGTCGCTGCGGTTGGCGCCCAGTTCGCGCCGCACCATCGGTGCGTCGATCCACTCCACGGTGTTGTTGGCCAGGGCGATCATGGCCAGCGGCAGCAGGTTGGCCGACACGCCGCGATCGACGCCGTCGAAGAAGATCGCCCGGGCGGCCTTGGCGCGGCGCTCGTCGGCGGACTGGGCGTTGCCGTCGTCGGGCCACGGCACCAGCACGATGGCGGTGGCCTCGATGATGTCGCCGTCCTCTACCGTACGCTGGCCGGTGATCGAGGTGGGGTAAGCGCCGATCGGGTTGGCGGTGAATTCCACCGGCCGCAGGGCCAGCACGAAGAGCCCGTTGCGGCTGCGCAGCGGTGGCTGGGGCAGCCGGCCGAGGCCGAAGCGGGCGGTCAGCTGTTCGGCGCGGGGAATGTCGGCGAGGCGCACGGTGAGGCTGGAGTGCAGCAGCACCAGCTCGCCCGACGGGGTAATGCCATGCCCGGCACCGATGACCAGGCTTTGCGCTGCAGCGCCCTCGCTGACGGCCAGGCCGACGGCCACGCCGCTGCCGGCAGCCTTGCCCAGATCGGCCTCACGGGTGAGGAAATACTGCTGTTCGCGGATCAGGTCGCGGGCCGCCAGGAAGCGGCCGTCGAACCAGCGCGGGCGTTCGCGCCGGGCGTCCTGCACCAGCGCGCCGGCTTGCCGCAGGGCGGCGACGTCCTCGGGGGCGATCCTCTCGCGGTTGCTTCCCTTTACAAGGTTCATGGCGAACTCCTGATGATGTTGTCCGGTGGCGTGTGCCCGCTTCAGATCCCGACCCAGCGGCCGAGCAGGCCCAGCGACGGGATGAAGCGGCGCGACCAGTTGTCCACGAGGACCGCCGTGCCGTCCCGCTGCGGCGGCACATCTGCCGTCACCGGGATCAGCACGCGGGCCAGAAAGACGGCGGTGGGGTCGAAATCCCGCGGGTGTTCGGCGGCCGGGGCCAGCTGTCCTTCCTGGCCGCTGCGTCCGCTGGCTTCCCAGCCGGCCAGTACGGCGTCCTGCAGGGCGGCGCGGCGGGCGGCCGGGTCGGCGATGGCGGCCAGATCGGGGCCCGGGTTGGGCAGGCCGCTGTAGGCGTCGTCGAGTGCGTCGCGGGCCACCAGCAGCAGCTCGTAGGCGTCCGACAGGCGCGCGGTGGCGACCGCGTCGAGGGCATCGAAGGGGCCGCTGGCGAAGCTCGGGGTGAGCCCCGTTTCGCAGGCCACGAAGCGCAGGAAAACGTCGGCGACCACGGCCCGTGCGGGGACGGCCGGAATGTCGCCGGTGCCGGCTTCGGCCTGGATGCGCGCACTGAGGAAACGCGGCAGGTTGGCGTAGGTGGCGCGGCGCAGGCTGTCGCCACCGTCGGCGGCGAGGCTGGCGTCCCACCAGCGTTGCAGGCGCAGGCAGGCCGGGCGGCCGATCTCGACGAGGCGGCCGAGGCGGTCGATGGCCACGCCGGCGGCGACGCGGATCTCCTCGGGGCGGTCGGTGGGCAGGTCTGCGGCGCTGTGGCTGACGGCCAGCCCGGCCAGGGTGCCGCCGCCGGACAGCAGGGCCAGGGCCTGGGCCAGACGGCCGCGGTGGTAGGTTTGTTCGGCGCTGAAGTCGGCGGCGTCGAGCAGCATCCCGGTGGCGTAGAAGGGACGCTGGGGCCGTGGCCGGGCATACAGCGGATCGGCTTCGGGGAGGCGGGTGAGGGCACTCATGTCGGTTTGCTCCGCTTGGTTTTGCGCGGGGTGCGCCCGGGTCGCAGGACGACCGGCGTGGTGGTTCCGGTCAGGATGATTTCCGGCCGGTCCGGTATCGGTGTGAGGACGCGGCTGACGGTGACGACGGCCTCCACCGGCGCACTGCGGCGGCCTGCGCTGTCCACCACGACGAGCTGGAAGCGGTGTCCGCCAACAGGCAGGCCGGCATCCACCACGATGACCGGTTCGACGCCCGGGATAGCCTGTCCGACGGCAAAGCGGGCCATGTCCGTCTCAGCCGATGACCGTTGTGGGGCCGAGGTAGGTCCACACGAACTGGACGATGCGGCCGCCGCCGACGTCGAAGGAGCGACTGCCATCCAGGTTGAAGCTGTTGCCGAAGGCAACGATGCGCGGCACGTTGAGGACCGCGGTGGGTGCCGTCTGGTCGGCGATGATCATCTCCACTTCGTCGGCGGCGGAACGGTTGCCCGCGTCGTCCACCACGATCAGCCGGAAGCGGTGGCGGCCGGTCGGCAGGGGCCGGTCGGGATTGACCGTGACCTCGATGGTCGGGGTGTCGGTGGTGATGTCGGTGTTGATCACAAAGTCAGCCATGGCACTCTCCTTGGGGTTCAGATTTGCGGCAGGCGCCGCCAGATAAAGCTCGCGAGGCTGCGAGCGGGGGCAGCCCGGGAGCCGCTGCCATCCAACATGAAGGATTCGCCGAAGGGCACACGGCGGTCGTCGCCGGCATCGGCGACCGGGAGTTCGAGCGGCGGCGGTGGCGCGGCGGCACCGGCCATGCGCGGGTCGACCGCCACCGGGCCGAGGACGAAGTCCTGCCCGAGGCTGCTGCGGTTGACGCGCGCCGGGAGCGGCCGGCGTGGCGGGCCAAGGTAGGTATCGACGCCGAGCAGGCTGGCGATGCCGACGAGAAACGGCCAGGTGGCGCTGAGCACGCGGGTCGCCACATGGGCGGGGCCTTCCAGTTCGACGATGCGGCGCAGCAGGCCGAGGTCCTGGGGGCTGACGCTGTGGTGCACCAGCACCGTGGCGCGGTTGGCCAGTTCGTCGAGAAAGGCCAGCACGGCGCTGTTTTCGGCGTCGCTGGCCACCTCGGGGCGGAACAGGGCGAGCAGTTCGGCCTGCTCCCGTTCGCCGAGAATCAGGGTGTCGCCGACCACCGAATTGCCGCTGATGACGAGGCCGGGCAGCAGCGGGTCGTGCTCATCGGAGAGATTCACCCCGAGCAGGGTGGCCAGGGTGCGGCGCAGCCGGAAGTCTTCCAGCACCACGATCGCGCCGCTGCGCACGGCGCCACCGCTGGCAATGTCGAGGGCCATCTGCAGGCCGGCCTTGGTGCCGTGCAGGCGTGCCAGCCACGGGGCGGCGGCCAGCCAGGCGCGCCGCCGCTCCTGCGGCAGGGCGGGGTCGAAGGCCACGCCGATCCAGGTGCCGAGCCAGTCGAGCCGGGCTTCGGGCACGCTGCTCGGGTCGGTGAGGAGGTGGGCGGCGCCGATGCGGTCTTCAACGGTGGTGAGGAAGCCTTCGAAGCTGGCCAGGAAACGTTCCAGAAAATCTGCCGGGGTGGCCTGCGGGCGGTAGAGGGCGATTTCCGCGGCGCTGCGGCGCAGCGGCCAGGCGCGGCCGCTGGCCGGATCGCGCA
>NZ_SDKK01000092.1 GCF_008107625.1 Zoogloea oleivorans
ATTTTCGGCCGCATTGTTGTCGATCGGCAGATCGCCGCGCTCGGTGTAGCGGATCAGCTTCGGCCAATAGGCGTGGAGGTAATCCAGGGCTTCGCCCAGCTTGCTGCTCGGGGGCACCAACGGAAGGGTTTCGTCGAGCCACTGGCGCAGCGCGGCGAGGACCGGCAGGCTGCGCGCCTGACGCACCGCGAAGCGCTCAAGGGTGGGCAACTCGCGGATCTCCCGCTCGATGCCGTAAAGCTGGCCGATGAACTCGATCGCCTCCGCGGCGCGTCCGCGCTTGCCCTTCGGCAGCACCTGGGCCGCCTCCACGAAGCGTCTGCGGGCGTGGGTCCAGCAAGACAAATGCGTGATTTGCCCTTCGGCGGCCACCGCGTTGTAGCCCGTGTAGCCGTCGGTCATCAGGTAGCCGTGCCAGCCCGCGAGCAGCCGCAGCGGTACCGCCCCGGAGCGGCTCGGGTCGTAATCGAAGAGCACCACCGGTTTGTCCGGGAGCCCCCCGCGCTGCACCCACATGTAGCTTTGGGAGGTGGCCGCGCGGCCCGCTTCCTTGAGCACCTGGACGCTCGTTTCGTCCATGTGGATCACGTTCGCCTCGATGAGGGTGTCGCGCATCAGGTTGGCCACCGGTTGCAGCGCCCGCGCCGCGCCGATCGCCCAGCGCGCCAGGGTCTGGCGCGGCACGCGCACGCCGGCGCGGGCCAGCACGAACTCGAAGCGGGCCAGCGGCAGGCCATCGACGTATTTGGTGGTCAGCAGCATCGCCAGCAGATCGCTACTCGCGTTGCTCTTGGGCAGGACCTGGGCGGGGGCCGGGGCGCTGACGGGCCGATGGGCGCCGTCCGGACAGCCATAACGCTTGCGCACATGGCGCAGCACCCGGACCTGCATCGGGACGATGTCCAGTTGCTCGCTGATCTCCTCGCCGATCTCGACCATCGGGGTGCCGCAGGCACAGGTGCGCTCGGCTTCGGGAAGCGCATGGAGGACATCGACCCGGGGCAACTCCTGCGCCAGGGGGGCGCGCTTGCCGCGTCGCGGCGCCGGGCTTGCGGGCGCAGCGGGCCTGCCCGCGGGCAGCAGTTCAGCGGTGTCGGGGGCGCTCTGGGCGGCGGAGCTCGCTTCACCAGCCAGTGCGTCGGCCTCATCGAACAGCCAGCCCTGAGCGGCATGGCTTTCGGCGCTGGGGCCGAACAGACGTCGCCGGGCCAGACGGAGTTGTTCGTAGATGGCGAGAATCCGGCGCTCGAACTCGCGGGTCTGCCGTGCCAGGGCTTCATCAAAGCTTTGCGTTTGCGCCACCATGGCCCCCTGGAGCAGGCGCAACATCGCTTTGAGCGCCGCCGGATCGTCGGGCAGGGGCTCGGCAAAGGCGGCGCCCAGGGGGGTGGGCAGCGGTTTCGGAGCGGATTGGTCGGCAGCGCGGGACATGCCGAATTATACCCGAAATGGCTATGTAACTGACTGGTAGGAAAGGGTTTTATGCGGTTTCCCAGCCCACAGATCGGTAAGCGTCCAGCCAAGTC
>NZ_SDKK01000076.1 GCF_008107625.1 Zoogloea oleivorans
GCACCAGGCCGGCCGCGTCCACCCGTGCCGGGTCGAGGCGCGGCGTGCCCGGCGTGGCGCACCAGGCTTCGATGAGGGCGACGTGGAAGAGTCGCTGGGTGGGCTGGAAGAGTTTCAGGATCTGCTCGGCATTGCGGGTGGCGGCCACGTCGGCCTGCAGACCGCTGCGGCTGGCGGGGCGCTTCAGGTCTTCGAGAATCGCCTCGATGAAGTCCTCGTCGTTGCGCTGGAGGATCACCGGGGCCTTGCCGCTGGCGATGTCGCGGGGCGCGGCAAGGGTGATGGTGTGGTGTGCCGGGGCATTCATGAGCTGCCTCACCAGATGTTGCCCGCGCCGGGCGTGTAGCTTGTGGACACCACCGAGGTGGCGATCAGGGTTTCGCACTTGACGATGCCGGAGAACTTGGCGATGGCCGCATCGACCTTGACCATGCCGGCCGACACATCGACCTGCGGCGCCTTCACCGTGACCTTGGCGGCGGCCGTGATGGTGATGCCGGAGGTTTCGAGCTTGATGCTGTTGCCGCTGGCGTCCTCGATGACGATGCTGCCCGGCCCGTCCTTGAGGGTGATTTTTTGCCCGCCCGGGGTTTCGACGATGAAGCTCTCCTGCCCCTGCTGGTCGTCGAGGGTCAGCTTCACGCCGTTTTTCGAGCGGATCACCTTGTAGCGGTTCTGGCCGCCGGACAGCGCGGCCGGGGCGCTGCTGCTGCCGTTCCACAGCCCGCCGAGGACCAGCGGATAGGACGGGTCGCCGTTGTGGAAGACGACCAGTACTTCGTCATCCACGTCGGGCATCAGGAAGGCGCCGCGGTTGTTGCCGGCGAAGGGGCATACCATGCGGGCCCACAGGGGGGCGTCCTGGTTGGTGCAGTCGTCGAAGGCGACCAGGCGTACCTGCACCCGGTTCATCTGCTCGGGGTCGTCGAGGGAGGTGACGATGGCCAGGTAGCTGGCGTGCAGCCAGGCCGGCGAGCGGTGCAGGAAGGATGAGCGGTCCATGGCCTCAGGGCACTCCAAAGAAGGCGCACTCGGCCGCGAAGTCGGTGCGGTAGCCCAGGTGCACGTCATACACGTGGCAGGTGCGGACCACGTAGTAGGTGTTGTCGTAGGGGGCGCCGAGCTGGCTGAGGCTCACGTGGCAGCCGACCCGCAGGCGGGCATTGCCGACCGCCGTGCCGTCGACCCGCACGAAGCGCCGGGCGCGCTGGTCGTAGGCGGCTTCGGCGAGGGCACGGGCTTCGTCGTCGCTGGCCACCGCAAAGTGGCCGATGTGTTCGCTGCGTTCGCCAAAGGCATCGCGCAGCACCGCCGCGCCTTCCTTGCCGCTGCCGGGGCCGAGGTGGGTGCCGGTGCTGACGTCGGCTTTCACGGCGACACCGTCGCGGGCATTCCAGCCGCGCACGCTGACGGCGCTGACCTGGGCCGACAGGTCGGCGGTGACGCGGGCGCGGGCCAGCTGGCTGAACATCTCCAGGTCGAGGGCGCCGCGGCGCACCTCACCGCGCGGCGACACCTGCAGTTCGCTGCCCACAACCTGTAGATCGGCGTCGAAACGCGTCAGCAGGCGGCGCAGGAAGGCCAGATCGCTTTCGTTGTACTGGGCCCAGGTGGCGACGGGGCTGGCCAGACCGGTGATGACCGGGGTGAGGCCCAGCTCGCCGGCCACCGCGCGCACGATGTCGGCCGGCGACTGGTCGGTGTAGACCTTGCTGCGCCGGGCCAGGCGGGCCTGCTGCAGGCTGTCTTCGGCGAGCACGGTGAGTTCCGGCGGCGCCCCGGTGCGAAAGTCCGCTTCGAGAGCGGTGATCTTGCCGCGGAAGATTTCGCGGGGTTCCAGCTCGTCGCCGCAATAGACCTCGATGGCGGCTCCGAGCCTGAGCTTCGCGTCGGCCGGAAAACCGATCTCGGCGCTCCCGCCGGTCACGCTGGCCACGTTCGAGAAGCGCAGGTCGAGGGCGCTCATGCCGCCTTCGGACTCTTCCATGCGCATGCCGATGAGCAGCTCCGAGACACGCACATCCTCCTGCCCGGCCAGCCGCAGGGTCGGGCGGGCGGTGTAGACGGGCGTCTGGCTGAGGGCGGTTTCGGTCATGAGCCTGGTCCTAGTCGGCGAGCAGGCGCCGTTCCCGTTCGTGGCTGATCTGCAGTTCGTGGCGCAGGGCCTCGGCGAGGTCGGGCTGCGGCGCGCCGTCGGGTTGGGCCGGGGCGGCGCTCTCGCCGGTGGTCGGCGGGGCGATTTCGCCGGTGATCTCGTCGAAGATGGTTGGCATGCCGAGCTCCTCAACCAAAGGTGATGCGTGCCGACAGGTCGGCGTTGGCCCCGACGTCGGCAGACAGGCTCGCGCCGCCGCGCGCTTCGGCCCGCCCGCCGGCGGCAAACTGGGCGCTGGCGCCGGTGGATACGTTGCTGCCGGCGGCAAACAGGGCCCGCCCGCTGGGTACGCTCAGGTTGCTTGAGGCGCTAGCGCGAAGGCCCGAGAAGGAGCCGCCGCTGGCGCCGGCCGAAACGCCGATGCCCGCTCCGGCGCTGATGCCGGCACCTGCGCTGGCCCCGAGGCTGAGCCCGGCTCCGCCACCGATGCCGATCCCTGCGCTGGCGCTGATGCCGGTCGAGAAGGCCGCCGCAGCCTGCAGCTGGACGCCGCCGCCCACCGCCAGGCTCGCCCCGGCGCCAAAGCGCAGCGAGGCCGAGCCGTTGAGGGAGGCGATGG
>NZ_SDKK01000028.1 GCF_008107625.1 Zoogloea oleivorans
CCAATACTGCGCCCATGAGTACCAGGCCATTCACCAGAAACACGGACTGATCTGTTCGATGACCGACGGCTACGACTGCTATCAGAATGCCTTGGCGGAACGGGTCAATGGCATTCTCAAGCACGAGTTTCTGCTCCAACTGCCCGACGATCTGAATCAGGCCCGGCACATGGTTCGTCAGTCGATCGCCATCTACAACACGGAGCGACCGCATTGCTCGCTACAATTGAAGACGCCCGATGAAGTTCATCGGGCGTCTTTGCAGGCCAACCGTTAGGCCTGCTTATCCGTCACAACAGGTGTCAACCTGGGTTAGGACGGGTCACAGCTGCGGCCTTCGATCTAGCGATAGACGAGTACCGGAATCTTGCTGTGGGTCAGGACTTTCTGGGTTTCGCTGCCGAGCAGCAGACCGCTCAGGCCGCGTCTGCCATGGGATGCCATGAAGATCAGATCGCATTGGTTCCGCTCGGCCGCTTCAATAATGGCTTCGTACGGCACTTCACTGATGACCGTATCGCCATTGGCTTCGACCCCGGCAAGGGCTGCTTCCGTTTTTGCCCGGGCCAAGATCGCTTCTGCTTCGGCTGCTGCTGCACGGCTGAACTGTTCGGGCGTGGTCGGATCGATCAACGCGCCTTCGCCATAGATCGGCATCGGGAAGTCCGGCTGTGAATAGAAGAAGGTAAGTTTTGCTTGGGCTTCTTTTGCAAAGACAATAGCCCTTGCTACCGTGGAGTCAGAGAGCTCTGACCCATCGGTGGGAACCAGAATGTTTTTGAACATGACGATGCTCCTGAAGGGAACTGGGTGACATCATTATACGGCGGGCTCTCTTCGTCTTCGGCTTGACGCATGTCAATCGGAACGCAACGAGCCTGGATCACGATTACTACTGGGCACAGGGCAGATCCTTCAGTGTTTTGCCTGTTTCTTGTGGCCCGCATTGAAGGAGCTTTCGATCATGTTACGCCACGAATCCGCACCACCGATCGACTTCGCCCGAAAGTCGCTGCAGCAGTTCCACGACACCGTAGAGTCGTCGATCGATCCTCTTGGTATGGCCGCCCCGCTGGTTCATGCGCAGCTTGCATGGGCATCCCATCCCCAGGAGCTGGCTGATGCCATGGCGAAAGTGTCCGGAAGTTTGTGGGCGCTGCAGTGGCATAGCTGGCGACGTTTGCTCGGTTTGCCCAGTCAGGACCCGGTCAAGCCACACGAAGACGACAATCGCTTCGCAGATCCGGTCTGGGCTGACTCGCCCTCTTGGGATATCGTGAAAGAGTGGTATCTGGTGCTGACCCACCACACGCAGGACATGCTCTATGACACGCCTGGACTTTCCCAGAAGGAGCGGCGTCGGGCAGCGTTCTGGTGGCGGAAGTGGCTCAACGCGATGGCACCGTCCAACTTTCTCTGGACCAACCCGGTGGCGATGCGGATTGCGATGGAAACCCACGGTGAAAGCTTGGTGCGCGGTTTCCGGAATTGCCTGGCCGACATGGAAGCCGGCAACATTCGCATGACCGATCCGGGCGATTTCAAGGTTGGTCAGAATCTGGCGGTTACACCTGGCAAGGTGGTGTTCCGTAACAGGTTACTGGAGGTAATCCATTACACACCAACCAGTCCTCAGGTGCATCGAACGCCGGTTGTGATCGTCACGCCGTGGATTAACAAGTTCTACATCCTCGATCTGAATCCAAAGAAGAGCATGATCCGGTATCTGCTGGATCAGGGGCTCGATGTGTTCATCACCAGCTGGAAGAACCCCCGCGAGGAGATGCGTGACGTCCGCTTTGACGACTACCTTACCGAAGGTGTGCAGGCGTTGATTGATACGGCCCGCGGTGTCACCGGAGCAGCGAAGGTTCATGCGGTGGGTTATTGCATCGGGGGAACAGCCTTGTCGGCCTACATGGCATGGGCTAACAAGCACTTTGCGCCGGAGGATGTTCCGGTGGCGCACTGGACCCTGTTCACCACGCTGGTGGATTTTCACAAGCCGGGCGATATTGAAGTCTTTGTGGACGAAGGCAGTATCCGCTTCATTACCCAGAACATGGAGCGCAAGGGCTATCTGGATGGTGCCGAGATGGCTTCCTCGTTCCGTCTGTTGCGTTCCAACAGCCTGATCTGGCACTACGTGGTGCACGGCTGGTTGTACGGCGAGACGCCTCCGCCCTTCGATGTCCTTTACTGGAACATGGATATGACCCGCATGCCTTATGCGATGCATGCCTGGTATTTGCGGGAGCTTTATCTCAACAACAAGTTGATTGAGAAGGACGCCCTGACCCTGGCAGGCGAGCCGATTGATCTCGGCGCCATCAGCCAGCCGGTGTATGCGGTTTCGGCCGAGGATGACCACATCGCCCCGTGGCGGCAGACTTTCCGGACGATGAATTACGTCGCCGGCCCCAAGCGCTTCGTGCTTTCAAGTTCCGGTCATATCCTCGGTATCGTCAATCCGCCGGTCAAGCCGCCCAAGCGGAAGTTCTGGGTCGGGCAGGCGCGCAGGAGCGATTCTGCAGACAGCTGGCATGGTGGAGCGAAAGAGCTCCCGGGCAGTTGGTGGGATGACTGGATGGCATGGCTCAAGCCTCAGTGTGGCGAATTGGTTGATGCCGAACCGGTGGCCACTGACGCCTATCCGGCACTGGCCGACGCACCCGGAACTTACGTGCTGGAATCCTGATGCTCGTTGTTGTTGTCGTCTGCTGCGACGAGTTGCCAGGCCTCAAGGCGGCGGGCAAAGCTGAATGCGGCATTGGCCGGGCTTGTGGAGGGCAGCCGATGGTAGCGGAGGGGCAGGGGAGGCAGCGTTTGCAGTACATGCCGTCGAAAAACCGTTTCGGCCATGGTGCCGTTGAAGAACACGCGCCGGATGGTCGGATGGTGGTCAAAAAAAGTGGCGAAGTCGTTTGGCACGATGCTTTGTGAGTCTATCCGGGTGTCCAGGCTGCCTTCGCGTTCGCAGCGCTGGAGTACGTCCCATAGCGCAATGCCTGCTGAAGTGAGTCTGTGTAGCCGCAGCGGGTAGGAAAGGTCTGGGCGGGCTCCAATCAGTTCGCCGAGAATTGGCCAGAATAGATTGCGAGGGTGCGCGTAATATTGTTCGGCAAGCAGCGACGCGCTACCCGGCATGCTGCCCAGGATCAAGGTATGGGCCGCTGGGGTTGCAACAGGTGGGAAGCTGTAAATTAGAGACATGACTTCGTGGGAGCGGCAGTGATTGTTGAAGGATGCTGCCAAATGTGAGGGACTTCACAGGAAGAGATTGAAGAGTCCAACATGAAGTGCCGTTAGCAAACAATACACATACGCATTATTGGTTCAGGAGCAAGGAATGAAGCAGCGTGCCCACGTGCTGGTGGTGGATGATCAGGCTGACAACCTCCTGATACTCGAGGATGTACTGTCGGACCACTACGATGTCCATCCCGCCACGAACGGTATCGAGGCGCTCGACTATCTGGCGAAGGGTGGGCGCGCTGACTTGATACTGCTGGATGTAATGATGCCGGATGTTGACGGTTTTGAGGTCTGTCGACGCCTCAAGTCGTCGGAGTCGACCCGGGCGATTCCCGTTATGTTCCTCACTGGGCTCGATCGACCCGAGGACGAGGAGCTTGGCTTCTCGCTCGGCGCAGAAGACTTCATTCACAAGCCGATTTCTCCACCTGTCGTTCGGGCCCGGGTGCGAACTCATCTAGCCTTGTCCCGTGCAACTCGGGCGCTCCAGCGGCGCAATGCCGATCTGGAACTCCTGGTGGCCGAACGTACGGCTGAGATCAGTGAACAAACCCGGCGGCTGGTTACCAGCAAGCAGGAGGTGATCGCGGCCCAGGCTGCAACCATCACCGCGTTTTGTGCTCTTGCCGAAGCCCGTGACAACGAAACCGGCAATCACATCCGGCGCACCCAGCATTACGTACGGATTCTTGCCGAGAAGCTGCAGGATCACCCGCGTTTTCGTGGGGAGTTGAACGAAGAGATCATTCAGTTGCTTTTCAAGTCTGCGCCGCTTCACGATGTCGGCAAAGTCGCTACGCCGGATGCCATTCTGCTGAAGCAGGGCAAGCTCACTCCCGAAGAGTGGGTGATCATGAAGCAGCATTGCGAATATGGCCGTAATGCCATTGTTCAGGCGGAGAACGCCCTTGGCGGGGCGGTCGATGCCTCCTTTTTGCGTTACGCTGCTGAAATTGCCTACGGCCACCATGAGCGCTGGGATGGCAGTGGCTATCCCGAGGGACTAGCCGGGGAGGCGATCCCCGTTTCTGCGCGGTTGATGGCTGTTGCGGATGTTTACGATGCGCTCATTTCCCGACGGGTTTACAAGCCACCGTTTCCCCATGAGCAGGCGATTGAAATGATGTTCGCCGAGAAGGGCAGCCACTTTGACCCGGATATTGTTGACGCGCTGATGCTGGTGGCAGGAGATTTTGCTGCGATCGCCCGAAACTTCAGCGATGAGTCTGGTAGCGAAGATAGCGCTTCCAGCGAGTAGCGTCTTCCGTCTGGTGCTCCAGGATTACTCTGATCGCCCGCTGCGCCAGATGGATACCAGCAGCCACAGTCCGCCGATGACGGCTGCAATGAAACCGAGCATTCCGAAGGAGGGTAGACCCGCTAGCGCAGGCGCCCTCTCTACGGTCATCACGATTGCCGATCCAACGATCAGGGCCGCAATTGCAATGGACAGCGCCAGCCGGCTGGCCGCTCGGTCGATCTGCTGACCGAACTGTTTGAGCGGAAGCACTTCGACCTGTACCTGTAATTTGCCACGGCGGGCGGCTCGCAGAAACTGGCGCAAGTCTTTCGGCAGGCTGGTAACGAGGCCAATGGCGTCGCTCAGGGCGCGCCAGCCCCTTCGTGCAAGGGCATCAGGGGTCGTTTGAGCGAGCAGGATGTTCTTCAGAAAAGGCGTGGCCTCCGCTGCCATGTCGAAGTTGGGGTCAAGCTGGCGACCCATTCCTTCCAGTGTGATGAAGGCTTTGAGCATCAGTGCCAGATCCGGCGGCAGGCTCAAGCCGTGTTCGCGCAGGATGCTCACCAGATCGGAGAGCATGACCCCCAGATCGAGCCGGTGCAGGGGGACGCCGTGATACATATCGACGAAAGCACCGATCTCGCTATTCAAACGTGTCAGTTCCACGTCGCTGCTGCTTTCCCCCTCGCTTCCCCAGTCGAGCAGCACGCCGGCAACCGTTTCTGTATCGCGTGTCACCAGGCCATGCAGCAGGTGCGCAACCTGAACCCGCCGTTCCTCGGGCAAGCGTCCGACCATCCCAAAGTCGATGAAGGCGATCCGATTCTCAGGTAGGTAAAAGACATTCCCCGGGTGAGGGTCTGCATGGAAAAAGCCGTCCTCCAGCATCATTTTCAGTACAGCCTGCGCTCCCCTGCGGGCGAGCAACTTGCGATCAAGGCCTGCTGCGTCGGCGGCGGTCAGATTGCGGCCGGAGATGCCCTCGACGAAGTCCTGCACATTGAGTCGCTCACCGCACCACTGCCAGTGAATACGCGGAACAATGATTTCTGGATGCGCCTTGAACTGGTTCGCCACGCGTTCCGCGTTGCGGCATTCGGCAGCAAAATCCAGCTCCCTGCGCAAGGACAGCGTGAACTGACGGACCACCTCCTTGGGGCGGTAGCGGCGCAGGTCGGGTGTTTCGGCTTCGACGATCTCGGCGAGGCGAGCGAGCAGGCGTAGATCAGCCTCGACGGTAGGCCGAATGCCCGGTCGCCGTATCTTGAGTACGACCGCGCAGCCATCCGCGAGCCGGGCCCGGTGCACCTGGGCCAGGGAAGCGGCTGCCAGCGGGCGGACATCCAGTTCTGTGAAGATGTTTTCCGGTGCCTCGCCCAGGTCCTCGGTCAGTTGTGCGTGAATTTCCGCGAAGGGAAGCGCGGGAGCGTCGTCCTGCAGCTTGCTGAACTCAGCGATCCATTCGGACGGGAAAAGGTCTACACGCGTGGCCAGAATCTGGCCCAGCTTGATGAAGCTTGGGCCCAGTTCTTCAAGCGCGCGGCGAACCCGTGCGGGTGGCTCAAGCCGTGCCAGTTCCTCCGGCTCCCGCCAGTGCAAGGCCTTGCCGGCGCGTTCCAGTGTTCGTGCCATGCCGATCCGGCGGACCAGATCGCCAAAGCCATAGCGGATCAGAACGCCAGCGATTTCATGCAGGCGGCCCAGATCGCGGACGGCGCCGATTGCTTGCCACAGCATCAATTGCTTTCAACCAGTGGGGGAGAGGCCCCGATCACTCGGGCTGCGGTATTCGTCGAATCCGTATCTGCAACGACTCTCCTGCAAGAGTCTCGATGATTTTAGCCTGCAGCTTGTTTGCCATGCACGATTCTGTGACCTCGTGCGATAGTGGAGGGCAATTAACAGGCCAGGCGTTCAAACCGCCACGGTAGTGAATGATCGACGTAGAAAGGATTGAGACAGAATGCGGAAGAAATGGATAGCTTACGAGGGGGCTGCCCGGAAAGTCATCGCCGATATGCGAGAGGTGCTCGCTATTGCCACTGCCGGGGGCAAGCAGAGGCCTGAGGGGGCAAGCGGCATGCAGTGGGAACTCGATGCCAGTACTTGGCAAGAGGGCGCAGACAGCTTCCTCCTCATTGAAGTCCAGCAGTTTTCTTCACCGCTCAACCAACAGGCGCTTGCCTGCATGCTTTGGCACATGGCGAATGTCGGAGATTCCGGTTGTATGGTGGCTTCTCTCCTTCCGCAGCAGAAGAGTCTCAAGCCCGTCAGCAAAACAGGGAGTAGTGAGTATCTGCGCCTGACTGACGATAGTACGGCTGAAAATTACATCGCGGAATTCCTCAGCCGTCGCTTCCATAACCCGTGTGTTACTGACGGCCTTTGATTTTGATACCTGTTTTCCAACGCTACCCCCAAGAATATGGCGGTTCGCAATGATACGGTTGGTGCTTCGATAGACGTAAAAAAGGCCGGAAACCCTTGTGCAGCTTAGGTTTCCGGCCTTCCCCGGAACAATCCGGAATCGATTCTGGTGGAGCCGGGGGGAATCGAACCCCCGTCCGCAAGTCCTCTACAGTCAGTTCTACATACTTAGCCGACCTATTTGGGTTTAACCCGGGGTTTAGCCAGTCGGCAGGCCGACCACGGGCGAGTTACCTTGAGTTTCGCGCCGGACCAAGTAACCCGATCCATTGCTAGTCCCTGTGAATGACACTGCATTGGGTTTGACCCCATCTGACCCAGGAGACCTGTCAGTGCAGCGGCTTAGGCCTTAAGCGGCCAGAGCGAAACGCTCGTCGTTGGCGTTTGTAGATTTCCAGTGGATTTACGAGGTAACTGGTCCTCGGTATGCCCTGATCTGCTTTGCAACCCACGTCGAAGCCAGGTCGGCCCCTTTGTGTTACTTAACTTAGTGCTAGCGGTTAGCGATAAGTTCCCAATGATAGCACGCTCTCAGGATTTGCCGAGCAGATGCAGGATTTCAAGGGGGTGCTCGATGATCGTGTCTGCTTCCCAGGTGTCGATCGGCTGGTGACTGCCGAGGTAGCCGTAGGCCGCGGCCACTGTCCGCATGCCGGCCGCCTTGCCGGCCACGATATCGCGGATGTCGTCCCCGATGTACAGGCTGCTTGTGGGGGCGATTCCTGCGATGCGGCAGGCGTACAGCAAGGGGTCGGGGAAGGGCTTGGCGCGGGCGGTGGTGTCGCCTCCGATCGTGCAGATGCTCCGCTCGGCCAGGCCAAGTGCTTCGACAAGGGGTTTGGCCAGGCGCTCGGCCTTGTTGGTCACGATGCCCCACGTTATGCCGCGCTCATCAAGCTGGTCGAGTAACTCGGTCATCCCGGGAAACAGGCGGGTCTCGACGCACAGGAATTCGGCGTACAGGCTCAGAAAGCGCTGTGCGAGTCCGGCGTATGCCGGTTCGTCGGGAGTAAGACCAAACCCGACACCGAGCATGCCACGTACGCCATTGGAGACTTGGGGTCGGAGTTGCTCAAACGGGCTCGGTGCAAGGCCGTGCTCTGCCTGCAGGCGGTTGAGCGTACCAGCCAGGTCGGGGGCTGTGTCGGCGAGGGTTCCGTCCAGGTCGAAGAAGACGGCTTCAGGCACGTCGGGACGTCCGCATCAGGTAATTTACGTCTGTGTCGCGGCCGAGAGAGTAGACCTTGTTGAGCGGGTTGTAATTCATGCCAATAAGTTCTTCCACATCCAGTCCAGCCTCGCGCACGTAGCGTGCGAGTTCGGAGGGTTTGATGAACTTGGCGTATTCGTGGGTTCCCTTGGGCAGCAGGTTGAGAATGTACTCGGCTCCCACTACGGCCATCAGGTAAGACTTGATGTTGCGGTTGAGCGTTGAGAAGAACACGTAGCCACCGGGTTTGACGAGGGCGGCACAGGCGCGGATGGTGCTGGCCGGGTCGGGTACATGCTCAAGCATTTCCATGCAGGTCACTACGTCGAAGCTGCCGGGTGCTTCCCGGGAAATGTCTTCGGCGGAGATGAGTCGGTAATCGACTGTCTGCCCGCTTTCATAGAGGTGCAGGCGGGCGACGCCGAGGGCTTTCTCGGATAGATCAACGCCGGTTACCA
This sequence comes from Zoogloea oleivorans, assembly GCF_008107625.1. Lineage (GTDB taxonomy): Bacteria > Pseudomonadota > Gammaproteobacteria > Burkholderiales > Rhodocyclaceae > Zoogloea > Zoogloea oleivorans. Next base: position 8,591 of record NZ_SDKK01000028.1, read on the forward strand.
GTGCTCCGCAGGCCGCCATGGATTCGGCCAGGATGCCGCCGCCGCAGCCGATGTCGACGACTTTTTTGCCGGCGAGCTGAGCGGTGTTGTTGATCCAGTCAAGGCGGAGGGGGTTGATCTGGTGGAGCGGTTTGAATTCGGATTCGGGGTCCCACCAGCGGTGGGCGAGGTCACTGAATTTCTGCAGTTCGGCGGGATCGGCGTTCATTGTGGTCGGGGGCGTCATTTAAAGATCGGTAGGCCAATGCACAATTGTATTGCGAGACCCACGGCTACGGCTGAAAAACAAAAAGCCCTGCAGTGCAGGGCTTTTTGAGGACTGACGTGGCGTCAGTTGTCGGCGATTACTTGGTGCCGATGACTTCGATTTCCACGCGACGATCCGGCTGCAGGCAATCGACAAGCTTCTTGTTCTTGCCGCTTTCCTTGCCCAGGTTCTTGCAGCTGGTGCCGGTCACGGGCTGCTTCTTGCCCTTGCCTTCGGTGTAAACACGGTTGGCTTCAACACCCTTGCCGACCAGGTAGTCCTTGACGGCGGCAGCGCGCTTTTCGGACAGCTTCTGGTTGTAGGCATCACCACCGATGCGGTCGGTGTGGCCAACGGCCAGGATCACTTCCAGCTTCACGCTCTTGGCCTTGGCAGCCAGGTCGTCAAGCTTGGACTTGCCGGCGGGCAGCAGAACAGCCTTGTCGAACTCGAAGAGTGCATCAGCAGCCAGCTTGACCTTTTCGGCAACCGGAGCGGGAGCGGCCAGCGGGGTTGCGCTCTTGGCGCCAGCAGCTGGAGCGGCGGCAGCCTTCACACACTTTTCGGCCGGCACGACATCCTTGTCGCACTCGCAGCCCACGGGAAATTCGCCAGCCATGGTGGTGGAGGCGGCCGCCGGGGTCCAGTAGCCGGTGCGCCAGCACAGGTCAGTGCCGCTACGGGCAACGACTGCACGGGAGTCGATCACGTAAGGCACTTCGCCTTTCGTATCAACGACGACATCTTTGGCGAAGCTGGCGGAGGCAGACAGGCCGAGAGCGGCCAGTGCGGCAGCCATCAGCAGTTGTTTTTTGGCTTGTTTGATCATCGTTTTCCTCGTCGCAAGGCAAAGGGGTAGAACCGGAAAATTTATCCTTGTCGCCGGAGTACACTATGAACTCAGGCAGCATATCCAATTCATTGGCGGAGCTTATTTTGCCATAGGCGGGCGATGCCCAATAGCTCGGTGTTGGTTATTTGCAACAGTTTTCCCTCCTTGACCCGTTGCTGTCCACCGACCCAGACGTCCGATACAGCGCGACGATCCAGGACATATACCACATGGGAAACGGGCTCGAAGCAGGGTAGTTCGTCAGGGTTATCCATGCGGATCGCGCAGATGTCGGCAGCCTTTCCGGTCGTCAGAGAGCCTATTTCGGCGTCGAGTCCAAGGGCGCGTGCGCCCTCGAGGGTGGCCATGCGCAGGGCTTGGTGGGCGGGCAGGGCGGAGGCGTCGCCGGTTGTGTGTTTGGCCAGAAGGCTGGCTTGGTGCATTTCGCGGAAGAGGTCCAGGCGGTTGTTACTGGCGGCGCCGTCGCTCCCCAGACCAACGGCCAGTCCCCGCTTGAGCAGGGTGGTGGTCGGGGCGGCGCCGCTGGCGAGTTTCATGTTCGATGTGGGGCAGTGGGCGATGGCGCATCCGTGCAGGGCGAGGCGCTCAATGTCTTCCGGGGTGAGGTGGGTTGCGTGGACGCCTATTAAATTGGGTCCGAGCAGGCCCAGTTGATCCAGGCGGGCAATCGGCCGCTGTCCAAAGTCACGCAGGCTGTCGGCGATCTCGCCAGCGGTTTCGTGAATGTGGATGTGGATCGGGAGTTCCAGTTCGTCGGCGAGGGCGCCAATCCGCTCGAAGGTCTTGTTCGATACCGTGTAAGGGGCGTGGGGAGCGAGGGCAAAGCCGATCAGTGGATGGTCCCGCCACGCATCCAGGGTTGCCAGCCCCTTGCGCAGGTAGTCGTCGGCGTCGGATGCGTACTGGGAAGGGAATTCGATGACGGTAATGCCAAGTACCGCCCGCAGGCCGAGGCGGTCGAATGCTTCGGCTGTTGCCTCCGGGAAGAAGTACATGTCGTTGCAGGTGGTGATGCCCCCCCGCAGCATCTCGGCCCCTGCGAGCAGGCTGCCGTCGCGTACGAAGGCGTGGGAGGCATGGCGGCTTTCGGTTGGCCAGATCGCCTCCTGCAGCCAGCGCATCAGCGGCAGGTCATCTGCAAGGCCACGCATGATGGCCATCGCGGCATGGCAGTGCAGATTGACGAGACCGGGAGTCAGGATGTGATCGGACAGGTGGACGGTTTTCGTCGCTACGTAGCGCGCCCGGGCTTCGTCCGTCGGCAGAATTGCGATGATGCGCCCGTCGCGGACGGCGATGGCGTGATGCTCGAGGGTCGTGTTGGCTGGCTCGACGGGAATGATCCAGCGTGCTTCGATAAGCAGGTCGACCGGTGTCGGCATCATGGCGGCTCTCGTTGGTCTCAGAAAAAACCCCGCGTCTGGCGGGGTTTTAGGTTTGTCTTGGTGCTGTGGGCAGATTACTTGGCCGGGCCCTTTACGTCCACGGTGACGCGGCGGTTCGGGGCAAGGCATTCGATCAGCTTTTTGCGGCCGAGCTTGTCATCGCAGCTCTTGATTGGCTGGGTCTTGCCGGAGCCCATGGTGTCCATGTTCTCCGCCTTCAGGCCCTTGCTGGCCAGATAGGACTGAACGGCGTCGGCGCGCTTTTCGGAAAGCTTCTGGTTATAGGACTGGGAGCCGAGGCGGTCGGTGTGGCCGTTGATGATCACGGTGTTTACCGTCGCGCAGGTGTCGAGTTTGGCGAGCACGGCGTTATCCAGGGTGGCCTTGGCCGACTTGCTGAGGGTGGCCTTGTTGAAGGCGAAGGCGTCGTCAGCGGAAAGGGTCACGCTGAAGTCGCATTTTTTGGGTGCAGCGGGAGCCGCGGCGGTGACTGGTGCGGCTGTTGCAGGTGTCGAGGCTGCGCGGGCGGAGGCGGGAGCGCACTTGTCGGCGCCGACGACATCCTTGTCGCACTCACAGGCGATCGGCAGTTCGCCGGCCTTGGCTTCGGTGGCCGCCCCGGGGGTCCATGAGCCGGTGCGCCAGCACAGGTCGGCGCCGCTCTTGACGACGACATTGCGCTGATCGATGGCGTAGGGAATCTCGCCCTTGGGATCGACGACGATGTCCTTCGATTGGGCCATGGCGGAGAGGCCGGCAAGCATCAGAAGGGTGGCGGACGCCAGGCGGAAGTTTGCTGCGGTCATGGGTTTCCTCCTCAATAATATGTGAGGCGCTCGAGGCGCCTGTCTTGTGATGGTCGGTGCCGGCGGATTAGAGCATATGAGAGGCGAGGATCACAATCCGGCCGGTCCTGTTTGCGGGCTTCAGGGAGCCGGAGGCGGGCCTGCCTGACGTGCTAAACTTACTACTTTTCGTCTTTTCGACGAATAGTCGACTCCTCGCGGTGCCATGATCCCGTTCGCCAAAGAAACTCTCCCCATCAGCCTCGAAGATGAGATGCGTCACGCCTACCTGGATTACGCGATGAGCGTGATTGTCGGGCGGGCCCTTCCGGATGTGCGTGACGGCCTCAAGCCTGTACACCGGCGTGTGTTGTTCGCGATGCACGAACTGGGCAATGACTGGAACAAGGCTTACAAGAAGTCTGCCCGTATTGTCGGTGACGTCATCGGCAAGTATCACCCCCACGGTGACCAGTCGGTTTACGACACCATCGTGCGGATGGCCCAAGACTTTTCGCTGCGCTACATGCTGGTGGATGGTCAGGGCAACTTCGGTTCGGTGGACGGCGACAGCGCGGCGGCCATGCGTTATACCGAAATCCGCATGGCAAAGATCGGCCATGAGCTGCTTGCCGACATCGACAAGGAAACCGTCGATTTCGGGCCGAACTACGATGGCTCCGAAAAGGAACCACTGGTTCTGCCGGCGCGCATTCCAAACCTGCTGATCAATGGTTCGGGAGGCATTGCGGTGGGTATGGCGACCAACATCCCGCCGCACAACCTCACCGAGATCGTCGACGCCTGCCTGAAGCTGCTGCAGGAGCCGGATACCTCCATCGACGAGCTGATCAAAATCGTGCCGGCGCCGGACTTTCCGACGGCTGCGCTGATCTACGGCCTGTCCGGTGTGCAGGAAGGCTACCGAACCGGCCGTGGCCGGGTGGTGATGCGCGCGCGCACCCACTTCGAGGACATCGGCAAGGGTGATCGTCAGGCGATCATCGTCGACGAGCTGCCGTACCAGGTTAACAAGAAGACGCTGATCGAGAAGATCGCCGAGCTGGTCAACGAGAAGAAGATCGAAGGCATCAGCGATCTCCGTGACGAGTCGGACAAGTCCGGCATGCGCATGGTGATCGAGCTCAAGCGCAACGAAATGCCCGACGTGGTGCTGAACAACCTGTTCAAGCAGACCCAGCTCCAGGACACCTTCGGCATGAACATGGTGGCGCTGGTGGACGGCAAGCCGCGCCTGCTCAACTTGCGCCAGATGCTCGACTGCTTCCTCGCCCACCGGCGCGAAGTCGTCACCCGCCGCACCGTTTTTGAGCTGCGCAAGGCGCGCGAGCGCGGCCATATTCTCGAAGGTCTGGCCGTCGCGCTGTCGAATGTGGACGAGATCATCGCCCTCATCAAGGCCGCGCCGACCCCCCCCGAAGCCAAGCGGGGCCTGATGGCGCGCCAGTGGCGCTCGGCCCTGGTGGAAGAAATGCTCTCCCGTGCGGTGGCCGACAGCTACCGGCCCGACGGGCTGGCGCCCGAGTTCGGTTTGTCCGAGCAAGGCTACCGCCTCTCCGACGCCCAGGCGCAAGCCATTCTGGAACTGCGTCTGCAGCGTCTGACCGGCCTCGAGCAGGACAAGATTGTCGCCGAATACCGTGACGTGATGAACGTGATCGCCGACCTGCTGGACATCCTGGCGCGTCCGGAGCGGATCACCGCGATCATTGGCGACGAGCTTGCGCTGATCAAGCAGCAGTTTGGCGACCCGCGGCGTTCCGAGGTGGTGATGAACACCGCCGACATCAATATTGAAGACCTGATCGCGCCCCAGGACATGGTTGTGACCCTGTCCCACACCGGTTACTTCAAGCGCCAGCCGCTCACCGATTACCGTGCCCAGAAGCGCGGCGGTCGCGGCAAGCAGGCAGCCGCCGTGAAGGAAGACGATTTCGTCGACCAGCTCTTCATTGCCAACACCCACGACCACATCCTGTGCTTCTCCAACCGCGGCCGCCTTTACTGGCTGAAGGTCTATGAAGTGCCGGAAGGCACCCGGAACTCCCGCGGCCGGCCGATCGTGAACCTGTTCCCGCTGCTCGAAGGCGAGAAGATCACCGCCGTGCTGCCGGTCAAGGAGTTCGACGAAGGTCACTTCATCTTCATGGCAACGGCCCAGGGCACGGTCAAGAAGACGCCGCTCACCGATTTCTCCAATCCGCGCAAGGCCGGCATCATCGCAGTGGGTCTCGACGAGGGTGACTTCCTGGTTGGTGTAGCCATTACCGACGGCCAGCATGACGTGATGATGTTCTCCGACGCCGGCAAGGCGGTGCGCTTCAGCGAGAACGACGTGCGCCCGATGGGCCGTCAGGCCCGCGGCGTGCGCGGCATGATGCTCGAGGACGGCCAGTCGGTGATCGCCATGCTGGTGGCCAGCGATGAGGAGCAAAGCGTCCTGACCGCCACCGAAAACGGTTTCGGCAAGCGTACGCCGATCGGCGAATACACCCGTCACGGTCGTGGCACCAAGGGCATGATCGCGATTCAGACTTCCGACCGTAACGGCAAGGTCGTGGCGGCAACTTTGGTCACAGAGAAGGATCAGATCATGCTGATCACCACCGGCGGCGTGCTGGTGCGGACCCGGGTTTCCGAGATCCGCGAGATGGGTCGTGCGACCCAGGGTGTGACGCTCATTTCGGTAGACGAGGGCAGTATCTTGTCTGGTGTGCAGAAGCTCCTCGAAGGTGATGAGGAAGAGCATGAGTTGGGTAACGAGTCGGGCGACGAAGGTGCCCAACCGGAAGCCTGAACGGACTGAAGGAACAGGGATTCAGACGATGCGGATTTTCAATTTCTCGGCAGGGCCGGCAGTCTTGCCGACGACGGTGCTGGAGCAGGTGCGCGACGAGTTGCTGGACTGGCACGGGCGCGGCATGGGCATCATGGAGATGAGCCATCGGGGCAAGGATTTCACCGGTGTCCTCCATGAGGCCGAAGCTGACCTGCGCGACCTGATGGGCATTCCGTCCAACTACAAGGTGCTGTTTTTGCAAGGCGGAGCGACCCAGCAGTTCGCGCAGATTCCCATGAATCTGCTGGCAGGGCGCTCGGCGGATTACGTGGTCACCGGCTCCTGGTCGAAGAAGGCCTACAAGGAAGCGCAGCACCTGGGTGGTGTGCGGCTGGCCGGCTCCACTGAGGCCAGCGCCTTCACCTGTTTGCCGGCGGCCAACGAACTGAAGCTCGATCCGCAGGCGGCTTATCTGCACCTCTGCACCAACGAGACCATCCACGGCGTCGAGATGTTCGACCTGCCGGAGGTGCCGGCCGGCGTGCCGGTGGTTGCCGACATGAGTTCCCACATCCTGTCGCGGCCGATGGATGTGTCGCGCTACGGTCTGATTTACGCCGGTGCGCAGAAGAACATCGGCCCGGCCGGGCTGGTGATCGTCATCGTTCGCGAGGATCTGCTCGGCAAGGCATCGGCCATCACACCCAGCGTGATGAACTTTGCCACCATGGCCGAGCATGATTCCATGCTCAACACGCCGCCGACCTTCGGCATCTACCTGGCAGGCCTGGTTTTCAAGAATCTGAAGGCCCAGGGCGGGCTGGCGGCGGTGGAGCAGACCAACATCGCCAAGGCGAAGCGGGTTTACGACGCCATCGACGGCAGTGGCGGCTTTTACCGCAACCCGGTGGATGCGCCGTGCCGTTCGCGCATGAATGTTCCTTTTACGCTGGCTAATCCGGCGCTGGATGCGGAGTTTCTGGCCGAAGCGGCCGAGCGTCGCCTGGAGGGGCTCAAGGGACACAAGTCGGTGGGCGGCATGCGGGCATCGATCTACAACGCCATGTCGCTGGATGGCGTCGAGGCGCTGGTCGGGCTGATGCAGGATTTCGCCGCACGCAAGGCGTGACCGGCACGGTTTCAGGAGAAGGCATGAACGAGGGGATGTTGCAGGAGCTTGGCGTGGTGCGCGAGCAGATCGACACCATCGACGCGCAGATGCTGGCGCTGCTGAACGAGCGCGCCAAATGCGCTCAACACGTCGGCGAAATCAAGGCGAAGTACGGCGAGGCCGGGCACGTGTACCGCCCAGAGCGCGAGGCGCAGGTGTTGCGGCGAATCCAGGATCTGAATGCCGGTCCGCTGCCCAACGAGAGCGTCACCTTCTTCTTTCGGGAAGTGATGTCGGCCTGCCTGTCGCTGGAAAACCCGCTTGGCGTGGCGTTCCTCGGGCCGCTGGGGACTTTTTCGGAAAGCGCTGCGGTCAAGCACTTTGGCCATGCTGCCCGGCTCGCGCCGCAGAGCACCATCGACGATGTGTTCCGCGAAGTCGAGTCCGGTCATGCCCAGTATGGTGTGGCGCCGGTTGAAAATTCGACCGAAGGCGCCGTTGGCCGCACTCTTGACCTGCTTCTCGGTTCGTCCCTGCAGATTTGTGGCGAAGTGGTGCTGCGCATCCATCAGCACCTCATGACGCGTGAATCCGAGCTTGGCCACATTCGCAAGGTCTATTCCCACGCCCAGTCGCTGGCCCAGTGCCATGAATGGCTGAATCGCTCGCTCCCCGGTGTGCCGCGGATTTCCGTCGGCAGCAATGCCGAAGCCGCCCGTCTGGCTTCGCTGGAGCCCGGTACCGCGGCGATTGCCGGCGAAGCGGCCTCCGAGCGTTACGGCCTGCCGCGGCTGGTCGAAAGCATCGAAGACGAGCCCAACAACACCACCCGCTTCCTGGTGCTGGGGCGTCATGACGCGGGTCGTACCGGCTCCGACAAGACCTCGCTGATCATGTCGGCGTCCAATCGTCCGGGTGCTGTTCATGAGCTGCTGGCACCGCTGGCCGATGCCGGTGTGTCGATGAACCGTCTGGAGTCCCGCCCGGCCCGTGCCGCTTTGTGGGAATACGTGTTCTACGTGGACATCGAGGGGCATCGGGACGACCCGGCAGTGAAGACTGCTCTCGACGCCCTGGCGAGCCGCGCCGCTTACCTGAAGATCCTGGGCTCCTACCCCCAGGCCGTGTACTGACCCTTCTGGAGTTGTTCATGCGTTTGTGTGATCTGGCGCCCGCCCATATCCGGGCGATCTCTCCCTATCAGCCCGGCAAGCCGATTTCCGAACTGGCCCGGGAAATGGGGTTGGCGGAAGAGTCCATCGTCAAGCTGGCGTCCAACGAGAATCCCCTGGGCGTTGGCGAGAAGACCCGTGAGGCGATGCTGAAGTCGCTGGCTGACATCGCCCGCTACCCGGACGGCAACGGTTTCGAGCTGAAGGATGCGCTGCGCCGTCGTTACGGCGTGGCTCTCGACCAGATTGTCCTCGGCAACGGTTCCAACGACATTCTTGAACTGGCTGCCGGCGCCTTCCTCGGCCCGGACCGGGATGCGGTGTACGCCCAGCATGCCTTCGCGGTCTATCCGCTGGCGACCCAGGCGGCTGGCGCGCGCGGCATCGAAGTGCCGGCCAGGAATTTCGGTCATGACCTGGACGCCATGCTGGCGGCGATCACGCCGGCTACCCGCGTTCTCTTCATCGCCAACCCGAACAACCCGACCGGCACCTTCATTCCCGGCGACGAACTCGAGGCTTTCCTCGTTCGCGTGCCGGAGCACGTGCTGGTGGTGCTCGACGAGGCCTACACCGAGTACCTGACGCCGGATCAGCGCTACGACGCCATCGCCTGGCTGCCGCGTTTCCCCAATCTGCTGATCAGCCGCACCTTCTCGAAGGCGTACGGTCTGGCCGGCTTGCGAGTGGGCTACGGTCTCGGCAGCCCGGAGGTCATCGATCTGCTGAATCGTGTGCGACAGCCTTTCAATGTATGCAGTGTGGCGCTGTCCGCGGCGGCGGCGGCCCTGTTTGACGATGAATTCCTGTCGCGCAGCTATGCGCTCAACTGTGCCGGCATGGCCCAGCTTACCGAGGGTTTCACGCAGCTTGGCCTCGACTGGATTCCGTCGGCAGGCAACTTCGTGACTTTCAAGGTCGGCGACGGTGCCGGTGTCAATCGGCGCCTGCTTGAGCAGGGCGTGATTGTCCGGCCCATCGGTGGCTACGGCATGCCCGAATGGCTGCGCGTCTCCATTGGTCTGGAAAGCGAGAACGCCCGATTCCTGGCGGTTTTGCCTGCGGCTTTGGGCTGAGCGGAGCAAGGCCGTGAAGAAGATCGACAAGCTGGTTGTCTGCGGTGTCGGCCTGATCGGCGGTTCTGTAGCCCTTGCCCTGCGGAAGGCGGGGTTGGTCAATCGGATCGTCGGCGTTGGACGTCGCCCGGAGCCGCTGGCCGTGGCCAGGCAGTTGGGGGTCATCGACGAGGTGTCCACCGACTGGGCAGAGGCGCTCGATGGTGCGGAATTTGTGCTGCTCGCCATGCCGGTCGGCCAGATGGATGTGGTGGCGGCTGCCATGGCGCCGCACTTGTCACCGGAGACCATCGTTACCGATGCCGGGAGCACCAAGCGCGATGTGATCGAGGCCATCTACCGCCATCTGGGGCCGAATCTCGCCAATGTGGTGCCCGCCCATCCGATTGCAGGGGCCGAGAAGAGCGGCCCCACTGCCGCCCGCGCCGATCTTTACCAGGGGCGCAAGGTGGTGATTACACCGTTGCCCGAAAATTCGCCTGCGGCCATCGCCCGGGTTCGTGAAGTGTGGGCGGTTTGTGGTGCACTTCTGCACGAAATGAGTCCCCAGGAGCATGACCGCGTTTTTGCAGCCGTCAGTCATCTGCCCCACTTGCTGGCTTTTGGTCTGGTGCATGAACTGGCTGAACGTGCCAATGCGGAGCAGCTCTTCAGCTATGCCGCCAGCGGTTTTCGCGATTTCACCCGGGTGGCGGGGAGCCATCCCGAAATGTGGCGTGACATCTGTGTGGCCAATCGGCATTCCCTGATGGCCGAGCTCGATGCTTATCTCTCCGAGCTGGCTTGGCTGCGGGCGCTGCTCCTGGCGGGAGATGGTCCCACGCTTGAAAAAGTCTTCGACGAAGCCAGTCGAGCCCGCAATGAATGGGCCGACAAGGCTTTCCCTGCGACGCCTTCGGGCGAGTGACACAAGGATTTTCCATGGAATTCATCGATCTGCCGCCGTTGCAGAAGGCTGCCGGAAGTGTGCGTCTGCCCGGCTCCAAGAGTATCTCCAATCGGGTTTTGCTGCTGGCGGCGCTGGCCGAAGGCGAAACCCTTGTCGAGGATCTGCTCGACTCCGACGATACCCGGGTGATGCGTGGTGCCATCGTCGCCCTGGGGGTGAAAACGATGGAGGAGGGCAAGGCGCTGCGTGTTTTTGGTTGCGGCGGACGTTTCCCGAAGTTGAAAGCGGACATCTTCGTCGGCAATTCGGGGCTCAGTATTCGCACGCTGGTGCCGGCCATCGTTACCAGCCTGTCGGGTTGCGCCGACGTCGACGCCGAAGTGCGCCTGTCCGGCGTGCCACGCATGCATGAGCGGCCGATCGGCGATCTGGTAGATGGGCTCAAGCAGCTCGGGGCCTGCGTTGAATGGCTGGGGCAGGAAGGTTATCCCCCGCTGGCTTTGAAGCCGGCCCTGCTTGGTGCCGAGCGCGTCAGCGTGCGCGGCAACGTGTCGAGCCAGTTTCTGACCGGTCTGCTGCAGGCCGCGCCGCTGGTGGCGCGGGACAAGCCGCTGACCATCGATGTGGAAGGGGAGTTGATCAGCCGCCCTTACGTGGAGATCACCCTCAACCTGATGGAGCGCTTCGGCGTTATCGTGCAGCGCGAAGGCTGGAATCGTTTCGTGGTGCCGGCTGCTCAGCGCTATGTGTCGCCGGGCCGGATTGCCGTCGAGGGCGATGCTTCGACCGCCAGCTATTTTCTTGCTGCCGGCGCCCTTGGTGGTGGTCCGGTGCGGGTCGTCGGCGCTGGGCGGAAGAGCATTCAGGGGGATGTCAAGTTCGCCGATGCGCTCGCCACAATGGGGGCTGAAATTACCTGGGGCGACGACTGGATCGAGGCGCGGGCGCCGACTTCCGGCAAGCTCAAGGCCTTTGATCTGGATCTGAATCACATTCCCGATGCAGCGATGACTCTCGCCGTGGCGGCCTTGTTTGCTGACGGACCGAGCACGCTGCGCAATATCGGCAGTTGGCGGGTCAAGGAAACCGACCGGATTGCCGCGATGGCAACCGAGTTGCGCAAGCTTGGCGCCACCGTCGAGGAGTTTCCGGAGAGCATCACGGTAACGCCGCCGGCAGGTTTGAATCCGGCGGTGATCGATACCTACGAGGATCATCGGGTGGCCATGTGTTTTTCGCTGGCGACTCTGGGCGGGCCCTACGTGCGCATCAACGATCCCCGGTGCGTCAACAAGACCTTCCCTGAATATTTCACGACTTTCGCCGGCATTGCCACGCCGGTTCCCGTTGTGGCCATCGACGGACCTTCTGCGTCGGGCAAGGGTACGGTGGGCGCACTCGTGGCGCGTATCCTCGGTTTCGAGCATCTGGATAGCGGTGCGCTGTACCGGATTGTGGCCCTGGCGGCCCTGCGCAAGGGTGTTGCGCTGGATGACGAGACTTCGCTGGCAAGCATTGCCGCCGCCCTGCCGGCTCGCTTCGAAGACGGCCTGGTGCTGCTTGATGGTGATGACGTGACCGAGGCCATCCGCAGTGAAGCGTGCTCGGTCGGAGCCTCCAGGGTCGCCGTCCTGCCTGCTGTGCGGGACGCCCTGTTCTGGCGTCAGCGCAGTTACCGGACGGGTTCCGGGCTGGTCGCAGAGGGGCGCGACATGGGCTCGGTGATCTTCCCGGATGCCGGGGTGAAAATCTTTCTGACAGCCTCCGTTGAAGCGCGGGCAGAACGTCGTTATAAGCAGTTGATCGATAAAGGAATGGCTGCTAAGATGGATGATCTCCTCAAAGATTTGTATGAACGTGACGCGCGGGACTCCCAGCGTGCCGTTGCGCCTTTGAAGAGAGGCGATGATGCAGTGCTGCTCGATACTTCCGGAATCACTGTCCAGCAGGCGGTTGATTTTGTGATCGAGCGGGCTTCGAGTCTTCGCAACTAAGGTCTTTCGCTGGCCCGCCCGGGTCCGAAAGGTTTTTTAACCAGGAGCCGTTTCGCGACGGTTGTAAGGTTCTTTTTTCACATATGTCCATTGCCACCCCTGTTTCCGCCGAGGAAAGTTTTGCCGCCCTGTTTGAGGAATCCCTCAGTCGTCAGGAGATGCGTGCCGGTGAAGTTATCACCGCCGAAGTCGTGCGGATTGATCAAAACTTCGTGGTCGTCAACGCCGGCCTCAAGTCCGAGAGCTACATTCCCATCGAGGAGTTCCGTGGCGACCGCGGCGAACTGACCGCCGAGATCGGCGATTACGTTCAGGTAGCCATCGAGCAGCTCGAAGACGGCTACGGCGAAACCCGCCTGTCCCGTGACAAGGCCAAGCGCATCGCCGCCTGGAACGACCTCGACAAGGCCCTGAACGACGCAATCCTCGTCAAGGGCATGATCACCGGCAAGGTGAAGGGTGGCCTGACCGTTATGGTCAATGGCATTCGCGCCTTCCTGCCGGGTTCGCTGGTGGACATGCGTCCCGTCAAGGACACCACCCCGTTCGAAGGCAAGGAATTCGAATTCCGCGTCATCAAGCTCGACCGCAAGCGCAACAACGTGGTCGTGTCCCGTCGCGCAGTGCTCGAAGCTTCCATGGGCGAAGAGCGTCAGAAGCTCCTCGAAACCCTCAAGGAAGGCACTGTCGTCAAGGGTATCGTCAAGAACATCACCGACTACGGCGCATTCGTGGATCTGGGCGGCATCGACGGCCTGCTGCACATCACCGACCTGGCCTGGCGTCGTGTGCGTCACCCGTCGGAAGTGCTGGCTGTGGGCGATGAGCTCGAAGCCAAGGTGCTCAAGTTTGACCAGGAGAAGAATCGCGTCTCCCTGGGCCTCAAGCAGCTGGGCGAAGATCCGTGGGTGGGCATCTCCCGTCGTTACCCGCAGAGCACCCGCCTGTTCGGCAAGGTCACCAACATCACTGACTACGGCGCTTTCGTTGAAGTCGAGCAGGGCATCGAAGGCCTGGTCCACGTTTCCGAAATGGACTGGACCAACAAGAACATCCACCCGACCAAGGTTGTCCAGCTGGGCGACGAAGTCGAAGTGATGATTCTTGAGATCGACGAAGACCGTCGCCGTATCTCCCTGGGCATGAAGCAGTGCATGTCCAACCCGTGGGACGATTTCGCCATCAACCACAAGAAGGGTGACAAGGTCCGTGGTCAGATCAAGTCCCTGACCGACTTCGGCGTGTTCATCGGCCTGGAAGGTGGCATTGACGGTCTGGTTCATCTGTCCGACCTGTCGTGGGCCCTGACCGGCGAAGAAGCTGTTCGCCAGTACAAGAAGGGTGACGAAGTCGAAGCCGTTGTGCTGAACATCGATGTTGAGAAGGAGCGTATCTCCCTCGGCATCAAGCAACTCGATGGCGACCCCTTCACCAACTTCATCGCCACCCACGACAAGAACACCCTCGTGAATGGCACCGTGAAGTCTGTGGATGCCCGTGGCGCCGTGATCGGCATGAACAATGACGTCGAAGGTTACCTGCGCGCGTCCGAGTTCTCCCGTGACCGTGTGGACGATCTGTCCCTGCTGCTGAAGGTTGGCGACACCGTTGAGGCCATGATTGTTAACGTGGATCGCAAGACCCGCGGCATCAATCTGTCGATCCGTGCCAAGGACCAAGTTGAACAGAACGAAGCGATGAACAAGCTTGCGTCTGAGAGCTCTTCCGCTGCCAGCGGCACCACCAACCTCGGTGCGCTGCTGAAGGCCAAGCTCAACGAGCAGAAATAAGCAGTTCGGGCATGACCAAGTCGGAGCTCATCGCCCGGCTGGCGGAGCGTTTTCCCCAGCTGGTCGCGAAGGACGCCGAGTTCGCGGTAAAGATGATTCTCGATGCGATGACCGACGCCCTGTCGCGGGGTGATCGTATCGAGATCCGCGGTTTTGGCAGCTTTGCCTTGAACTACCGGCCGCCCCGGGTTGGGCGCAATCCCAAGTCGGGTGAGAAGGTGCAGGTACCGGAGAAATACGTTCCGCATTTCAAGGCGGGCAAGGAGTTGCGGGAGCGCGTCGACATGATGGGGTGATCCTCATTGAGGCGTCTCTCATCCGGAGGCCCAAGGCTCGATCACGAAGGCGGCGAAAGCCGCCTTCTTTTTTTTGTCCACGTCGGGGATAATTTCGGGCATGCGCGCTCTTATCTGGGTCTTCAGACTGTTTCTCTTCCTGCTCCTGTTCGGGTTTGCAGTGAAGAACGATGACGTTGTCGTTCTGCGTTTCTTTTTCGGTGCGCAGTTTCAAATGCCACTTGTACTGGTCATCCTTCTGTTTGTCGTGGTGGGCGTCCTGATCGGTGTAACCGCAACGGTTGCAACCTTGTATCGGCAGCATCGCGAAATCGGTTATCTCCGGGAGCAGGGCGGAGTTGCCGCCTCTCAGGATGTCCGCAGCCAGGCTCCCCTGGCCCACGGACCCGATATCCCGGAGACTTACTGATTCCATGGAATTCGAACTCTGGTGGTTACTGGCTTTTCCGTTGTTCTTCGCCCTCGGCTGGCTAGCCGCGCGGGTGGATATCAAACATCTGGTCAAGGAGTCCCGGGCGCTGCCGCGGACCTATCTGACGGGGCTTAATTTTCTCCTCAACGAGCAGCCCGACAAGGCTATCGATGCCTTCATCGAAGCGGTAAAGATCGACAACCAGACTGTCGAGTTGCACTTTGCGCTGGGCAGCCTGTTTCGACGTCGTGGTGAGACGGATCGGGCGATCCGCATGCACCAAAACCTGATCGACCGGGATGACCTTTCCGACGAGCAGCGTTTGCAGGCCCTTTCTGAGCTGGGCCTCGACTTTCTCAAGGCGGGTTTGCTGGATCGGGCCGAAGCGGTGTTTGTCCAGTTGCGAGGGAGTCGGCTGAATGATTTTGCGTTGAAGAATCTGCTGGATATCTATCAGCAGGAGAAGGACTGGCGGAAGGCCATCGATATTGCCATCGCCCTGCCGGATCACGAAAGCGTGCTGTGGGAAAAGGAAGTGGCCAATTTCCATTGCGAACTGGCGTCGGCCGACATGGCCAACTCCCGCTTTGACGAGGCCATGACAAGTATCCAGCGCGCACTTGAAATGAACCGGAAATCGGTGCGTGCGAGCATGCTGCTGGGCGATCTGTATGCGGCTCGTGGTGATGATCGTGCTGCTCTCGAAGCGTGGAAAAAGGTTGAAAGTCAGAATCCGGTTTATCTGGCCCTGGTTGCCGAGCGCTTGATGGACGCCTACCGGCGTCTCGGTGAGCTTGAGCAGGGGATGCAGCTTTTGCGCAGCTACCTCGACCAGTATTCGTCCCTCGATCTGCTGGATGCCTTGTTTCAGTGGGAGCTGCAGAAGGAGGGGGCCCAGGCAGCCTATCATCTGGTGCGCGACGAATTGCGCCGTAACCCGACGCTGCTGGGGCTCGACAAGTTGCTGGAGGCGGCGCTGCTGACTGCCCCTGCCGCTCAGCGTACCGATATCGAGCTGGTCAAGGGGCTGGTGCATGGTCATACGCGCCGCGTCGCGCGTTACCGCTGCGATGCCTGTGGGTTCAAGGCGCGCCAGTTCTACTGGCGCTGTCCGGCCTGCGGTGGCTGGGAGACCTATCCGCCAAAGCGCACCGAAGAGTTCGATCTTGCCCCCTAGCCGCGTGTCGTCGAGGCGGTAGATGTCGGCTTGTCATTTTGTGCGCGGATTTTTCGGCGTACTTTCTGGATTCATCCTGGGAACGAGAGTATGAAAATTACTGTAGTCGGTACGGGTTACGTGGGGCTGGTGTCCGGGGCTTGCCTGGCCGAAATGGGCAATGACGTGCTGTGCCTGGATCTGGATCCGGAAAAAATCCGGGTTCTGAAGGAGGGGGGCATCCCGATTCACGAGCCGGGTCTGGACCAGGTCGTGGCCCGCAACGTGGCCGCCGGACGGCTGCATTTCACGACCGATGTGCAGCAGGCGGTGCAGTTCGGAACGATTCAGTTCATTGCTGTCGGCACGCCGCCGGACGAGGATGGCTCGGCGGATCTGCAGTATGTGCTGGCTGCGGCGAAGGCCATCGGCCGCCACATGACTGATTACAAGGTGATCGTCGACAAGAGCACTGTGCCAGTCGGGACTGCCGACAAGGTCAAGGCTGCCGTGCAGGCCGAGCTTGATCTGCGTGGTGAGGCGATTCCGTACAGTGTGGTATCCAACCCCGAGTTCCTGAAAGAGGGTGCGGCGGTGGATGACTTCATGCGCCCCGACCGCATTGTCGTGGGGGCCGAGGATGATCAGGCCATTTTCCTGATGAAGGCGCTCTACGCGCCCTTCCAGCGCAATCACGAAAAAGTCCTGATCATGGACTTGCGCAGCGCCGAGCTGACCAAGTACGCGGCCAACGCGATGCTGGCAACGCGGATCAGCTTCATGAACGAACTGGCGCTGCTGGCCGAATCCCTGGGCGCCGACATCGAACTGGTGCGTCAGGGGATCGGTAGCGATCCGCGGATCGGCTATCACTTCCTGTATGCCGGTTGTGGCTACGGCGGCTCCTGTTTCCCGAAGGATGTGAAGGCGTTGATCAAGACTGGCAGCGATGCCGGGCATGCCCTGCGGGTCCTGAATGCGGTGGAGGATGCCAACGATGCCCAGAAGCTGGTGTTGGTGGACAAGATCGTGGCCTGCTTCGGGGAGGATCTGAGTGGCAAGCATTTCGCCATGTGGGGGCTGGCTTTCAAGCCGAATACTGACGACATGCGCGAAGCACCGAGCCGCGTCATCATCGCCGAATTGTTCAGGCGCGGCGCAACGGTCACGGCTTATGATCCGGTGGCGATGCCCGAAACCCGGCGCATTTTTGGTGATGATCGGCGTCTGGGTTATGTGGATCGTCCGATGGCTGCACTGGATGGCGCCGATGCGCTGGTGATCGTGACCGAGTGGAAGGAATTCCGCAGTCCCGATTTCAGTGTGATCAAGGAAAAACTGAAGAGTCCGGTGATTTTCGACGGTCGCAACATCTTCGATCCGGTGCTGCCGCGGCAGGCCGGGCTGACCTACCTGAGTATCGGCCGGCCCTGATCGGCTGCTTCGGCACGGTCCCCAAGGGGCTTCCGCTGGAAGCCCCTTTTTCAATCCTGGCCCGGTGCTTCGTTTGCTTGTCCTGCTGCAGCATTCGGTATGATCACCTCAACCCGATACCCATTGGATCAAATCATGGAATTCAAGACTCTTGAGGACTACGTGGGGCAGACCCCGCTGGTCCGCCTCAAACGTATTACTGCAGGGCGCAACAACGTCATCCTCGCCAAGCTTGAAGGCAACAATCCGGCCGGGTCGGTGAAAGATCGTCCGGCCATGTCGATGATCCTGCGGGCCGAAGCACGTGGCGACATCAAGCCCGGTCAGACCCTGATCGAGGCAACCAGCGGCAACACCGGCATTGCCCTGGCGATGGCGGCGGCCATTCGTGGCTACGGCATGATCCTCGTGATGCCCGAGAATCAGAGCATCGAGCGGCGCCAGACCATGCGCGCCTTCGGCGCCGAGCTGGTGCTGACGCCGAAGGAGGGCGGCATGGAACTGGCGCGTGACGTGGCCGAGCGCATGCGGAACGAGGGACGCGGGATCATTCTCGACCAGTTCGGCAATCCGGATAACCCGCAGGCGCATATCGATGGCACCGGCCCTGAGATCTGGGAGCAGACCGGCGGCACCGTAACCCATTTCATCAGCAGCATGGGGACGACCGGCACGATCATGGGGGTGTCGACCTATCTCAAAGGCAAGAACCCCGATGTCTGCATCATCGGCTGTCAGCCCACGGATGGTTCGCAGATTCCGGGTATCCGCAAATGGCCCGAGGCTTACCTGCCGAGCATCTACGACAAGTCGCGGGTGGATCAGCTGGAGTATGTGGCTCAGGCCGATGCCGAAGAGATGACCCGGCGCCTGGCGCGTGAAGAGGGGATTTTTGCCGGCATCTCGTCCGGCGGTGCGATGCACGTTGCGTTGAGCCTTGCGGCACAGCTCGAAAATGCCGTGATCGTCTCCATCGTTTGCGATCGGGGGGATCGTTACCTGTCGACTGGCGTTTTTCCGGCTTGATGGCAAAGATGACGACCACCCTCGTTTTCGATATCGAGACGATCCCCGACATCAAGGGAATCCGTGCCCTCTATAGCCTGCCGGAAGCGCTGGCAGATGAGGAGGTTGCGGAGTTTGCCTTCCAGCAGCGGCGTGCCGCTAACGGCACAGATTTTTTGCCTCATCACCTCCAGCGGGTGGTGACGATTTCCTGTGTCCTGCGGGATGCCGCCCACTTCCGGGTTTTTTCCCTGTCGGAGCCCGACTGCACCGAGGGTGAGTTGATCCAGCGCTTCTTCGATGGCATCGAGAAGTTCACTCCGCAAATCGTTTCCTGGAACGGGGGCGGCTTTGATCTGCCGGTACTCCATTACCGGGGAATGATGCATGGTGTGAGTGCCCCCCGTTACTGGGATCTGGGAGATGGAGACTATGCCGACTCCCGTGACTTCAAGTGGAACAGCTATATCGGCCGCTATCACACTCGTCACCTGGACTTGATGGATCTGCTGGCGATGTACCAGCCTAGAGCCAGCGCACCGCTGGACGACCTTGCCAAGTTGATGGGTTTTCCGGGCAAGCTGGGAATGGATGGTTCGGCAGTATGGAAGGGTTACTGCGAGGGCAAGATTGCCGATATCCGTGATTACTGCGAGACGGATGTGGTGAACACCTATCTGGTCTTCCTGCGCTTCCAGTGCATGCGGGGTGCGATGGACAAGGTGCAATACGAAGCCGAGATCGCTTTTGTGCGCGAATCCCTCGGCCGGATTGAGGCTTCCCACTGGGAGCGCTTTCTTGCGGCGTGGCCTGTTTCGGGGACTTGAAAGAAAACATCAGATAACCCTTGACATCTTCTGTGGGGTCTCTATAATGTGGGCTTCTTAGGCGCGTAGCTCAGCTGGTTAGAGCACCACCTTGACATGGTGGGGGTCGTTGGTTCGAGTCCAATCGCGCCTACCAAACACCTAAGAGGAAAACGCAATGTTTGAAACTTGCGGCAGTCAGGATTGAGTAAGGTCTAGTCTGCTGCAAGGCGTTTTTCGGTAGAGGAAAAAGTGCGGCTCTGCCGCACTTTTTTTTTGCCCAGATTTTCTCATCCCCTCCCTTCGCGAGCCATCATGCCCAATATCACCTTGCCCGACGGTTCTGTTCGCAGTTTCGAGCAGCCCGTGACGATTGCCCAGGTTGCTGCATCCATCGGTGCCGGCCTGGCCCGTGCCGCCCTTGCCGGCAAAGTCGAAGGCAGGCTCGTTGATACCTCCTATCTGATTGAGCGCGATACAGCCCTCGCCATTGTTACGGACAAGGACCCGGACGGGCTGGAGGTCATTCGCCATTCCACCGCGCACTTGCTGGCCTATGCGGTCAAGGAGTTGTTCCCGGATGCGCAGGTGACGATCGGGCCGGTGATCGAGAACGGCTTCTTCTACGACTTCTCGTACAAGCGTCCGTTTACGCCGGAAGATCTGGAAACAATCGAAGCCCGCATGGTCGAACTTGCCAAGCGCGATATTCCGGTCGAGCGCAGTGTTCTGCCGCGGGATGAGGCTGTCGCCTATTTCAAGTCTATCGGCGAGCACTACAAGGCTGAAATCATTGCTTCCATTCCGCAGGATCAGGATGTTTCCCTGTATCGCGAGGGCGATTTTGTGGATCTGTGTCGCGGTCCTCATGTCCCGTCTACCGGCAAGCTGAAGGTCTTCAAGTTGATGAAGGTCGCCGGTGCCTATTGGCGTGGTGACTCGAAGAACGAGATGCTGCAGCGTATCTACGGTACTGCATGGGCGAAAAAGGAAGATCAGGAAGCCTACCTGCACATGCTGGAAGAGGCCGAGAAGCGCGATCATCGCCGTCTCGGCAAGCAGCTGGATCTCTTTCATCTGCAGGATGAAGCGCCGGGTATGGTGTTCTGGCATCCGAAGGGTTGGACCCTTTGGCAGCAGATCGAGCAATACATGCGTCGCGTCTTGACCGAGGCTGGTTACCAGGAGGTGAAGACCCCGCTGGTGATGGATCGACAGCTGTGGGAGCGCTCGGGTCACTGGGACAACTATCGCGACAACATGTTCACGACGGAATCGGAAAAGCGCGATTACGCGATCAAGCCGATGAACTGTCCGGGGCATGTGCAGATTTACAATCACGGCCTGCATTCCTATCGTGATCTGCCGCTGCGTCTGGCTGAATTCGGTTCGTGTCATCGCAACGAGCCCTCCGGTGCGCTGCATGGCTTGATGCGGGTGCGTGGCTTTGTGCAGGACGATGCCCACATCTTCTGTACCGAAGATCAGATCGTTGCCGAAGTTACTGCCTTCAATGCGCTGCTGTCCCGTGTTTACCAGGATTTCGGCTTTACGGACGTGGCCATCAAGCTGTCCCTGCGCCCCGAGAAGCGCGCCGGTGGCGATGATGTCTGGGATAAGGCCGAGGATGGCTTGCGCCAGGCCCTGGGGGCCTCGGGGCATCAGTGGGAAGAGTTGCCGGGTGAGGGCGCCTTCTATGGTCCGAAGATTGAATACCATGTCAAGGATGCGCTTGGTCGCTCCTGGCAGTGCGGCACGATGCAGCTGGATTTCGTGCTGCCCGAGCGTCTCGATGCCGAATATGTCACCGAGGACAACACCCGCCGTCGTCCGGTGATGCTGCATCGCGCCATTCTTGGTTCGCTCGAGCGTTTCATCGGCATTCTCATCGAGAATCACGCGGGTGCCTTGCCCTTGTGGCTCTCCCCTGTGCAGGCCGTGGTGCTGAATATCTCGGACGCGCAGGCCGATTACGCCCAGGAAGTGGTCCGGACGTTGCGCTCTAAGGGCTTCCGAGTCGAGGCCGATTTGCGTAACGAGAAAATTACTTATAAAATACGCGAACATAGCGTACGTAAGCTGCCTTACCTGCTTGTTATTGGTGACAAGGAAAAGGCGGCAAATGTAGTGGCCGTGCGCGCCCGGGGTAATCAAGACCTCGGTCAAATGTCCCTCGATAGTGTTGTCGAGCGTTGGCAGGCAGAGGTTTCTGCATTTGCCGGCACGGCCTGATATTTTTTGCTTTCTTGGAGAATTGAACCATCGCTCAGGATAAAAAACTGCGCATCAACGGCGAAATCAGTGTGCCGGAAGTGCGTTTGACGGGTGAGGACGGTGAGCAGGTTGGCATCGTTACTTTGCGTGCTGCTCTCGAAGCTGCGGAAGAAGCTGGTTGCGATCTGGTTGAGATCGCACCCATGGCTAAACCGCCGGTTTGTCGCTTGATGGACTTCGGTAAGTACAAATACGAAGAAGCCAAGCGCGCCCACGAAGCCAAGCAAAAACAGAAGCAGATCCAGGTCAAGGAAGTAAAGCTCCGTCCGGGTACCGACGAGAACGACTACCAGATCAAGCTGCGTAACCTCATCAAGTTCCTGAACGAAGGTGACAAAGCCAAGGTGACGCTGCGCTTCCGGGGCCGTGAAATGGCCCACCAGGAATTCGGCATGCGTCAGCTTGAGCGCGTCAGGACCGATCTCGAAGAAATCGGTCAGGTCGAGCAGATGCCGAAGATGGAAGGGCGTCAGATGATCATGGTCATCGCCCCGAAGAAGAAGCACTAAAGAATTCCCGGCGCCGCAAGGTGCTGGATCCCGGCGGGCAGCATAGTCCGCCGGAAACAAGTGGTGACGGGTTGTTGAAGCGTTTCCGAAAGTCGGAAGCCACCCGGGGCCATGACATAAGCTGGAGTACTCCATGCCGAAGATGAAGACCAAGAGCGGGGCCGCCAAGCGGTTCAAGATCCGCTCTAGCGGTAGCATCAAGCGTTCGCAGGCGTTCAAGCGCCACATCCTGACGAAGAAGACGACCAAGAGCAAGCGCCAGCTGCGTGGCATGACTGCCGTGCATGCTGCGGACGAAAAGTCCATCCGCGCCATGATGCCCTACGCCTGATTTAGGAGAACGCAATGCCCAGAGTTAAACGTGGTGTAACCGCCCGTGCCCGTCACAAGAAAGTCCTCGATCAAGCCAAGGGCTATCGTGGTCGTCGCAAGAACGTATACCGGATCGCCAAGCAGGCGGTGATGAAGGCCGGGCAATATGCCTACCGTGACCGTCGTCAACGCAAGCGTCAATTCCGTGCCCTGTGGATCGCCCGTATCAACGCGGCTTCCCGTGAGCTCGGCATGACCTACAGCCGCTTCATGAATGGCCTCAAGAAGGCTTGCATTGAAGTGGACCGCAAGGTGCTGGCCGATCTGGCTGTTTTCGACAAGCCCGCTTTTGCGGCGCTCGCCGAACAAGCCAAGGCCCAGCTCGCTGCGTAATCCAACGCAGCACGAAAAAAGGAGGCCTAGCCTCCTTTTTTTTGTCCTGAACCCGGGATAAGACAGACAAAATGGATCAACTCGATCAACTCGTTGCGCAGGCTGATGCCGATTTTGCAGCTGCTGCCGATGGCGCTGCGCTGGAAGCCGCCAAGGCGTGCTATCTAGGCAAAGGCGGTTCACTGACCGAACTGTTGAAGGGCCTCGGCAAGCTCGATCCGGAGACGCGCAAGACTGCCGGTGCGGAAATCAACAAGGCCAAGACGGCCATCGAATCCCTGCTGACCGCTCGTCGCGATGCGCTGCAGCAAGCAGCCCTCGAAGTGCAACTGGCGGCCGAAGCTCTGGATGTAACCCTGCCTGGTCGTGGCGCCGGTATCGGCGGCCTGCATCCGGTGGTGCGTACTCTGGAGCGCGTCGAACAACTGTTCCGCTCCATCGGCTTCGATGTGGCCGAAGGCCCCGAGATCGAGACCGATTTCTACAATTTCACGGCATTGAACACGCCGGCCAATCATCCGGCCCGTTCGATGCACGACACGTTCTATCTGGAAAACGGCGATGGTGTAATGCTCCGCACCCACACCAGTCCGGTCCAGATCCGCGCCATGCAGGCCCACGTAGAAGCCTACAAGGATCGCGATACCATGCCCGAACTGCGCGTCATCGCGCCGGGCCGCGTCTATCGCGTGGACTCCGATGCCACCCATTCGCCGATGTTCCATCAGGTGGAAGGTGTGTGGATCGGCGAGTCTGTCAGCTTTGCCGATCTGAAGGGTGTGGTCGCTGACTTCCTGCGTCGCTTCTTCGAGAGCGATGATCTGCAAGTGCGTTTCCGGCCGTCCTTTTTCCCGTTCACCGAGCCGTCGGCCGAAATCGACGTGGCGTTCATGAGCGGTGCGCTGAAGGGCCGCTGGCTGGAGATTGCCGGCTGCGGAATGATGCACCCCAATGTGTTGCGCTACGGCGGCATTGATCCCGAGCGTTACACCGGCTTTGCCTTCGGCATGGGGCCGGATCGGCTGACCATGCTGCGGTATGGCGTCAATGACCTTCGCCTGTTCTTCGAAGGCGATCTTCGTTTCCTCGGTCAATTCAGGTAAGCCATGCAATTCTCAGAACTCTGGTTGCGCAGTTTCGTCAGTCCGGCCCTCGATTCGGACGCGCTGGGGCATTTGCTCACCATGGCGGGGCTGGAAGTGGAAGAGCAGGACGGCGTGGCCGCCGTGTTCTCCAAGGTTGTCGTTGCGCAGATCGTCGAAGCGGAGAAGCACCCGAACGCCGACAAGCTGCGTGTCTGCAAGGTGGACGCGGGGCAGGGCGAGCTGCTGCAGATCGTCTGCGGTGCGCCGAATGCGGCTGCCGGCCTCAAAATTCCGTGTGCCCTGGTGGGCGCCGATCTGGCCGGTTTCGGCATCAAGGCGGCCAAGCTGCGTGGTGTCGAATCCTTTGGCATGCTGTGCTCCGCCAAGGAGCTTGGTACGTCTGACGAGAGCAGCGGCTTGTTGGTGCTGCCCGAGGATGCGCCGATCGGCATGGACGTGCGCGAGTACCTGTCGCTCGACGACACGCTGTTCACCATCAAGCTGACGCCGAACCGCGCCGACTGCCTGAGCCTCACCGGTATCGCCCGTGAAGTCGCTGCGCTGACCGCCAGCCCGCTGACACTGCCGGCCTGCGAGCCTGTTGCCGCAGCCCATGCGGATGTGCGTGCGATCATTCTCGACGCGCCGGAGGCCTGCCCGCGCTACAGCGGCCGGATCATCCGGGGCGTGAACGCCAAGGCTCCGACACCCGAATGGATGAAGCAGCGTCTGGCCCGTAGCGGCATCCGCTCCATCAGTGCGTTGGTCGATGTGACCAACTACGTGATGCTGGAACTCGGTCAGCCGCTTCACGCCTTCGATAATGCCAAACTGAATGGTGCCATTCACGTCCGTCTGCCGAACCCCGGCGAGCAAGTGCTCCTCCTCAATGGCCAGACCATCACCCCGGCTGCCGATACGCTGCTGATTGCCGATGAAACCCGCGCACTGGCCCTGGCCGGCGTGATGGGTGGCGAAGACAGTGGAATCACGCTGGATACCACCGATCTGTTCCTCGAAAGCGCCTTCTTTGCGCCCGACGTCATTGCCGGCCGTGCCCGTGCTTATGGCTTCTCGTCGGACGCCTCCTACCGCTTCGAGCGGGGTGTGGACTTCGCGCTGGCGGGTCAGGCCATGGAGCGCGCTACGCGTCTGATCCTCGACATCTGCGGCGGCTCTGCCGGCCCGGTGCAGGAAGCGCTGGCTGCCGACAAACTGCCCGCGCGTGCCCCGATCCGCCTGCGTGCTGCGCGTGTGCGGCGTGTGCTGGGTATCGCCCTGACCGCCGATTGCGTCGCCGGAATGTTCGAACGACTGAATCTGACCGTCGCCCGCGACGGGGAAGATTTTGTCGTGACGCCGCCGTCCTACCGTTTCGATCTGGAAATCGAGGAAGACCTCATTGAGGAAATCGCTCGTCTCCATGGCTATGACAACATTCCGAGCGTGCCTCCGCGTGGCCCGATCAGCATGCTGCCGCGTCCGGAGGCAAAGCGCGACACGATGTTCATTCGTCGCCTGGTGGCCGGCCGTGAATATCAGGAAGTGATCAACTTCGCCTTCGTCGACGAGGCGTGGGAAAAGGACTTCTGCGGCAATGCCGATCCGGTGCGCCTCGCCAACCCCATCGCCAGCCAGATGAGCGTGATGCGTTCCAGTCTGATTGGCGGCCTGGTGGCCAACGTGGTGACCAACCGCAAGCGTCAGACCAACCGCGTGCGCGTCTTCGAGATTGGTCGCTGCTTCGCCCGCGATGCTGCCGGCAAGCCGGTGGATGGTTTCCATCAACCGGTGCGCCTTGCCGCGTTGGCGGCGGGCTTTGTCCGTCCCGAGCAGTGGGCTGAAACGAGCCGCAACGTCGACTTCTTCGATGTGAAGGCGGATCTGGAGGCGCTGCTTTTCCCGCGGGTCGCCGAGTTCGAGCGGGCTGCCCACCCGGCGCTGCACCCGGGGCGTTCGGCCCGTGTGCTGCTGGATGGTCGTGCCATCGGTTTCATCGGTGAACTGCATCCGGTGTGGGTGCAGCGTCATGAGTTGGGCACCGCACCGGTACTCTTCGAAATCGAACTCGACGTGTTGCTGGATACCGTGACGCCGGCTTACCAAGAGCTTTCGCGCTTCCCGGCCGTGACCCGCGACCTGGCGCTGGTGGTCGATCAGGATGCCGCTGCGGCGATCCTCCTGAAAGGTCTTCAGGCTGTTGCGCCGGCCATTGTGCAGCGCATCGAATTGTTCGATCAATACCAGGGCAAAGGTGTCGAGCCGAACCGGAAAAGCCTTGCATTCCGTGTAGTTATGCAAGAAACTCAACGGACTCTGGAGGATGTCGAAGTGGATGCCGCGATGGCTGCCCTGACCCGCCACGCCGAGGAAAACCTTGGCGCGAAGCTGAGGGCCTGATTCATCATGAGCATGACACTGACAAAGGCTGAGCTCGCCGACATGCTGTTTGAGCAGGTAGGCCTGAACAAGCGCGAAGCCAAGGACATGGTGGAGTGCTTTTTCGAGGAAATCCGCATCGCGCTCGAACGTGGAGATTGCGTGAAGCTTTCGGGCTTCGGCAATTTCCAGCTGCGGGAGAAGCCCCAGCGCCCCGGTCGTAATCCCAAGACCGGTGAAGAAATTCCGATTACTGCCCGGCGTGTGGTGACTTTTCACGCCAGTCAGAAGCTCAAGGCCAATGTGGAGCAACTGAGCGATGTTGCCAAGTGATGCCGAGGCGGCTGTAGAACTGCCGCCGATTCCTGCCAAACGTTACTTCACCATTGGTGAGGTGAGTGATCTGTGCGGTGTAAAGCCTCATGTGCTGCGCTACTGGGAGCAAGAGTTCACCCAGTTGCGCCCGGTCAAGCGGGGCGGAAACCGACGTTATTATCAGCACCACGAAGTGCTGTTGATTCGCCGGATTCGCGAACTGCTGTATCAGGATGGCTTTACCATTTCCGGTGCGCGAAATCGTCTCGACGACGTGGCGGCGCGCAAGCGTGAGGATGTTGAAGAGTCCGCCGGTCTGCGCGAGCAACTGGTTTCGATCCGTGCCGAGATCAAGTCGATTCTGAGCGATCTGCAGAGCTGAGGAACGCGGAAAGCTTCCGCGTTCTCCCCAATCACAGGCGGTGCCGGGTTCGGGCCGCCTTTATTTTTGAGTGACTTCCCCATGACCTACTGTGTCAGCATGCTGCTCGACGCCGGTATGGTGTTCCTGTCGGACTCCCGTACCAATGCCGGCGTTGATCACATCAACACCTTCCGCAAGATGAGCATCTTCCAGCGCCCTGGCGAGCGGGTGATGGTCCTGATGGGGTCTGGCAACCTGGCGATTACCCAGCAGCTCGTGTCCATGCTGCGTGAAGCCATGGCAGCGCAGGACGGCCGGGAAAACCTGTGGTCGGTGCCGAACATGTTCGAGGCGGCGCGTCACCTGGGCGAGACCTTGCGGGAAGTGCATCGGCGCGATGCGGAGGCCCTGCAGAATTTCGGTATCGACTTTACTGCAGCGTTGATTCTTGGCGGACAGATCGGCACTGAGCAGCCGCGCCTGTTCCACATCTACGCGGCGGGTAACTTCATCGAGGCCACCCCCGACACCCCGTACTTCCAGATCGGTGAATCGAAGTACGGCAAGCCGATCATCGACCGGGTGGTGAAGCGTCACACCAGCCTGGACGAAGCCGCCAAGCTGGCGCTGATCTCCATGGATTCGACGATTCGTTCCAACCTGTCGGTGGGGGTGCCGCTAGATCTGGCGATCCTGAAGACGGACGAACTCAAAGTTTCGACGCACATCAGCATCGATGCGAAGAACGAGTACTTTGCGATGATCCGCAATCGCTGGAGCGAGGCCCTCGGCCACGCCTTCGACGAGTTGCCCAACCCCGACTGGATCGGCAAGGGTGACCAGCTCGGCTGAAGCCTACCAGCCCTGCACCAGCCGCTTGGCCTGCTCGCATTCCGTCCGGAACTGCAGGAACTGGTGCAGGCGCTTTTCCGCAATCTTGCCGCTCGCCGCGGCCTCCCGCAGCGCACAGCCGGGTTCGGCATCGTGCCGACAGTCGCGGAAGCGGCATTGTCCTACGTAGGGGCGAAACTCCCGGAAGCTCGATTCGAGCTCTTCCGGACTCAGGTGCACGAGGCCAAAGGTCTGCATTCCCGGGCTGTCGATGATCCCGCCGCCTTCGGGCAACGGGTACAGGCGGGCAAAGGTGGTGGTGTGCTTGCCGGTGTCGAGGACTTCCGAGATCTCCCGCGTTTCCGCCCGGGCTTCCGGGATCAGCGCATTGGTGAGCGTGGATTTGCCCATGCCTGACTGCCCCACCAGCAGGCTGGTCTCACCGATCAGGCGGGCGCGCAGCTTGTCCACGTTTTCCATCGCCGATAATTCCAGCACCTCGTAGCCGAGCACCGTGAACGGTGCCAGCTGGGCGCGGGCGCCTGCCAGGCCGGCGGTGACGTCGGTCTTGTTCAGTACGATCAGGGCCTTCTGATTCTGGCTTTCGACGGCGCACAGGCAGCGTGAGATGAATTCGTCGCTGAAGCTCGGCTCGGTGGCCACCACCATCACCACCTGGGTGGCGTTGGCGGCGATCAGCTTCTGTCGCCAGGCGTCGGAGCGGTAGAGCAGGCTGGTCCGTTCGAGCAGTTTGTCGATGACGCCCTGACCGGGGCCGGTGACGGCAATCTGGACCCGGTCGCCACAGGCGAACAGGCTCTTTTTGCCGCGGGGTACGCACAGCAGGATTTCTCCTGCATCGGTGCGTACTTCGTATTGGCGCCCGAAGGCGGCCGTGAGGGTGCCGAAAATTTTCATCGTGTAGCTGCCTGCAAGTGGGCAATGCGGATCGCCGCGGGCGGGTGCGAGTCGTACACGCGGGAGTAGAGCGGGTCTGGCGTGAGGGTCGAGGCGTTGTCACGGTACAGCTTGACCAGGGCGCTCACCAGCTCGCTGGCCGGAGCCTGGCGGGCGGCGTAGGCGTCGGCCTGGAATTCGTGCTGGCGCGACCACATGCTCATCAGCGGGGTCAGCGGGAAGGTGAAAATCGGCAGCACCAGGGCGAACAGCACCAGCGTCGGTGCGGTGCCGGAGGCACTCATGCCCAGCCCGTTGAAGAACCAGTCCTGTCCGGCCAGATGGCCGAGGAGGGCGAAGAACAGCAGGCTGCCGGCGCTGATCACCGCAAGACGCTTCCACAGGTGATGGTGGTGGTAATGGCCGAGTTCATGGGCCAGCACGGCCTCGACTTCTGCTGGTTCGAGTTTGTCGAGCAGGGTGTCGAAGAAAACGATCCGCTTGGCGGCGCCGAAGCCGGTGAAGTAGGCATTGCCGTGGGCCGAGCGTTTGGAGCCGTCCATCACGAACAGACCTGACAGGCGGAAGCCGCAGCGGGTCATCAGGCCCTCGATACGGTTCTTCAGCGGGCCGTCTTCCAGTGGCTTGAACTTGTTGAAGAGGGGGGCGATGAAGGTCGGGTAGACCAGCAGCACCAGCAGGTTGAAGCCCAGCCAGAAGCCCCACACATAAAGCCACCACAGATCGCCCATGGCGCCCATCAGCCACAGCACGCAGGCGATCAGCGGCAGGCCGATGGCGGCCGCCAGGAGGATGCCCTTCAGCGTATCGGTGATGAACAGGCGGGGCGTCAGGCGGTTGAAGCCGAAACGGGCTTCGAGGCCGAAGCTGCGGTAGATCGTTAGTGGCAGATCGACGATCCACGACACGCTTGCCACCGCAGCAATGAAGGCCACGCCGTGGAGCAGACTGCCCGGCTCGACCAGGCGGCCGCTCAGTTCGTACAGCTGTTGCAGGACGCCACCGAAGGTCAGCGCCAGCAGCAGGGCGACGGAGATCAGCATGTCGAGCATCCCGGTCCGGACCCGGGCGACGGTGTAGTCGGCAGCCTTCTGGTGCGATTCGAGCGAGATGCTGCCGGTGAAGGCCGCCGGTACGGCGTCCCGGTGGGCGGCCACGTGTCGCCTGTGGCGATTTGCCAGCCACAGGCGGGTCAGCAGGCCGGCGCACAGGGCGATCAGAAAGAGGGCGGAAAAACTGCTGGAGGTCATCGGGAATTCGGGGGAAGAAACGGGGAGGCGGAAGGAAGAAGTGACGGCACGCGGCAAGCGCGTAAAATCGCGCCTTTACCGAAAAGCGAACCGATTATGGCACAGGACCAGAATCACCTCATCTGGCTGGACATGGAAATGACCGGCCTCAATCCCGACAGCGATCGCATCATCGAAATCGCCATGGTCGTCACCAACGGCAATCTGGACGTGGTGGCCGAAGGCCCCGTGATCGCGGTGCATCAGTCGGATGCCGTGCTGGACGGCATGGATGAGTGGAACAAGAACACCCACGGCCGTTCCGGCCTGATCGACCGGGTCAAGGCCTCGACCATCGACGAAGCCGCCGCCGAGGCGATCTACCTGGATTTCATGAAGGAATACATCCCTTCGCGCACGTCCCCGATGTGTGGCAACTCCATCGGCCAAGACCGTCGCTTCATGGCGCGCTACATGCCGAAGCTGGAAGACTGGTTCCACTACCGTAACCTGGATGTATCCACGCTCAAGGAACTGGCCCGTCGCTGGCGTCCGGATGTGTACAAGGGCCTCGAGAAGAAGGGCGCCCACCAAGCTTTGGCCGACATCCATGAATCGATTGTGGAGTTGCGTTACTACCGGGACAACTTCCTGAAGGTTTGAAAGCGATGCGGGGCGCCTTGATGGGCGCCCCGTTTTTTTCAGCTACCCCGTAGCCACTTGCGGCTGCTTTGGGTTTCGAGCAAATCTCGCGGGGTGGTGAGCCCCTGAACGCTGGCCCGGGCCAGGGCAACCTGGTGGAGCTGAGCCACGGCAAGGGCTTCGAGGAGGGCGTCCCGATGATCGATGCGGTCAATGCTGAAGGCGCCCAGCCAGGCGTCCATGCGGGCCTGGCCGGCGATCCGTTCGGGGTAGAGGCTGGGCATCAGGACCATCAGGTCGATCCAGTCCACTTCGGGCACGCTGCCCAGGTTCTGCTCGAAGGCGCGCTCCAGCGTGCCCTGGTTGAAGGGCGCGTTGTAGACAATGGCGGGCGCCCGGCCAATGAACTTCAAAAGGCCGATCAGGGCGTCTGCCGGGGCGCTGCCCAGGCTGGCGTGGTAGGCGTCGGCCGGATGCAGCAGGCCGCGGTTGATGGCCACCGCACCCACTGCGAGGAGGCGCTGGCCGCCACCGTCCATCGGCCCGGTTTCCGTGTTGACCACCACGTAGCGGGTTTCGTAGTGCGAGCGGCCGAGGTCGGGGGCTGGCAGGGCGGCGATAGCCTCCAGGCTGGCTTGCTGATTGGGGTTGAGGCCCGGACTGCTGCCGGGCAGGAATCGGGAGAGCCAGTTCATATCTGGTAATCCAGCTTGAGACGGAGTTGGATCTTGCGGGCCTGGCGGAAGGCCTCTTTCAGGATGCGCCGGTCGAGTTCGTTCAGATCGTCCGGCTTGACCCGGTTGTCACCGGACGAGCCGTGATCGGTATCGAGGTGCTGGTGGCGCAGGCGCAGGAGCTGGATGAAGTGGAAACCGTCGGCCATCGCGGAGAGTTCTTCTGCCGGCATGCCGATGCGTGAGCCGCCCTGGCGCAGGCGCTGGACGGTGCTGGTGGCGTCGACTCCGGTGCGCAGTGACAGCACGCGGGCGGCGTCGACAAACAGGCGGGCGCCGTATTTCTTGAGATCGATGGTGCCCGGATGGCGCGGATCGTCGTCGGTGATGAAGTCGCGGATCTTGCCCAGCGGCGGCGCCACGTCGAGGGCGTTGGTGGCCATGGCCTTGAGGAAGGCCGGGTTGCCGCCGGTCATGGAGAGCAGCCAGTGGCGGAGCTTGTGGGCGAGTTTCTCGTCGCCGTAGAGCACCCGGTAGTCGAAGAAGATGGTGGCGTTGAGCAGGGCTTCGGGGTGCGGTTCGCGAATCCAGGTGCCGAATTTTTCGCGCCATTCGTCGATGGTCAGGCACAGGTCGGGGTTGCAGGCCATGATGTTGCCCGTGCACAGAGGGAAGCCACAGGCGGCCAGGTCGTTGTTCACGTCCTTGGCAAATTCCAGCAGGCGCAGCTTGAGGGGCTCCTTGTCGGCCCATTCGGGTAGTACGTAGAGGATGCCGTTGTCCTGGTCTGTGGACAGGGTTTGTTCGTGGCGCCCTTCCGAGCCAAAGGCCAGCCAGGCGTATTCGACGCCGTAGAGGTCGTGGTTCTTGAGGTTGAGCTCAATGATGCGGCGGGTCAGGGCATCGTTGAGGGCCGAGATGAACTGGGTCAGTTGTTCGGCGCCGATGCCCTGGGCGAGCAGGTTGAGGGCCAGCTGGCGAATGTCGCGGCTGGCGCGCTGCAGGGCCTGCACGTCGGCAGCGCTCTCGATGCCGGAGCGGATCTGGCGCAGGCCGATGCGTTGTAGCGCAAACAGGTCGCGCTCGGAGATCACGCCCTTGAGCTTGTCGTCGGTGTCCACCACCAGGATGTGGCGTACCCCGTGGGTGGCCATCTCGAGGGCCGCGTCGTAGGCGCTGGCGTTGCCGTTGAGGGTGTGCGGCGGGGTGGTCATCACGTCGGCGATCGGCCGGGTCAGGTCGAATCCCGGCAGAAGGATGCGCTTCAGGATATCGCTCTGGGTGAGTACTCCGACGGGCTTTTCATCCTCGCCGGCAACGGCCAGGCAGCCGACGCCGAATTCGGCCATTTTTTCGAGGGCACTGCGCGTGACCATGTCGGGTGCGACAAAGATCGGCGCTTTTTTGACCAGGTTGGACAGGGACGTGGTCATCGTCTGCTGCTCGGCGGCGCGCTGGGAGAACTGCACCTGCAGCTGCTCCCGCGACTGGTTGAGCAGGCTGGCGATGTAGCGCGTGCAAAACAGCTGGAAGCTCGGGCTGAGTTCCTGCAACTGCAGGAAGTCGGCGGCCGGGAGCTGGAAGCAGTAGCTGTCTTCCACGGCGATGTAGCCGTTGGTGGACGGCCGTTCGGCAGAAATCGAGCCGATCGGAAAGCCTTCGCCGGGGCCGAGGGTCAGTGTGGAATATTCGGTGACGGCGACGCTGCCAACCTGGCGGGCCTGTACCTTGCCACGATAGACGATGTAGAAGTAGCGCGGTGGTCCGTCTTCGGGCACCAGAATTTCCGAGTCTGCCGGATAGAACGCGGTGGCAAGGCGTTCACCCAGAAAACGCAGGGCTTCCGCCTCCATCCGGTCGAAGGGGGCATGGCGACGCAGGAAGTCCAGATTGGTACGAATCAGGGTGTCGGAGGCGGTGGTGTCCATAAGCAGAACCGAAGGCGCAGATCAAACCACCGAATCTACTCCGCCACTGCCCCCCTGTCATGATCTTGCGCAATAAATCGGCCTTTTGTGGATCTTTTAGGGACGCCGTAGTGACGACCGGCGCAGACCGGAGATTCGCCGATGCTCCGTTACAATCGGGCGCCCCTTCCAACAAGGAATCTTGATGACTGTTTCCCTGCTTCCCGCCCTCGAAATCGCCACTGGCCCCGAGCCCACTCATGCTGTCATCTGGATGCATGGTCTGGGGGCCGATGGCCACGATTTTGAGCCGGTTGTCGACGAGCTTGACCCGGATCGCCTGCCGCCGACGCGCTTCGTTTTTCCCCACGCGCCCCAGCGACCGGTGACGATCAATGGTGGTTATGTGATGCGCGCCTGGTACGACATCGTGTCGATGGATTTTTCGGAGCGGCGCGAGGATCCGGCTGGCGTGCTGGAGTCGGCAGCACAGATCGAAGCCCTGATTGCCCGCGAAAACGCCCGCGGCATTCCGGACAATCGCATTGTGCTGGCCGGTTTTTCCCAGGGGGGCGCCATTGCACTGCACACCGCGTTGCGTCACCCGCAGCGGCTGGCCGGCATTCTGGCCATGTCCACCTACCTGCCGTTGGCCGACACCCTGGCTGCCGAAGCCAGTCCGGCCAACCGTGACGTACCGATCTTCATGGCCCATGGGCGTGGCGATACAGTGATTCCCCACGATTTCGGCAAGCGCTCCGGGGATTTTCTGGCCGCCGGAGGCTATCCGCTGGAATGGCGCAGCTACCCGATGGAGCATTCCCTGTGTCTCGAAGAGATTCGCGACATCGAGGACTGGCTGGCCGGGGTGTTGGTGGCCTAGGTGGCCCGGCGCTTGAGCAGGTGGGCGACGATGAAGGACAGCACCGCTTCGCCCCGCTGATTCAGCGCCTTGTATTGCAGGCGGGCAATTCCCCGGTCGGGCTTCGAGGAGGAGGGGCGCACCTCCAGCACTTCCACTTCGCTGTGCAGGGTGTCGCCGGGGCGCACCGGCGCCAGCCAGCGCAGCTCGTCGATGCCCGGCGAGCCCATGCTCGAGCCGGCCAGTACGCCGCTCTGGATGAACAGCCTGAAGCACAGGGCCAGCGACTGGAAACCGCTGGCGATCAGCCCGCCGTAAGGCGACTCGGCGGCGGCCACCGCGTCCAGGTGGAAGGGTTGCGGGTCGTAGCGGAAGGCGAAATCGATGATCTCGGCTTCGGTAAGGGTCAGGCCGCCGCTGATGAAGCGATCGCCAACGATCAAGTCGTCGAGAAAACGGGTGTTCATGTCGTGGTCTCCGGGCATGGGGGCTGGGTTCAACGATCTTAGCCGATGCGTTCGGTGTTGAGGATCTCTCCACAGATCACCAGCCACGCCCGCGCCGCGTGGGACATGTAGCGGCCGGGTTTCCAGATCAGCGCCACGTTCCAGTCGATGGACGGGTCGGCCAGCGGGCGCACGGCCAGTTCGTCGCCGATGTGGAGGCGGGCCAGCAGTGGCGCCGGCATCAGCGTGGTGCCCAGCCCGGCTGCCGCCATTGCGACGAGAAAGTCCCACTGGCCGCTCTGGGCGGCGATGCGGGGTTCCAGGCGGGCCTCGCTGAAGGCGTCGCGCAGGCGTCGGGTCAGCGAGAAATCGTCCGGCAGGAGCACCAGTGGCTCGTCGCGCAAGGCTGTCAGGTTGACCGCGGGCTCGCGTGCCCAGGCGGCGTGGCGGGGGCCGACGACGAGGATCGGGTAACGACCGAAGCTGCGGGTTGAAAGTGCAAGGCCGGGGTTGGCGGGCAGCAGGGTGACGCCCACTTCCAGCTCGCCACTGGCCACTTGTTGTTCGATCACCTGGCCGCCGTTTTCCTGCAAGGTCAGGCGCAGGCCCGGGTGACGTTCGCAAAAGGCCTTTACCACCGGCGAGAAGAGCAGATTGACCATCGGCGGCATGCCCACGGTCAGTTCGCCGCGGGTGAGGGCGGTCAGGTCGGTGACCTCCCGTGACAGTTCGCGCACCACGCCAAGGGCCTCCTGGCCGCGCTCGAAGAGAATGTGCCCCACGTCGGTCAGGCGCACCTGGCGGCCTTCGCGGATCAGCAGGGGCTGGCCGATTTCGTCTTCCAGCTGGCGGATCATCTTGCTCACCGTGGACTGGGTGACGTGGAGCCGTTCGGCAGCGACGGTGAAGCTGTTCTGGCGGACGGTTTCGACGAAGTAGCGGAGGGCGCGCAGGTCCATAGGTTCATGAAAAAAACGACTCGATGGAATTAGTTTAAGTCATCGCACGACTTTTTCTTCGCTTCTATACTTTTCGGCTAACTCGTCCGTCGAGACGAGCCCCCAGCAAAGATCAGAGGATCGGAGAAAACAGCATGCCCATGGATCGTATTCGCCTTGCCCGCCTGCGTGACCGCATCATGTCGCCGGAAGATGCCGCCCTGTTCTTCAAGGACGGCATGACCGTTGGGATGAGTGGCTTCACCCGCGCCGGCGATTGCAAGGCGGTGCCCTTTGCGCTGGCCGAGCGGGCCAGTCGCGAGCCGCTGCAGATCACCCTGATGACCGGCGCCTCCCTGGGCAACGACATCGACAAGGTGCTCACCGACGCCAACGCGATTTCCCGCCGCATTCCCTTCCAGTCTGATCCGACCCTGCGCCGCAAGATCAACGCCGGCGAGGTGATGTTCATCGATCAGCATCTGTCCGAAACCGTCGAGCTGTTGCGCTCGAAGCAGATCGCCCCGGTGGATATTGCGGTAGTCGAAGCCACGGCCATCACCGAAAACGGCGGCATCGTGCCGACCACCTCGGTGGGCAACTCGGCCAGCTTTGCGGTGCTGGCCAAGAAGATCATCGTCGAGATCAATCTCAAGATGCCGCAGGCGCTGGAAGGCCTGCACGACATCTACATCCCGACCTACCGGCCGCACCGCCTGCCGATTCCGCTGATTTCGCCGGAGCAGCGCATCGGCCTGCCTTTCATTCCCGTTGACCCGGAAAAGATCGTCGCCATCGTCATCACCGAGAAGGCCGACAGCCCGTCCAACGTGCTGCCGCCAGACCACGAGACGAATGCCATTGCCGGCCACCTGAACGAGTTCCTGTTCCACGAGGTCAAGGCCGGCCGCCTGTCGCCGTCGCTGCAGCCGCTGCAGGCCGGCATCGGCACCATCGCCAACGCAGTGCTGCACGGCATGCTGGATTCGCCTTTCCGCGATCTGAAGATGTATTCCGAAGTGCTGCAGGACAGCACCGTGGAACTGCTCGACGACGGTCGCCTGACCTTTGCGTCGGCCTCGTCGATCACCTTGTCGAAGGGCGCCTACGAGCGCGTGCTGAGCCAGATCGACCGCTACAAGCAGCGCCTGGTGCTGCGTCCGCAGGAGATCAGCAACCACCCGGAAGTGATCCGTCGCCTGGGCCTGATCACCATCAACACGGCACTGGAGTGCGATATCTACGGCAACGTGAATTCCACCCACGTGGGTGGCACGCACATGATGAACGGCATCGGTGGCTCGGGTGACTTTGCCCGCAACGCGCACCTGTCGGTGTTCGTCACCAAGTCGATCGCCAAGGCCGGGGCGATTTCGAGCATCGTACCGATGGTCTCTCACGTGGATCACACCGAGCACGACACGGACATCATCGTTACCGAGCACGGCCTGGCCGACCTGCGTGGCCTGGCGCCGCGTGAGCGGGCCCGTCAGGTCATCGACAACTGTACCGACCCGTTGTACCGCGACGTGCTGCGCGATTATTTCCTGCGTGCCAGCCGGCGCGGTGGTCACACCCCGCACCTGTTGCAGGAAGCTTTTGCCTGGCATCTGCGCTACGAGCAGCAGGGCTCGATGCTGGCCCACGAGCAGGAAGCAGCCCTCGTCTGACCCCAACCCGGAGCGCGCGCAGGCCGCGCTCCCGGCGACTT
Source organism: Zoogloea oleivorans (assembly GCF_008107625.1). Lineage (GTDB taxonomy): Bacteria > Pseudomonadota > Gammaproteobacteria > Burkholderiales > Rhodocyclaceae > Zoogloea > Zoogloea oleivorans. Next base: position 45,591 of record NZ_SDKK01000028.1, read on the forward strand.
CGGTGTTCGAAAGTGCCCTTCGATCCGGAGTCCCGTCGTACCGCCTGCAATCTCCCCAAAGGCCACCCGCATTCCGCGTCCCTCTCCCCGCGGAATGCGGTGCTGGCCTTTTTTGCTGTCGCTCAGGCCTTGATCCGGACTTCGGCCGCGCCGGTGTGCATCCGGCCGATGATCGCCGCAGCACCAAAGCCGCCCTTGCGGAAGGTTTCCAGTACGGCCTGTGCCGCGTCCGCCGAACAAGCCACCAGCAGGCCACCGCTGGTCTGGGCATCGGCCAGCACGCTGCGCTGCCATTCCTCCACGCCGTTGCCAAACTGCACGGCATCACCGCAACTGGCCAGGTTGCGGGCGATGGCGCCGGGGCCGATGCCTTGCTGCGCGAAGGGAATCGCCGCCGGCATGATCGGCAGGGCGGTGGCGCTGACCGTCGCACCGAGACCGGCGCCACGGCACACTTCGAGCAGGTGGCCGAGCAGGCCAAAGCCGGTCACGTCGGTGAGGGCGTGCACGCCGGGCTGGATCGCCAGCGCCGGACCGACCTTGTTCAGCTGCGTGGTGGTGGCGATCATCTGGGCGTAGCCGTCGGCATCCAGCACACCTTTTTTCATCGCCGAGCCGAGGATGCCGACGCCCAGTGGTTTGCCGAGGATCAATACGTCGCCATCACGGGCGTCGCGGTTGCGCTTGATCACGTCCGGGTGGGCAATGCCGAGGGCGACGAGGCCGTAGATGGGCTCGGGTGAGTCGATGCTGTGGCCGCCGGCCACCGGAATGCCGGCTTCGGCGCAGATGCTGGCGCCACCTTCGAGGATGCGTCCGATGGCCGACAGGGGAAGCTTGTTCACCGGCATGCCGACGATGGCCAGGGCCATGATCGGCGTGCCGCCCATCGCGTAGACGTCGGAAAGGGCGTTGGTGGCGGCGATGCGCCCGAAGTCGAAGGGGTCGTCGACGATGGGCATGAAGAAGTCGGTAGTGGCGATCAGCGCCTGCTGGTCGTTGAGCCGCCATACAGCAGCGTCATCGGCTGTTTCGGTACCCACCAGCAGGTTGGCGAAAGGCTGGGCGGCGGGCATGTGGGACAGCATCTCGCTGAGTACAGCCGGGGCGATTTTGCAGCCGCAGCCGCCGCCGTGAGACAATTCGGTGAGTCGCAGGGGTGCTTCAGTCATCTCTTTTTTTCCTGTCCGGTCAAATCGTTATCTTCATGTCTTCCCATTCCGCACCCTTTTCCGCCAGCATCGACCAACTTGATGACTTCGATACAATCATCGATGTCCGTTCTCCGTCCGAGTTTGCCGAAGACCACATTCCCGGGGCGATCAATTGCCCGGTGCTGGATGACGAGGAGCGGATCCGGGTGGGAACGCTTTACAAGCAGGTGTCGCCTTTCGAGGCGCGAAAGGTGGGGGCGGTGCTGGTGTCGCGCAACATTGCCCGCCATATCGAGACGCATTTTCTCAGCAAGCCGAAGGGCTGGAAACCCTTGATTTACTGCTGGCGCGGCGGACAGCGTAGCGGATCGATGACGGTGGTGTTCGGCCAGATCGGTTGGGCGGCCCGGCGCCTGGAGGGCGGCTACAAAAATTTCCGGCAACGTGTCCTCGAGGATCTCGACACCTTGCCGTCGGCGCTGGATTTCCGCATTCTGTGCGGCCCGACCGGCAGCGGCAAGACGGCGCTGCTCGATGCGCTGGCGGCGGCGGGGGAGCCGGTGCTTGATCTGGAAGGCCTGGCTGCGCATCGCGGCTCGGTGCTGGGGGCTGCGCCGAACAGCAGTCAGCCCTGCCAGAAGGCTTTCGAGACGGCTCTGTGGGCGGTCCTGCGCGGTTTCGATCCGTCTCGTCCGGTGTGGGCCGAGTCGGAAAGCCGGCGGGTTGGCCGTTTGCATTTGCCCGGCGTGCTGTTCGAGCGCCTGCGTGACAGCGATTGCGTGCGTATCGAGGCGCCCCTGGAGGCACGGGTCGATCACCTTCTGGAGCGCTATGCGGATCTGATTGCCGATCCCGCTGACTTCAATGAAAAACTGGAGCGCCTGGTGGGCCAGCACGGGCACCTGCGGGTGGGGGAGTGGCAGGCCCTGGTGAATGCTGGCGTTTGGCGTCCGCTGGCTGAGCAGCTGGTTACCAGTCACTACGATCCGGCCTACCGGCGGGGCGGCGAGGGCCTTTATCGGCGGGCGGCTGCGGCCCGGGTGCTGCCTTTGCCGGCGCTGGATCCGGCAACGCTTGCCGAGGTGGCTGCGACGCTTCAGTCGGCGCCGGTCACGCCTTGAGCCGTTCGGCGATTTCGGCCAGCGTGGCGTTGAGCCCGTCGGCCAGATCGCAGGCCAGGCCCATGGCCTCCGGAAGCTTGTCGCGGGCGGCATGCTCAGTCTCGAGGGCCAGGCCCATCAGGTCACGGGCCATGATGTTGCCGGCCGATCCTTTCAGCGAGTGGGCCAGCCGGGCCAGGTTTTCGGTATCGCCGTCGGCCGCCATGACCCGCAGCTCATCGACTGTCGGCGTCTGGCTGTTGACGAAGACACCCAGCAATTTGCGGATGAATTCCGGTTTGCCGGCATAGCGGCTTTCGAGATCTTGCCAGTGGATCATTGCGTTGGATTTCCGTGGTCGGCGATCTTGATGAAAACGACCACTCAGCGCTTGCCGGGTGGCCGTTCGGGATGAAGCGATGACTTACAGCACTTCGGCGGCGTGGTCGGCCAGACGCGAACGCTCGCCCCGCTGCAGGGTGATGTGGCCGGAGTGCGGCCAGCCCTTGAAGCGGTCCACCACGTAGGTGAGGCCCGACGAGCCCTCGGTGAGGTAGGGCGTGTCGATCTGCGCGATGTTGCCCAGACACACCACCTTGGTGCCGGGGCCGGCGCGGGTGATGAGGGTCTTCATCTGCTTGGGCGTCAGGTTCTGCGCTTCATCGATGATCAGGAACTTGTTGATGAAGGTGCGCCCGCGCATGAAGTTGAGGGACTTGATCTTGATGCGGCTCCTGATCAGGTCGCGCGTGGCGGCCCGGCCCCATTCGCCACCCTCGCCGGTGGTGCCGTTGAGCACGTCGAGGTTGTCTTCCAGTGCGCCCATCCACGGGGCCATCTTTTCTTCCTCGGTGCCCGGCAGGAAGCCGATGTCCTCGCCCACCGGTACGGTGACGCGGGTCATGATGATTTCCGAGTAGCGCTTGGTCTCGAGTACCTGGGTCAGGCTGGCGGCCAGCGTCAGCAGCGTTTTGCCGGTGCCGGCCTGACCGAGCAGGGTGACGAAGTCGATTTCCGGGTTCATCAGCAGGTTGAGGGCGAAGTTCTGCTCCCGGTTGCGGGCGGTGATGCCCCAGGTGTTGTTCTTCTGGTGGGAGTAGTCGATGAGGGTTTCGAGGGTGACGGTGCGCCCGGCTTTTTCCTTGACCCAGGCCTGCAGCGGCTGTTCGCCTTCCTGGAAGACGAACTCGTTGATCAGCAGGTCGGGTGTGTCGGGGCCCTTGATCTTGTAGTAGGTGCGGGTTTCCTGTTTCCAGGATTCCATGTCCTTGCCGTTGGCTTCCCAGAAGGCGGCATCGATTTCCTTGGTGCCGGTGTACAGCAGGTCGGTGTCTTCGAGGACCTTGTCGTTGAAGTAGTCCTGCGCGGCCAGGCCGAGGGCTCGGGCCTTGATACGCATGTTGATGTCCTTCGACACCAGGATCACTTCACGCTTTTTGTCGTACTTCTCGAAGAGGTGCATCACCACCGCGAGAATCTGGTTGTCGCCCTTGGCGGTGGGCATGGCCGCCGGCAGCTGGACGTTGACCGCTTCGGTCTGCAGGAACAGGCGGCCGCTGGCCAGCTGGCTGGAGGCATCGACGAGGCTGATGCCTTCCTCGATGCCCTCTGGGCAGGAGTTGACGATCTCGTCCAGGCTGCGGCTGGCCTGGCGGGCGTTGCGGGCAACTTCCGACATGCCCTTCTTGTTCGAATCCAGCTCTTCGAGGGTCATCATCGGCACGAAGATGTCGTGCTCCTCGAAGCGGTACAGACTGGTGGGGTCGTGCATCAGCACGTTGGTGTCGAGGACGAACAGCTTGGTGGAGGTTTTCTTGGACTTCGCGGGGCGTCGGGTGGCCATGGTCGTCGTTGTTTCTCGGCTGTCGTGGAGAAGGGCGGGGGTTACAGGGTCTTGGTGTAGTCCAGTACTTCCTGGGCATGGCCGGGCACCTTCACGCCGCGCCATTCGCGGCGCAGGACACCGGCGGCGTCGATGACGAAGGTGCTGCGTTCGATGCCCCGTACCTGCTTGCCGTACATGTTTTTCATTTTCATGACGCCGAACAGCGTGCAGGCAGTTTCGTCCGGGTCGGAGACCAGGTCGAAGGGCAGGGCCTGCTTGGTGCGGAAGTTTTCGTGGGACTTGATGCTGTCCCGGGAGATGCCGAGCACGACGGTGTCGGCGGCCAGGAACTCGGGGTGGAGGTCACGGAACTGCTGGCTTTCGGTGGTGCAGCCAGGGGTGCTGTCCTTCGGGTAGAAATACAGCACCACCTTTTTGCCCTGGAGGGCGGACAGGCTGAGGGTCTGGTCGCTGGTGGCGGGCAGGGTGAAGTCGGGTGCAGCCTGATCGAGCATGTTTTCTCCGGAGGATGAATTCCGGTATCAGCCTAATCCCAAGCCGCAGGGCTGGCAATCCATCCAGCGTGAAGAATGCCGCTCAGGCCGGGTCAAACAGCAGCGCCGCCGCCACGGTGCGATGCTCGGCGACGAGGATGTTGTAAGTGCGGCAGGCCGAGCCCAGGTCCATCACCTCGAGTCCGATGCGGGCCTGCATCAGCGATTTCATCAGCTTGGGGTGCGGAAAGCGCTGCTTCATGCCGGTGCCGAGAATCAGGATCTCGCAGCCGAGCCCGGCCAGGCGTGCGAAGTCGGCTTCGTTGAGGGCGTCGAAACCGCCGTTCTGCCAGTCTGTTTCGATGCGCTCGGGCATCACGATCACGCTGTTTTCGTGGCGCGTCTGGCCAATCATTACGTGCCGGGCGTCGTAGCGTGAGATGGTGTTGTACTGGTCGCTTTTGTCGAGGTGGAGTTTCATGGGGGATTGGACTCTCGTACGGTGTTCGGGCCTTGATTTGCCCGGTCAGGGTGGCTTGGGTAACATTATAGCTTTGCGTCGTCTCGCACCTGCCGGGTTTGCCTCTGCGGGTACCCCGACGCGGGGCCAGGACCATGAGCCGCCACACCAAATTGCGTGTTGTTTCAAAGCAGCCCGCACCCACCAGCAAGGAAACGGAAACCGCCGTGCAACCAATCCGCAAGTCCGACAAGCTCGCCAACGTCTGTTACGACATCCGCGGCCCCGTGCTGCAAAAGGCGAAGCAGATGGAGGACGAGGGTCACAAGATCATCAAGCTGAACATCGGCAACCTGGCCGCGTTCGGTTTCGATTCGCCTGAAGAAATCCAGCTGGACATGATCCGCAACCTGCCCAACGCCGCAGGCTATTCGGACTCCAAGGGCATCTTCTCGGCCCGCAAGGCGATCATGCACTACACCCAGCAGAAGCACATCAAGGGTGTGACGCTGGAAGACATCTACGTGGGCAACGGCGTCTCCGAGCTGATCGTGATGGCCATGAACGCGCTGCTCAACACCGGTGACGAAGTGCTGGTGCCGGCCCCCGATTACCCGCTGTGGACCGCCGCTGTGAGCCTGTCCGGCGGCACTCCGCGCCATTACATCTGTGACGAGGCCAATGAGTGGCTGCCCGATCTGGACGACATCCGCGCCAAGATCACGCCCAAGACCCGCGCCATCGTCCTCATCAACCCGAACAATCCGACCGGCGCCGTCTACCCCGACGATACCCTGAAGGCCATCGTGGACATCGCCCGCGAACACGGCCTGATCATCTACGCCGACGAGGTCTACGACAAGGTGCTCTACGACGGCATCGAGCACACCTCCGTCGCGTCCCTGTCGGAAGACGTGTTCACCGTTACCTTCAACGGCCTGTCGAAGAACTATCGCTCCTGCGGCTACCGTGCCGGCTGGATGGTGGTGTCCGGCGACAAGCGTCCAGCGGCCGATTACATCGAAGGCCTCAACATGCTGGCTTCGATGCGCCTGTGCGCCAACGTGCCCGGCCAGTACGCCATTCAAACCGCGCTGGGCGGCTACCAGAGCATCGACGACCTGGTTTCCCCCGGCGGCCGCATGCGTCGCCAGCGCGACCTGGCGCACGAACTGATTACCGCCATTCCCGGTGTCAGTTGCGTAAAGCCAAAGGCCACGCTGTACATGTTCCCGAAGCTCGACCCGAAGATGTACCCCATCGAGGACGACCAGCAGTTCATCGCCGAACTGCTTGAAGAAGAGCGCGTGCTGCTGGTGCAGGGCACCGGCTTCAACTGGCCGACCCCGGATCACTTCCGTCTGGTTTTCCTGCCCCACGAGGATGACCTGAAGGTGGCCGTTGGCCGCATCGCGCGCTTCCTGGAAAACTACCGGAAACGTCACGGCACCTGACAATCTCCAGGGGCACGGCTGCAGTCGTGCCCCTTTTCCACTTTTAACACTGACCTTTTCACTCCCCAAAAGACCATGAAACCCATCAATGTTGGCCTCCTGGGCATCGGCACCGTCGGCGGCGGCACGTTCACCGTTCTCAAGCGCAACGAAGAAGAAATCACCCGCCGTGCCGGCCGGCCGATCCGCATTACCGCGGTGGCCGACAAAAATCTGGAACTGGCGAAGAGCATTGTCGGCAGCGGCGTGCGTCTGACCGACGACGCTTTCTCGATCGTGACCGACCCCGAGATCGACATCGTCGTCGAACTGATCGGTGGCTACGGTGTGGCCAAGGAACTCGTCCTGAAAGCCATCGAGAACGGCAAGCACGTGGTGACCGCCAACAAGGCGCTGCTCGCCGTGCACGGCAACGAGATCTTCGCCGCCGCCCAGAAAAAGGGTGTGATGGTGGCTTTTGAAGCCGCCGTCGCCGGTGGCATCCCCATCATCAAGGCGCTGCGCGAAGGCCTCTCCGCCAACCGCATCCAGTGGCTCGCCGGCATCATCAACGGCACCACCAACTTCATCCTGTCCGAGATGCGCGACAAGGGCCTGCCCTTTGCCGACGTGCTCAAGGAAGCCCAGCGCCTCGGCTACGCCGAAGCCGATCCCACCTTCGACATCGAAGGCGTGGATGCCGCCCACAAGGCCACACTGATGGCCTCCATCGCTTTTGGTGTGCCCATCCAGTTCGACAAGGCCTACGTCGAAGGCATCACCAAGCTCGACGCCGCCGACATCAAGTACGCCGAACAACTCGGCTACCGCATCAAGCTGCTGGGCATCGCCCGCCGCCGTCCGCAGGGCATCGAGCTGCGTGTGCACCCGACGCTGATTCCGGCCAAGCGCCTGATCGCCAACGTGGAAGGTGCCATGAACGCCGTGCTGGTGCAGGGCGACGCTGTTGGCGCAACCCTTTACTACGGCAAGGGCGCCGGCGCCGAGCCGACCGCCAGCGCCGTGATTGCCGACCTGGTGGACGTGACTCGCCTGCACACCTCCGATCCCGAGCACCGCGTGCCGCACCTGGCTTTCCAGCCGGACCAGATCACCGATGTGCCGATGCTGCCGATCGAAGAGGTCGAGACCAGCTACTACCTGCGCCTGCGTGTGCTGGATCGCCCGGGCGTGCTGGCCGACATCACCCGCATCCTGGCCGACCAGTCGATCTCCATCGACGCCATGCTGCAGCGCGAGCCGGAAGAGGGTGAGTCGCAAACCGACATCATCATCCTGACCCATCTGACCATCGAGAAGAACATGGATACGGCCATCGCCAAGATCGAGAACCTCGACTCGGTGACCGGCAAGGTGACCCGTCTGCGCCTCGAAAACCTCTAAGAAGGTTTTTGCTGCGCCAAAAGAAAGCCGCACGCGTTGCGGCTTTTTTCTTGCTCGCGCTCAAGGAAATGTGGGGCTGGCGGCGGCACACTGCGATACCCGACAGATTCAGTCGGACTTTATCGAAACCCCAGGAGCCAGCATGCAAACCATTCACGTTTGCTTACCCTTGGGTAAAGTCCAATAAAATCAAGCTAATTCAGCATGTTGTGTCTAGTTGCTGTGTGTAAAACCTGTGTATAAGATGACAATCTGCAACTTACACACAGGAACACAACCATGCCGCGTTACATCGAGCTACGCCATAACACGTGGTGCTGCTATCTGTCTGTTCCCAAGGATGTAAGGGCAAAACTGGGGACTTCCCGGTTTTACAAATCTCTTCAAACTCAAGACAAGATAAAAGCTGAAATTCTCGCTTTGGTGCAGGTTGCTAACTGGAAGCAGCAGATTTTAGATGCAAGGCTAAAACTTCCCGATTTTCTCAAGCGCGCAAACGATATTGCTATCTCAGGTGCTGATGTTGATCTGACAGAGGTGGTTACTATCGCCAATGTAAATGAGTCAGTCGCAGAGCAATTCCTGAGTATCGCAACAAAAGCTGATGTTGTTTTTGAACTAAACAAATCAGACTTTATAGATAATCTTAAATCACAGGGTTATGCCGCTTCGACGATTAATTCATATTCTAATGATCTGAATTATTGGTTGTTGTCTTTCAAGAAACTATCTCAACTGTCCACTAAGTCTATCCGTGATTGGATAAAAGATAACCGTGCAGAAGGGAAAACGGACGGATCAATATCACGTATTCTTGGTAAGGCAGTTTCAAAATTTATAAAATATATAGAGTTCAAGTTTGAAGTGGTTGTCGAGGTTGATCTGAGTGTTCCTAAGTTCGATATTAATCCTGTTGAAAAAACAAACAGGAAAGATATTGACAATGAAGGCATAGGGAAAATTTACAATCGGGCAAGGCTGGATAAGGATCAGCAGATTCAGGATTTCATTATGATTGCAGCCTTCACCGGAATGCGTATCAATGAAATTGGTGATCTGAAAAAATCAGATATTGCTTTTGATGATAAAGTTCGATTTATTGACATCAAAAAGTCAAAAACAACTTCGGGTGTCCGGAAAATACCAGTGCATTCCAGCATCAATAACTTGCTTGATCATCTGTGTAAGTCCAAATCTGATGATGATTATCTGTTCGATATATCAAGGGACGCAAAAAGGCCGACTGGTGCTATTGTCAACAGATTTTCAAAGCTAAAATCAGGTCTTGGTTTTGGTGCAGATATAACATTTCACTCTATACGGCATTCAGTCGACACGCAGATGATCCGGGCCGGTATTGATAGCAAGATAGTTAGTCAAATTATGGGGCACAAACTCAAAGAAGGTAACGAGTCCACTAAGACCTACTATCATGGCGCACACATGATAGAACTGAAGAAATCAATCGATAAAATTAGCTGGAAGTCGCTTGGTGGTGGGTCGCTTGATGGTTTGTGGGATGATGAGTAAAGCAACATATAAACAGACTTTTAACTGTTATGTGATCAAACCAGACATGTCTCTAAAGTGGTTTTACGGCTTGAGGTGGTGTACACTGCAAAGTCGTAGCAGCAAGACCAGAACTTACAGCATCGATAGAATCTGCACGATTCCGGCACCCAGTTAACTAAGGAACCCCTGATCAATTGACGTTTTGAGCACGAACACCCAAGCCAGCAGTTTTGAGCCGACTTCGATGATCACTTTTTCCGTCTTGACTGCCGCATTGCGAGGCCATTTCGGCCTCAGCGGACGGATTGCTCCCGTCAATTCATCATGGCTCCCCTTCTCAGGTAAAGATTGGTCAGTCCGATCAGCGAGAACACTTGCGCCGCGTTCTTGGCGATCCCCTTGTAGCGCACCTTCGTGTAGCCGAATTGGCGCTTGATCACCCGAAACACATGCTCGACCCGTGCGCGGATCGAGGACATTCGATGATTGAAGCGCTGGTTGGCGTCGCTCAGCGGGCGCTGTTTGCTGGCCTTGAGCGAGACGCCCCAGAACACGCCAGCCTTCCTCGCGTGACGCTTCAGGTCATTGTTGACATAGCCCTTGTCGCCGAACACCGCGCGGTCGTCCTCGCGCAGCAGGTGCGGCAACTGACTGATATCGGAAGCGTTTGCCGGCGTCACCGAGACGGTATGCGCCAGCCCGGAATTGACGTCTGCGCCCACGTGGATCTTCATCCCGAAGAACCACTGCCTGCCCTTCTTCGTCTGGTGCATTTCCGGATCGCGCTGTTTTGCTCGTTCTTCGTCGACGGTGGCGCATGAATGATCGTGGCGTCGACCATCGTGCCGCCCTTGAGCAGCAGGCCGCGATCCGCGAGCGTGTCGTTGATGATGTTCATCATCTGGGCCGTCAGGCCGTGCTTCTCGAGCAGGTGACGGAACTTGAGAATCGTCGTTTCGTCGGGCATCGCGTCGTCGGAGAGTTCCCCCCCGCGTCAGAATAGTTGTCGCCTCGATAGAATCCTAAATTCGGGGGCGATGATGAGAGAGACATGGCGCGATACGGACAGGAATTCAAGGATCGAGCGGTAGCGAGATTGCTGCCGCCGGAGAGCGCAACGGTGGAGGCCGTTGCACGTGAGATCGGCGTGGGCGTGGCAACGCTGGAGCGGTGGAGAAGTGATGCGCTGTCCAGGCCCGCTCGCGAGCGGGCCTGGACAGCGGCGGCCCGGTTCGAGGCCGTACTCACCACGGCGGCGCTCGATGAGGCGGCCCGGAATGCCTGGTGCCGTGAGCACGGGGTTTATCCGCAGGATCTGGCTCAGTGGCGCCAAGCGGCCACGCAAGCGCTGGCAACACCCGAAGAAGCCCGTGCCAGCCCGCTGCAGACCAAGCAGGATCGGCGTCGCATCAAGGAACTCGAGCGGGAACTGCGTCGCAAGGAGAAGGCCCTGGCGGAGGCGGCAGCGCTGCTGGTGCTTTCAAAAAAGCTCGAGGCGATCTTTCCAAAGGACAGGGACGAGGACGCATGATCGGCCTGGAAGATCGCCGGATGAAAGTCCGGAACATTGAAGCAGCCCAGCACGCTGGGGCGCGTCTTGACGCAGCCTGCAAGGTAGCGGGCATCACGCTGCGTACGCTGCAGCGCTGGAAACGTGAGGCGGGCCTCGTGCGTGGGGATCTCAGACCAGCAACCTTGCGCCCCCGGCCTGCCCATGCCCTGACCGAGGTGGAGCGCCATGCGGTGCTGCAGGTGGCCAACGACGCCCGCTTTGCCGACCTGCCGCCGGCACGCATCGTCCCGATGCTGGCCGATCAGGGCGTCTATCTGGCCAGCGAATCGACCTTCCACCGCATCCTGCGCGAAGCGGGCCAGACGACGCACCGGGGACGCGCCAAAGCCCCTGCAGCCCCCCGCCCGCCGAGCACCCACATCGCCACCGCACCGCGCCAGGTGTGGTGCTGGGACATGACCTACCTGCCGGCCACGGTAGCCGGGCGCTGGTTCCATCTGTATCTGATCCTGGATCTCTACAGCCGCAAGATCGTAGGCTGGGAAGTGCATGACACCGACGCATCCGAGCACGCCGCCCACCTGGTGCGCCGTACGGCGCTGGCGGAAGGGATCGCCGCTTTGGCCGACAAACCCGTCCTGCACGGCGACAACGGCGCGACGCTCAAGGCCACCACGGTGCTGGCGATGCTCCACTGGTTGGGCATCAAACCGTCCTACTCGCGGCCCCGGGTCAGTGACGACAACGCCTACGCCGAAGCGCTGTTCCGCACCGCCAAGTACCGGCCCGAGTTTCCGGCGCGGGGTTTCGAGGATCTGGAGGCGGCCCGATCCTGGGCCAGCGGTTTCGTGCAGTGGTACAACGTCGAGCATCGCCACAGCGGCATCCGCTACGTGAGTCCAGCCCAGCGCCATGCGGGCGAGGACCATGCGATTCTGGCTGCTCGCCATGCACTCTATGCCAACGCCCGAGCGCGCCATCCCGCACGCTGGACAGGGCACACGCGGAACTGGTCACCCATCATCGCGGTGACTCTCAATCCCGAGCGAGAGGCGGTCGTTGCCGTGGGGAATAAACACCAAAGAGCTGCATGAATCAGGCGACAACTAGCTTGACGCGCACCGGTTCCAGCCCGGCAAAGCGGCGCATCGATTCGATCTCGTACAGCGCGTCCTCCATCGCCGGGTCCGACAGGGCGTACCACTGCTGCATGAAGTAGATGCGCAGCATCGTCTCCAGCGACCTAGGCGGACGACCCCGCCGGCCGGCCTTCGGGTAATGCGGTTC
>NZ_SDKK01000103.1 GCF_008107625.1 Zoogloea oleivorans
AGAGTTGAAACCGCCGTTCTCGAAAATGTCCACCAGCACCTCTTTCTCTCTCTCGAAGCGCCTGGTGGCCAGTAGCAGGAAGTAGATGCCGTTATCTTCCTTGTCGAACTGACGGAAGTAGGACCGGAAGCCTGGCGTATTGGGGTGAGTCCAGTCTGTTCGGTACTCGGGAAACCAAATGAGTCCGTTGGTTTCGAGAATCGAGAAGTGCGGCTTCAGCTTTTCGTAGGAATGGTCCAGGCGCAGCGTGAGTTCGAATGGGTCGCAATAGATAGAGAGGTCGTTCGGCCAAGCGTGGCTGTTGGCCAGAGCGTGTGCGTACAGGCTTCGAGTCAGGCTAGGAAGGCGGGCGACGGCCTCCATGATTTTGCGCGCATCCGGGAAGAACGTATCTTCGAGCAAGGACAGGTCAAGTTGCTGGAAATTCATTGGCAGTTGAAGGCTAGCGTAGGCGCTCTGATCGACGAATCGCTCCTGCGCCAAGCCGTTTGTCATCCCCACAGCGCTTGCCTTGGAATCGTGAACAGCCTTCATCTGCTTCATGACAGAAGTCGGAAACCGTTCAACATCGTCTGTCTCGCGATGGTGGTTCCGACACAGTAAGATAAGGTTCTCAAACTGTCGGCGGTCTTCGTTGGTCTGAGCCGGATTGAAGCGCTGGCCAGTTTGGTTCGCTGCTTCGATGTGGCAAACCTCAGCCAGCAATCCTCCATCCTGGTCGATCACGGGGTGCGTGCAGCCCTCGAAAGCACACCGGTTCTGCGATAGCGCAAATAGACGTCTCAGGGTCTGCGGCGTAGGGTTAAGCCGTCGGACTCGCTCGGCCATGGTCAATCTAACGTTTTGCATAGGCTGCATGATACACATCCAAAATCTGCTTCCGCTGCCAAGCGGTCATCGGCCTGGACGCATGAGAGGACCGCAATTGGTCGTACTGCCTTCGCCGAACGATACACGCACATGTCCTGGCAGCCCAAGTTAGTTGCGTGAGTAGTCGTGAGATAATTGGGGCGTCCTGTGCCGCTCGACTGACCAAGAAAATAAACGCTCCTTAGACGTACAACGATAGGAAACATGCTTAATTTCAAGATCACGGCCACCGGTGTTGAGCTCGAACCTGAATCCGTGGCCGCCA
>NZ_SDKK01000107.1 GCF_008107625.1 Zoogloea oleivorans
GGCGGCGCGCGACATGGCCGATGAAGCAGGCCACGTCGGTGCGCGCGGGGGCCAGCCCGCCGGCGGGGCGGGCTGTTTCGAAGCGCAGGCCGCTCAACACGGGAGGCTCCTCGTGCGCATGGTGCTCAGGCCTGGATCTCGAAGGCTTCGGCGGAGAACACGACTTCTTCCATCGCCACGTCGCCACCGCCCTTGCCGGCCAGCGTCGGGCCGGTGTATTTCATCGGAATCACGCCGCGCAGCAGCCACGACTGGACCGGCCGCTGGGCTTCGTCGAGGAGGGTGATCTTCATCGTCTTCTGGGCGTCCGGGCCGTTGATGCGGGCAGCCTTGATCCAGTCGAAGAGCGCCTTGGAGTTGATGATGCCGCGCTTGCCGGTGATGTCGCCGGCGGTGTGGATGCCGGCCACCTTGCGGGTGTGGTTCTCCTTTTCGTTGCCGTTGCGGTATTCGGCGACCTTGATTTCGCTGCCGATGCCGGAGACGTCGGAAAAGCCGCCGAGAATCTCGCCGCCGTCGAATTCGACGAGGTAGTTGAAGGCCCCGAAGGGCGTGTTGCGGTTGGCCATGGTGAGGCTCCTCTACTCAGCTGCGCGCATCCGCGGTCTTCTGCCCGATGCGGAAGATCACGAACTCGGCCGGCTTGATGATGGCGACGCCGATCAGGCAGATGAGGCGCCCGTTGTCGAGGTCGTTCTGGGTCATGGTGCTGCGGTCGCAGCGCACGAAGAAGGCTTCCTCCACCGTGCTGCCGAGCAGCGCGCCGCTGCGCCATTCGTTGTAGAGAAAGTCCGCGATGGCCTGCCGGACGTTGGCCCACAGGCGCTCGCCGTTGGGTTCGAAGACCGCCCACTGGGTGCCCCGGTCGATGGAGGCTTCCAGGTAGTTGAAGTAGCGCCGGTCGCTGACGTATTTCCACTCGGGATCGGAGGAGATCAGGCGCGCGCCCCACACCCGGTAGCCCCGCCCCGAAAGGAGGCGCAGGCAGTTCACGCCGAGCGGGTTGAGGAGTTCCTGCTGGCC
>NZ_SDKK01000091.1 GCF_008107625.1 Zoogloea oleivorans
GACTGAAGTCCGACCCACTGATTGATGGGTCAGGCCCAGGTGCGCGGAACGAGAAATTCGGTGTACAGCTTTTCTTCCGGGCTGCCGGGTTCTGGCTGCCAGTCGTAGCGCCATTTGACGATCGGCGGCATGGACATCAGGATGGATTCGGTGCGGCCACCCGACTGCAGGCCGAACAGGGTGCCGCGGTCGAAGACCAGGTTGAACTCGACGTAGCGACCGCGGCGGTAGGCCTGGAAGTCACGCTCGCGCTCGCCAAAGGGCGTGTCACGGCGGCGCTCGACGATGGGGAGGTAGGCCGGCAGGAAGGCGTCGCCGACGCTGCGGGTCATGGCGAAGGCCGCGTCGAAATCCACCTGGCCGTCGGCGCCGTGGTCATCGAAGAACAGGCCGCCGACACCGCGCGGTTCATTGCGGTGCTTGAGGAAGAAGTAACGGTCGCACCAGTCGCGCAGGCGCTCGTACTCGGCTTCGCCCCAGGGCAGCACGGCGGCCTTGCAGGTGGCGTGGAAGGCACGGACGTCTTCCTCGAAGGGGTAGTAGGGGGTCAGGTCCATGCCGCCGCCGAACCACCACACATCGGCCTTGCCCGGTGCGCTGGCGATGAAGAAGCGCACGTTCATGTGCACGGTCGGGCAGTAGGGGTTGCGCGGATGCAGGACCAGTGACACGCCCATCGCCTCGTAGCTGCGCCCGGCCAGCTCGGGGCGGGCAGCGGTGGCGGAAGGGGGCAGGCCTTCGCCCATCACATGCGAGAAGTTGCAGCCGCCGCGCTCGAAGAAGTTGCCTTCCTCGATCAGCCGGGTGAGGCCACCGCCACCAGCCGGACGGGTCCAGCTGTCGGTGCGGAAGGGCTTGCCGTCGAAGGCTTCGAGGGCATCGATGATGCGCGTCTGGAGGTCGAGGAGGTAGGCTTTGACGGCTTCGCGGTCAGGCATGGGAGGATTCTTTCGGGGTGAATCAGGCGCCAGGAATGAGGCGTTTCGAATAGCAGTCCCGGTCCATGTCGCGGGCGTCGGCGGTGACTTGCACCACCTGCGGGCCGGGCTGGACGAGGGGGGCGATGGCCCGCACCAGCGCATCGGTAACGCGCAGCTTGGTGGCGGTGTCGCGCCCCGACAGCATGCCCAGGTCGGCGTGCAGGAAGCCGTGATCGGCGCCGCTGCCGACGCGGAAGTGCTCGACCGGCACCAGGCGCACCTTGATTGAGTCGGGCGGGTTGAAAACGCCGCTGGAAAGCAGGGCGTCGCAGCCTGCCTGGGCCACGGCCGCACCGTCGAAACGGGCGGCGATGTTGGTGCTGTACTCGATGCGCAGGTGTGGCATGGTGGTTTAGCCCTTGCGTCCGACGGCCCGGTAGCCGATGTCGCGACGGCACTGCATGCCGTCGAAGTGGATCTGGTCGACCAGTTCGTAGGCGCGCTTCTGGGCGCTCTTGACGTTGTCGCCGAGGGCGGTGACGCACAGTACGCGACCGCCGCTGGTGCGGATGGCGCCGTCGGCTTCGGTGGTGCCAGCGTGGAAGACATGCGCGTCGTCGGCACCGCCACCCGGCAGGCCGTG